>OMXK01000072.1 GCA_900314995.1 uncultured Prevotella sp.
TGCCGCAGCCAACAGATAGGTGGGAACATAAGTCACACGCAGATGGTCGGCTATCTGTTCGGGCGACTGAACTATTTTCTCAGAATCATCCTTCATATTTTTACAATTAGAATCACTTTGCAAAGATAAACATTATTTTTTTTATTTTCAAACATTATGCGTCTTTTTTGGCATATAGTCAGGATTATCCTCATCGTCGTTATTATGATACTTGAAACGGGCCTGTTCTTATCGACTTTGTTCATTTTATCTCGTATTTATTTGTTTATTCGGAAATTATGCTTATCTTTGCAGCAGATTAAAAAGAATTGTAACTATGACAGCAATACAGATGAATGCCGAACTGCTTCGTAATATGAGCATTATAGCAGAGGATGAAAACCTTCTGAAACGAGCCGCAAAATACTTGCGTAAGCTTGTAGCAGAGAAGGAAGACTCCTCATTGATGACAGAAGAGGAATTCTTTGCCAAGATAGAACGGGCTGAGGAACAGACTGGCAAGAGTTTTGCCAATGTGGATGAACTCGACAAGTATATTCGCAGTTTATGAGCCAATATAAGGTCATCATCAAGGAGGAGGCTCAGGCAGACTTGAAGAATCTTCTGCGCTATGAGCCTAAGGTGTACAAAAAAGCTCTTAGGTTTATAGGCGAACTTTACGATCATCCCAAGACAGGACTGGGCCACCCTGAACCGCTGAAAGGAAAGCCCGAGGGTAGATGGAGCCGTGAAATCACAAAGAAGCATCGACTTATTTATCGCATTTTCGAAACAGAAGTCCATGTTGATGTCCTCTCTGCTTATGGGCATTATGATGACAAATAGCCTCTTCATTACCCTAATCTATTTAAATACTATCTGGTCAGCTATCTCACAGATGTATTTGTTGCGAGCTAAAGCAGTCATCATTGATTGACGGACAGAAGTCGGGATCATCCTCATCGTCGTTATTATAACAGATCAGTTCCAAAGCATCACCAAACGTTTCTGCTCTATGGTGTTGCTATCACCACCAACAATCTCCAGCTGCTCATTGTACCAGGTCTCCACAGGAACTTGTGACACCCAGATGCCAGTCCCTGTGACTAGTTGGTTTTCTTGTTCATATTTTGTTTCGTTTCATTTGTTATCGGGGAATATCTCTTCGAGTTTCTTATTGATGTCCTCACCACGTAGTCCTCGGGCGAGAATGGTGCCGTCGGGGGAGAAAAGGATGATGTGGGGGATGCCTTGGAGATTGTAGGTACTGGTGGCGATCTCCTGGGAGTTGATGATTTGCGGATAGGGCACGCCGTCGTCCTTGATGGCTTTCAGCGTGTCTTCGGGCTTGTCCCATGCGGCGATGCCGATGACTTGCAAGCCGCGGTCTTTGTACTTGTTGTAGGCGGCAATGATGTTGGGGATTTCCATTCGGCATGGGCCGCACCATGAAGCCCAGAAGTCGACGAGCACGTACTTGCCACGGCCCACGTAGTCGCTGAGGCGGGTGGTTTTGCCATTGTATTCGACGGCGAAGTCCACGAACTTCTCGCCCTCGGCAGGGCTGAAGGATTTCTTTTCCGACTTCATGTCAACGCCCATTGCCTTGAGTCCCATCGTCATTCCGTACCACGCTTCTCCTGCTTTCACGCGCGGACTCATCAGTTCGAGCCATGAGGCCACGGTCGTAGGCTTGACATGGGTGTAGACCATTGCCAGGGCTTGCATTCCCAATATATCGTCATTGTGTCGGGAGAGTTCGCTCCGCATCAGACTGTCGAGCCGTTGCTGCCTGATGGAATCGCCATGCAGCAAGGGATAGAAGGCACCCACGAACTCAGTGAAAGCCCTGTTGAGCGGAGAGTCAGGTGCCTTGTACTCTTCCGCCTTCTGATTAAAGTGTATGCGCATCGTCCCGTCTTCTATGATAAACACAGGTGATTGGATGTCTAGCTTTTCATCTCCCTCCGTGACTGACTTCAAGTCGAAGGATGCTGGCTCTTCGAGCGTCCCTTCTGTCGGAATCAGTTTTCCACCCACGACTTCAAGGGTGTCGATGGCAGCGTTGACCAACTTCATTGCCGACATTCCTTGGTTGAGTAGCAGCCTTGTATTCAATGTGGAATCACCGATTGTTCCTTCCAGCCGGTAGTGTATCTGTGCCTGCCCCGCCATTGCAACGAGGGCAAGGAGGATGGTGATAATGGTTTTCTTATTCATAACCGGCTTATTTAACAGAAATATTGCGGATGACGAAGGCACCCTCGCCTTCGCCTTCCTTAAAGTCGAAGGTTTCGGGAATGGGATTCTGTTGCTCATCGTATAAAAATAAAACGACCCGCACATTTGAGCATCGTGGAGAGGCTTGGCGGGTTCTAGTGGGTGCAAAGGTAGTGCTTTTTATTGAATCGACCAAACTTTTTGATGGGAATCGTTGTTTGAGCGTCGATTTTGTTTCTTTTTTGAAATTTAGACATAAAGTGAATGGGTCACGAATGTTATTTGAGTTTTTGTTGCTGTCTTTGTCTGGGCCTGCCCCGCCATTGCAACGAGGGCGAGCAGGATGGTGATGACGGCTTGCTTCATATTCATTTTGTGTTATTGTTATAACTTAAACTGACTCAACATTTCAGCGCCTTTGTAGGACAGACCTTCGTACATTGCTGGCAGAGGATACATTCGGTGGCATTCTTACGACTGCGCGAATTGTTGTTTACCTCAACATCCATCGGACATATCTTCAGACATTTTCTGCAACGGATGCATTTGTCTTCGTCGCACTTGATACGAAGTAGAGAATAATAGCTCATAGGTTTCAAGAATACCGTTATTGGGCAAATGTATTTACAGAAGGCTCTATTGTCTTTGAGCAAGATGGCAAGGGCAATTCCAACAACATAATAAAACAAGTTTCCTACTACAAAGAGTATAAACATCGTATAGGCATCAGCCATATCAAACCAAAATAGGAGAAGGACGATAGCCAACGACAAGGCGAACATGATGTATCGGATGAAGCCCCACTTCTTTCTTGGTACTTTGTTCTGTTTGTAAGGCAATAGATCGAGAATCATAGTTGTCCAACAGGCAAATCCACACCATCCTCTCCCGAATAGTAACGGGCCGAGAATCTTAGCAATAGCATAATGTAGCGTACCAGCCCCCACGACACCACATAGCAGATAGTACCAAAGGCCTTCAATCTGCAAATTCTCACGGCATATCAGACCGAGAAACACGAGCATATAAGAGCCGACACCAAACTGAGTAAATTCTCTGGCATACTTCCAGCCTTCTGTGAAAAGAAGAAGTCCCAATGCGACCCAAATGCCAATATAGGAGAAGTTAAGCAGAAAGAACAGTTTGCCCGTAGCCTGCCACAGCCAGACGGCAATAGTTTCGAATACCAAGAACAATATGATAGATGTACGATACTTTTTAATTGTAAACACTAATTTCATTTTGCCAATCAATTTGAATACTTAACGGTTTTGCCGCAAAGTTACTAAAAGTCCCACGAAAAAGCCCCCGACATGACCGAAAATCTGAAACTAGTTTCAGTGAATTTTTGTAAAAATGCTATTTTTGTGCTCCGAAAGAGATGTTTTTGCGGATTGGACAGTTTGTAACAATTCGTATGTACCTCTAACGGCCTTTAAGCATGTCGTGACTTTGCTTTCTTTTTTTTCAACCTGACTGATGAACGCTTCTATTTCACTGTAATAGCCCTGAGTATAGACTTGGTTGTTCGCCAGTATAGGCGTGTAATTATTGCGCTGGAAGAGGAATTCCTTTGTTTCGTGACGTGGACGCAGTTTCTCCATTGGGATGCCGAGGACGGTGGAGGAAGTGGGCGTAAAGGTAAGTTCTTCTATCTGAGAGAGTGTGTAGATGCCGGACTTAGTACAGATTTTCAGCGTTTCTTTGGCAGCAGTCCAAGTATAGGCGGTTGAAAGTTCAAGGGTGCCGACGATGTGTGGATGCTGGAGCATGAGGATGTAGGAGTCCTTGGCGACTTGGCGGATGGCGAGGATTTCTGGTTCTCCAAACAGATGACAAACGAGGTCGAGGGGATGGATGTAGAGGTCGAGCAAGGCATCACCCTCAGGATAGGCTCCAGTGAGACAGTGCAGGTCGTAGTTGATAAGATACTCTTTGCGGAGGCTTTGCTTCAGTAGTTGTACGGCGGGGGCGTAGCGTTTCTGTAGTCCTGCCATTGCGACGGGGGAGCTATAAAGTCGCTGTAGGTCTATCAGCCTGTCGAGTTCTTCTAACGACTGGCAGGGTGGCTTCTCAATGAAGAGTGATTTGCCGCTACGGAGGACTTGCGAGGCAATAGAGAAATGAGACGACGGGGAGGCCGAGACGAATACGCCCTTGACGGCTTCATCGTTCAGAATCTCGTCGAGCGAGGTGGTGGCTTTTACGTTGGGGAATTTCCGCCCTATCAGCCAGGCTTTTCTTTCCGACGTAATGCAGATGTATTTCAGAGGTACACCGAGATAATGAAGGACGGGATAGAGATTGGTCAGCGAGTGCTGGCCCATGCCGACAAAGGCGTATGAATATTGGTACGTTTGGCGCAGATAATGCTCTGTGCGCATCCGTTTACGGTTGATGAGTGCCTGTATCATTGTATTGCTTTTAGATGTTTATGATATGTCTGCTTGGGATCTGCCTTCCACTGATATTGGCCGTAGAACTTCTCAATGAGCCATTTGGGCAGCAGACGCTCGAAGTTGCGCACTAGGATGATGTCGTACTTGCGGTGGAAGTTGATCCAGCAGTCGTTGCAGTTCTTGGAATACTGGTGTTGAGTATAACAGGCCGATACGCCGTTGAAAATCTCGTCAAGCGATAGCTCGTGGATATTCCCCAGCACCACATCAAGATTCTGGCAGAGTGGAACGTCACCATTGCTATGCACGACGAGACAGCTCATAATACTCTGGCAGCGGAGCCGAAGATTTCCATTGCGCCATTCGTCATAGAGTGCCACGAAGTCGTAATTCTCCTGCGTGTTGTGGATGCTTTGGGGAATTTGCTTCACGAAGTCCGATGCCGTCAGCAGTTCACTTGTCGTATCGAAGAAGGCCATTGTTCCGTATATGCCAATGCGAATGTCTATGTTGTAATGGTTGGCAATGTCTATCACATACGCCATATCATCGAATGTGTTCCACGGCGACAGACAGAACATCAGCGACATGGGCACATCATCTTTGAGGACTTCCACTACCTCGATTACACGGTCGTACCCGTCGCGCCCCCGCATTCGCTGATAAGTCTCGCGGCCACCGTCGAGAGAGACGTAAAGATGACGGGGCTGATAGCGACGGACGGCATCTATAACACGACGGGGCGCGAGACAGTTAGATAGTAGCGTGTAGTTAGGGTGATTCTCTTGAAACCAGGCCATTATTTCATCTGCCTGAGGGTGAAGGATGAACTCGCCGCCCTCCAGTCCTACGGTGGTTCTCTGCGTCACACATCGGCTCTGCATGATTCGCTGAATATCTTTGAGCGAAAGATGCTCCACTGGTCGTTTCTGCCAGATGTTGCAGTGCTTGCACTTCGACTGACAGAGCGTAGTCGAGTAAATCATCAGTTGTGAGAGCCGCTTGTGCCTTGGTCTCATGACGTTGTTCAGATAGAGTAGCCCATTATAGGCGTAATCATAAATACTATACATACAATTCGTTGCAATTTTGTTCTCTACTTATAAAGTCCAAAATTGCAACGAATGACTGCGCGGGAGGTTATTTCTTCAGTTTGCCCTTACTTTCAAGATATTTTGTGAAGGTTTCCCACTGTGCTGCTCGTTTTGCACGATTGGCTTTCACCAACTCGTCGTTGAGAAACTGCGGCGTGTTGGGATAGCAGTCGTAAAGGTAGTAGTGGCCGTCATCAATAACCTCGCCATCCATCTTTCCACAGCAAAGAACAAGGTCGTCAAACACTTGGCTACAGATGAGACCGACATGGGTGGCCCCACCTGAAAAGAGATGTTCGCCACCAAGATAGAAATCGACGCTTGCAAGCAACGGGATTTGTTTCTTTAGTGGTGCCATCGTGTCGCAGAAGCGCAGTTCACGGGTAGTGACGTCAAACCATTCAATATCATTCTCGGTGAAAAGGACATTCTGTGTGTCACCGATAGAGCGCGTCCCAGATTCATTGACACCACAGGCATATAGCGTGGTTTCTGATGCAGGACACGTGGTAAATGGCTTCTCGGGTTCGTTACCGTCAAGACTGCAAGCAGTCAACGTTGTGCTGGCAATGGCTATCGCCATCATCCAAGCGAGGGGTTTGTAATACTTCATA
>OMXK01000021.1 GCA_900314995.1 uncultured Prevotella sp.
ATCAGAGTTTGCAAGCAAACTCCATGATGCCCCTCGACTTGCATGTGTTAAGCCTGTAGCTAGCGTTCATCCTGAGCCAGGATCAAACTCTTCATTGTAAAAATTGTATCTTCGATAGAATTTTTACGAGCCTCCGTCGTCACTCGGCAATTGAAAGCAAACTTTCATTGCACTCGTTCCTAGGAGCCTTGTATAATTTCAGTCTATCATTATCTCTGTCTCAGAACGACTATCCAAATCCAAGAAATTAAAACGGTTCGTTTCTTTTTACCCAAGTGCTTCACATAAGAAAGCACTCGCTTCTTGTACTACTTCTGTCCTCGTTTAGCGGGTGCAAAGGTACGAAGATTTTCCGAACCAACAAAACTTTTCGGAAGAAAAATTGCATTTTAGATGCATTTTTATCACACTCTTGACGAATATCAAGACGCATTCAGGCCTACACCTTATTATATTATATATAGAAAAGCTGAAAGAATTATAATATTCACTGATTTCCTTTGGTGATTTTGAAAATAAGTTGTAATTTCGCGGCGTCTTTCATGAATATAATAATTAAGGTATAAAATATGAATATGAAAAAGATTACTATCGGAATGCTAACTTGTGCTTGTCTGGCACTGGTCAGTTGTGGGAACATGGGTCAGGTCATGGGTGCGATGACTAACGGCACAGGCGTGGTGAATGCCATAACCAGCGTTATCGGTCTCGACAAAGTGAAACAGCAGAACTTGATCGGAACCTGGGCATACAAAGGTCCTGGCTGCGCTTTCACGAGCAAGAACCTTCTGGCCAAGGCTGGTGGCGAGGTTGCTGCTGTTCAGATTGAAGAGAAACTACTGCCCTACTACCAACAGGTGGGTATCAGTCCCAGCAACACATTTATCACTTTCAACGAGGACGGTTCCTTTTCCTCTAGGATCGACGGCACGCCATTCAGCGGCAAATACACCTTCGATGAAGCCGCACAGAAAATAACCCTCAAAGGACTGTTGCTGAGTGTAAACTGCTATACAAAGAGAGAACTCAACGGCATCTCTATCTTGTTCGAGGCCAATAAGTTATTAACAGTTCTTCAGGCGATGTCAGCCATGAGCGGTAACAAAGACCTACAGACCATCGGTGACCTGAGCAAGCAATACGAGGGTGTCCGCGTTGGCTTCGATATGAATAAGTAATTTTGCAAAAATATGCATAATTATTTGGTTGGGCGCAAAATAATATGTAATTTTGCACCCAACTTTTGAATAAATATACCAACATGAAGGTCAAAAACAACCGTTTAGAAGCATTGCGGCTCATCATTTCGAGTCAGCAGCTGGGAAGTCAGGATGAGCTGTTGAGTGCCCTCCAGAAAGAAGGGTTCAAGTTAACTCAGGCTACCTTGAGCCGAGATTTGAAGCAGTTGAAAGTAGCGAAAGCCGCCTCTATGAGCGGGAACTACGTCTATGTACTGCCCAATGAAACGATGTACAAGCGCGTCAGCTCACCCAATACGATCCGTGAAATGATGAAAGTCCCGGGGTTTGTCAGTATCAACTTTTCCGGCAACATAGGCATCATCAAGACACGTCCAGGCTATGCCAGTAGTATCGCCTGGAACATTGACAACAGCGACATACCAGAAATCCTGGGAACCATTGCCGGAGACGATACGATCTTCATCGTGATCAAAGAAGGTATCAAGCATCAGGACGTCATCGACACATTAAGTGACGTCGTGCCAAACATGAAATAATCCATTCAACAAAGATTTGAGTTTACTTTTCATATACAAATGGAACAAGAAATAGAAATTGAAGTCTTAGTGGCAGGTCCGGAGCACGAGAAATACGTCGACACTATCCTGGAGACCATTGCCGAAGCAGCCAAAGTACGCGGTACAGGCATTGCCAAGAGAACACATGAGTATCTTACCAAGAAGATGATGGAAGCAAAAGCCGTCATCGCCCTGACGAAAGATGGTCGTTTTGCCGGATTCAGTTACATCGAGACATGGGAGAACATGCAGTATGTAACGACTTCCGGACTGATCGTGCACCCCGATTTCAGAGGACATCACGTAGCAAAGCGCATCAAGGACATGACCTTCACCCTGGCCCGTACCCGTTGGCCACACGCCAAGATATTCTCGCTTACCAGTGGTGCTGCCGTCATGTCGATGAACACAGCCCTAGGCTATCAGCCTGTTACATTCGCCGACCTGACGGAAGACGAAGCGTTCTGGAAGGGATGCGAAGGCTGCGTGAATGTCGATGTACTGCATCGCACAGGCCGCAAGTACTGCATCTGTACCGCTATGCTGTATGACCCGACAGAGCATCTGCCAGCCAAGATTCCCGATGAAGTCATTGAGCGCATCAAGAAGATCGACGGGAAAGCGTAATCAAATGAACAATTATCAAATGTAAACAATAAAGCAAAAGATATGGCAAACAAAAAAGTAGTAGTCGCATTTTCCGGAGGACTCGACACCTCTTATACTGTAATGAAGTTAACCCAGGACGGCTGGGATGTCTATGCAGCCTGCGCCAATACTGGCGGTTTCAGCGAGGAACAGCTGAAGAAGAACGAAGAGAACGCCTATAAGCTGGGCGCAGTTCAGTACGTAACCCTCGATGTAACCCACGAGTATTACGAGAAGTCGCTGAAGTACATGATCTTTGGCAATGTGCTGCGCAACAACTGCTATCCCATCTCCGTCTCTTCTGAGCGTATCTTCCAGGCAATCGCCATTGCCCGCTATGCCAAAGAGATTGGTGCCGATGCTATTGCACACGGTTCGACAGGAGCAGGCAACGATCAGATCCGCTTCGACATGACCTTCCTGGTGATGGCTCCCGGCGTAGAGATCATTACGCTGACTCGCGACAAGAAGCTGACCCGTAAGGAAGAGGTAGACTTCCTGAACGAACACGGATTCTTCGCTGATTTCACCAAACTGAAGTATTCTTATAACGTAGGTATCTGGGGCACCAGTATCTGTGGCGGCGAACTGCTCGACCCCACTCAGGGACTCCCCGAAGACGCTTATCTGAAGCACGTTACGGCCAAGGAACAGGAGTCGCTGCTGAAGATCACCTTCGAGAAGGGCGAGATTGTTGCCGTGAATGGCGAGCACTTCGACGACAAGGTGAAAGCCATCCAGAAGATCGAGGAGATCGGCGCCAGCTACGCCATCGGCCGTGATGCCAACGTAGGCGACACGATCATCGGCATCAAGGGCCGCGTAGGCTTTGAGGCCGCAGCCCCGAAACTGATCATCGAGGCCCACCGCCTGCTGGAGAAGTCTACCCTCTCCAAATGGCAGCAGTACTGGAAGGATCAGGTAGCCAACTGGTACGGTATGTTCCTCCACGAGAGCCAGTATCTGGAGCCCGTGATGCCCGATATGGAAGCCATGCTGACTTCTTCACAGCGCAACGTGACCGGTACCTCTATCCTGAAGCTCCGTCCTTACGGCTTCGAGACCGTCGGCATCGATTCAGAGAACGACCTGACGAAGTCGAAGCTTGGCGAATATGGCGAGACGCAGACGGGTTGGACTGCCGACGAAGCCAAGGGCTTCATCAAGGTATCCAGCACACCTCTGCGTGTTTACTACGGTATCCACAAAGACGAAAAGAGATAAGAGCCTCCCCCATCCCCTCCAAAAGGAGGGGGGAACGGCCAGATAAACCATTGAAAATATGAAGATAGGAATATTAGGCGCAGCAGGCTATACAGGCGGAGAACTGATCCGCCTGCTGCTCAACCATCCCGAGGCAGAGATTGTCTTTGCCAACTCTGAGAGCAACGCAGGCAATCTGGTGTCAGATGTCCACGAAGGGCTCATCGGAGAGACCGACCTGAAGTTCACCAGCGAGATGCCTTTCGACCAGGTGGACGTCGTATTCTTCTGTTTCGGACACGGGAAGAGCGAGGCATTCCTCAAGGAGCACACCATCCCCGCCAACGTGAAGATCATCGATCTGGCACAGGACTTCCGCATCAAGGGCGACCACGATTACGTGTATGGTCTGCCCGAGATCAACAAGGAAGAGATCATGAATGCGCAGCATATCGCCAATCCAGGCTGCTTTGCTACCTGCATTCAGGTGGCGCTCCTTCCTGCAGCCTATCTGAACCTGCTGAAAGAGGATGTGGCCGTGAATGCCATCACGGGCAGTACTGGCGCAGGCCAGAAGCCGGGAGCCACCACCCATTTCTCCTGGCGCAACAACAACCTGAGCATCTACAAGCCCTTCCAGCATCAGCACATCGCCGAGATCCGCCAGTCGCTCAAGCAGATTCAGGGCTATCTTGACGCCGACATCGACTTCATCCCCTATCGAGGCGATTTCGCCCGCGGCATCTTCTGCACGGCAGTCATCAGGACCAAGGCTCCCGTAGAAGAGATCATCGAAGCCTACAAAGACTTCTATAAGGATGCGGCCTTTACCCACTACTGCGACAAGGCCATCGACCTAAAACAGGTAGTGAACACCAACAAGGCGCTCGTCCATGTAGAGAAATACGGCAACAAACTGCTCGTCACCTCCTGCATCGACAATCTGCTGAAGGGTGCCGTAGGTCAGGCTGTTCAGAACATGAACCTCATGTTCGGCATCGACGAGACGGCAGGCCTCCGCCTGAAAGCGTCCGCTTTCTAGTTGTCCGAGAATGTTGCTCAACGAGTAACCTCCACTCGCATTACGACTGAAGGCTGGTTACATTACGACAAAGCATGGGTTTCCTTACGACTGAAGGATAGTCTCTCGTAAGGAAACCCATGAATTTTCGAGAGAATTTCATGGTTTACTACCGAGAAAAGGGTAAAATACAGGGGACAAAACCCTAGTTTGCAGTAATATAATTGAGGTGAAATAGCTTTCTGACTTCAACATCCACTAAATTTGACATATCATTCTGACTTACTGAATCTTATGTTATATTTATACCTCCACTTAACCTCCACTAAACCTCCACTAAATCTAATGACATCCAACAGTTCAGACAACCAGCACAAAGGTTATGTGTATGCAGTTTATATGCAGAAAGCGCCTTTTTATGCAAAAAGATGAAGAAATATGCCGATTTATCGGATTTTTGCAGTATCTTTGCACGCGATTTAAAGGAAACGATTATGAAGCTATTCGACGTATATCCGCTCTTCGACGTAAACATCGTGAAGGGCAAGGGCTGTAAGGTATGGGACGACAAGGGGCAGGAATATCTGGACCTCTATGGCGGACATGCCGTAATCTCTATCGGCCATTCTCATCCACATTATATCAGTAAGGTGTCTGAGCAGTTGCAGAATCTGGGATTCTATTCAAACTCCGTGATCAACAAGCTGCAGTCAGAGTTGGCTGAGCGCCTCGGCAAGATAAGCGGCTACGACGACTACCAGCTGTTCCTCATCAACAGTGGTGCGGAGGCTAACGAGAATGCGCTGAAACTGGCCTCGTTTACCAACGGCCGTACTCGCGTCCTCTCTGCCGAGAAGGCATTCCACGGTCGTACCTCACTGGCTGTCGAGGTGACCAACAATCCGAAGATCATCGCGCCTATCAACGATAATGGTCACGTGACCTATCTGCCAATGAACGATTTGGCAGCCTGGGAGGCAGAGCTGGCTAAGGGCGATGTCTGTGCCGTAATCTTAGAGTGCATCCAGGGTGTTGGCGGCATCAAGCTGGCTACGGCAGAGTTTGCCCAGGGCTTGGCTGCTGCCTGCAAGAAACACGGTACGATTCTTATCTGTGATGAGATCCAGTGCGGTTACGGCCGCAGCGGTAAGTTCTTCGCCCACCAGTGGCTGGGCATCCGTCCTGACATCATCACGGTAGCCAAGGGTATCGCCAACGGTTTCCCGATGGGCGGAGTGCTGATCTCGCCTGAGTTCAAGCCCGTATACGGACAGTTGGGTACCACCTTCGGCGGCAATCATCTGGCTTGTGCAGCAGCGCTGGCTGTGCTCGATGTGTTCGAGCAGGAGCATCTCGTGGAGAACGCCCATGAGGTGGGCGAATACCTCATCACCCAGCTGAAGGAGTTGCAGAAGACGGAGCCACATATCCAGGATGTTCGTGGTCGCGGACTGATGATCGGCATCGATCTCGACATTCCCCATAAGGATGTGCGCCAGCCGCTGATCTATCAGGAGCATTGCTTCACGGGCTGTGCAGGCACAAACATTCTTCGCCTGCTGCCGCCACTCTGCCTGACCAAGGCAGAAGCCGACTTATTCATCGAAAAACTCAAGAAGACATTATGAAAATAGCAGTTATCGGAGCTGGTGCCATGGGTGGCACCACTATAGAAGGACTCGTCAGAGGAAAGACGTTCAACAACGAGGATATCACCGTATCCGACCCCAATCAGGCCACTCTCAAGAAGTTTGCGAAGATGGGTGTGAAGACAACCAGTGAGAACCATAAGGCAGCCAAGGATGCCGACATCGTGTGTGTGGTGGTGAAGCCCTGGCTTGTAGAGACGGTTCTGAGAGGTATCAAGAGTGCGCTGAATCCCCAGAAGCAGTTGCTGATCGTGGTGGCTGCAGGCGTATCGTCGGAGAGCATCAAGAAATGGCTGAACCTGAACTGTCCGCCATTGTTCCTCGTCATTCCAAACATCGCCATCGCCCAGATGCAGTCGATGACCTTCGTGGTGCCTGTGAACGCAACGGATCAGCAGACGCAGACCATCCTCGACATCTATAACGAGATGGGCGATACGCTGATTACCGACGAGCAGCATCTGGCCGCCGGCACTACCCTCGCCTCTTGCGGCATCGCTTATGCCATGCGCTATATCCGTGCCGCTTCGGAAGGTGGCGTGGAACTGGGCTTCAAGGCCGACGACGCCAAGAAGATTGTGCTGCAGACATTGAGGGGCGCTGTGGAGCTGCTGGCAGAGACAGGCCTCCATCCCGAGGCAGCCATCGACTTGGTAACTACACCTGACGGTGTATCCATCCGTGGACTGAATGAAATGGAGCACGCAGGCTTTACGTCAGCGGTAATCCGTGGGCTCAAGGCAGGCATCAAGAAATAAATTATTGGCAAAAGTACACTTATTAACATTAATTAGTAGGCACAGTTGATAGAATTCATAAAAATACAGTATCTTTGCACCCTGCTACTAAATATTAAACAAGTATGAATAATTCTATCATTTCATTCCCCACACCGGCCAACGAGCCGGTAAAAGCTTATCTGGCAGGTTCGCCAGAGCGTGTTGCACTTGAGAAAGAACTGGAGCGTCAGAGCAATCTGGTGGTCGACATTCCCATCATCATTGGCGGCAAGGAAATCCGTACTGGCAATACCGGTCAGGTAACCTGTCCCCACGACCACAAGCATGTGCTGGCCACCTATCACAAAGTTGGCAAGAAAGAGGTTGAGATGGCTGTTGAGGCAGCTATGGAAGCCTGGAAGGAATGGAGCCGTACACCCTGGACCACCCGTGCCGCTATCGTGATGAAGATGGCCGAGCTGCTCGCCACGAAATATCGCCCCATTATGAATGCAGCCTGTATGCTGGGCCAGAGCAAGAACATCTATCAGGCAGAGATCGACTCCGCTTGTGAGACCATCGATTTCTTCCGTTACAACGTACACTATGCATCGAAGATCTACCAGATGCAGCCGAAGGACGGCAACGGACAGCTGAACCACACGGAATATCGTCCGCTGGAAGGTTTCGTACTCGCCGTCACTCCGTTCAATTTCACCAGCATTGCCTCAAACCTCTGCATGACGCCTGTGCTGATGGGTAACGTGGCTCTCTGGAAGCCTTCTACCACTGCGCTGCTCTCGAACTATTACCTGATGCAGCTCTACAAGGAGGCAGGACTGCCCGACGGTGTAGTGAACTTCCTGCCAGGCAGCGGTGCGCTGATCGGAGAGGTTGCCACACAATCCAAATACTTTGCAGGTATCCACTTCACTGGTAGCACAGCAACGTTCAAGAGTCTGTGGCAGCAGGCCTGCAGTAATCTCGACAAGTATATTTCCTATCCCCGTCTCGTAGGTGAGACTGGTGGTAAGGACTTCATCTTCGTACATCCTTCAGCCGACAAGAAGGCTGTGGCAACGGCTGCTTTCTGCGGAGCCTTTGAGTTCCAGGGACAGAAATGTTCTGCCGCCTCTCGTATGTACATTCCGAAGAGTCTGTGGCCCGATGTACTGGAGGATATCAAGAAGATGTGTGCTGAAATAAAGATGGGCGACGTAAAGGATCCCTCGAATTTTATCAATGCCGTTATCGACGAGGCTTCGTTCGACAAGTGCAAGTCCTATATCGACTATGCCGAGCAGGCTGCCGATGCCAAGATTGTGGTAGGCGGCAAGTGCGACAAGTCAAAGGGCTGGTTTGTTGAGCCGACTGTCATCGAGACCACGAATCCCAACTTCAAATCGATGGAAGAGGAAATCTTCGGCCCGATTATCACCGTTTACCCATACGATGACGACAAGGTGGAAGAGACGGTGAAACTTTGCGACGAGACTTCTCCTTATGGACTGACGGGTGCTGTCTTCGGACGTGACCGTATGGCCGTTGAGAAGATCACCGAGCAGCTCAGCTATGCTGCGGGCAACTTCTACATCAACGACAAGCCTACAGGCGCCGTGGTGGGTATGCAGCCCTTCGGCGGAGCCCGTGCCAGCGGTACTAACGACAAGGCTGGCGGTGAGTTCAACCTCATCCGTTGGATCATCCCGCGTGTCATCAAGGAGACCTTGGTGTCTCCGACAGACTACCGCTATACCTATCTGAAATAGGAAGATCAACAAAAAAAATAAAGGTGCGTCCGCTACTGGGCGCACCAATTTTAAACAGAAACCGATATGGACGAACAACTCAAACAAATTGGCGAGCGCCTGAAAGGTCTGCGCGACGTGCTCGACTTAACAGCGCAGGAAGTAGCCGATACCGTAGGCATCTCACTCGACAAGTACGAGAAGATCGAGGCAGGCGAAGTAGATATAACCATCTCCAACCTGATGAAGATTGCCCACAAATATGGCATCTCTGCCGAGGAACTGATGTTTGCCGAAGCCCCTCACATGAAGTCGTACTTTGTTGTACGCAAGGGACAAGGCATGAGTGTGGAGCGCACCAAAGCCTATAAGTACCAGAGTCTGGTAAGCGGCTTCGTGAACCACAAAGCAGATGTATTCATCGTAACCGTAGAGCCTAAGCCCGAGGCTCACACCATCTACAAGAATTCACACCCCGGGCAGGAGTTCAATATGATTCTTGAAGGTACGATGGAGCTCTATATCGGTGGTAAAACCATTGTCCTGGAGGAGGGCGACAGCATCTATTTCGACTCCACCAAGCCCCACGGCATGAAAGCATTAGGCGACAAAGCAGTAAGATTCTTAGCATTTACAGTAGAATAGACTAAACTATGGTAGAAAGATTTTTGAAGCAGACGACGTTTACGTCTGTAGAGGATTACAACAAACACCTGGAGTTCATCATCCCGGAAGAATTCAATTTCGCCTACGATGTGATGGACGCCTGGGCGGAAGAAGCTCCCAACAAACTCGCCATCCTGTGGACAAACGACCAGGGCGAGGAAATACGTACGACATACGGTGAGCTGAAAGAACAGACAGATCAGGCTGCGAGTTACCTTTTATCACTGGGCATCGGCAAGAACGACCCCGTGATGCTCATCCTGAAGCGCCGATACGAGTGGTGGGTCGTCATGCTGGCACTCTGTAAGATCGGAGCCATCGTCATTCCTGCTACCCACATGTTGACCAAGCACGACATCGTATATCGCAATACCAGAGCCAGCATCAAGGCGATTATCTGTGTGGATGATCCATACGTGACAGAGCAGATCAAACTGGCTATGCCCGAGAGTCCGACGGTGGATACGCTGATTGCCATCACCGATCACGGGAAACCCATTCCAGAAGGATTCCGCGACTGGCAGAGCGAATGGAAGCAAGCTCCGAAATTCGTACGTCCAAAGCACGTCAACGACAATGAGGATACCATGCTGATGTATTTCACCAGCGGTACCTCTGGTGAGCCTAAGATGGTAGCTCACGACTATCTCTATGCGATGGGACATCTCACGACTGGTGTGTTCTGGCACAATCTCCACGAGAACTCACTCCACCTCACCGTAGCCGATACTGGATGGGGCAAGGCTGTATGGGGTAAGTTCTACGGCCAGTGGTTCGCTGGTGCAACGGTCTTTGTGTTCGATCATGAGAAGTTCAATGCCGACACCCTGCTGCGCCAGATGGAGAAATACCACGTAACCAGCTTCTGTGCGCCACCTACCATCTACCGTTTCATGATTCGTGAAGACCTGTCGAAGTACGATCTCAGCAGCCTCGAATACTGCTGTACAGCTGGTGAGGCCCTGAACCCTGCCGTGTTCGACAAGTTCTACGAGAAGACAGGCATCAAGATGATGGAAGGCTTCGGACAGACGGAAACGACGATGACGCTCGGCACCTTCCCTTGGATGACTCCGAAACCTGGCAGCATGGGTATGCCCAACGCTCAGTATGACATCGACCTCGTCCGTCCTGACGGTACCCCATGCGAAGACGGTGAGAAAGGCGAAATTGTTGTACGTGTTGGTGACCGCAAGCCCATCGGCCTCTTCAAGGGCTACTACCGTGATGAGGAGAAGACCCGCGAGGCTTGGCACGATGGTATCTACCATACCGGTGATATGGCCTGGCGCGATGAAGATGGCTATTACTGGTTTGAAGGCCGCATCGACGATGTGATCAAGTCAAGTGGCTACCGCATTGGTCCGTTCGAAGTAGAAAGTGCCCTGATGACCCACCCCGCCGTCGTAGAGTGTGCTATTACTGGTGTACCCGACGATATCCGTGGTATGGTCGTAAAGGCTACCGTCGTACTTGGCAAGGAGTGGAAAGACAAGGCTGGTGATGATCTCGTGAAGGAACTGCAACAGCACGTCAAGAAAGAAACTGCACCTTACAAATATCCGCGTATC
This sequence comes from uncultured Prevotella sp., assembly GCA_900314995.1. Taxonomy (GTDB): domain Bacteria; phylum Bacteroidota; class Bacteroidia; order Bacteroidales; family Bacteroidaceae; genus Prevotella. The sequence continues at coordinate 10,985 of OMXK01000021.1, forward strand.
GTGGAGTTTGTCGACGAACTGCCGAAGACCATCAGCGGCAAGATACGCCGTGTGGAGATTCGTCAGAAAGACGCAGAAAAGTAATTCAGCAAGTGGCAGCGCACAACGAGTTGGGGAAATGGGGCGAGGACCTTGCAGCCAAGTATCTTGAAGATCAAGGCTATGAGATTCTGGAGCGCGACTGGAAATCAGGACATCACGACCTTGATATTATAGCCAGGAGCGAAGAGGCCTTAGCCATCATAGAAGTGAAGACTCGGCGCAACCGACTGTTTGGAGCCCCAGAAGAGGCCATCGACTACAAGAAACGCCTCAGCCTGCAATCGGCCATCAACCACTACATCAAGTCGCATCGCATAAAAGTCCCTGTCCGTTTCGATGTAATCAGTATCGTTGGGGCCATCGGCAGTACGCCGGAAATCGATCACATCAAGGATGTGGCTCTATTATAAAAATGGAATATGAGTAGAAGAATAGTCATAAAAGTAGGCTCAAACGTACTCACACGTATCGATGGGAAACTAGATGTCACCAGGATGTCAGCACTGGTAGACCAGATAGCCTGGCTCAGAAAGCAGGGCTATGAGGTGATACTGGTATCTTCTGGTGCAGTAGCCTGTGGAAGGCGGGAACTGACGGTTGACCATTCGCTCGACTCTGTAGAGCAGCGACAGTTGTATTCTGCCGTTGGACAGGTAAAGCTTGTGGGACTCTACTACGACCTGTTCCGTGAGTTTGGCATTCACGTGGGACAAGTTCTCACGATGAAGGAGAACTTTGAACCAGGCGAGCAGTATCAGAACCAACAGGCCTGTATGACTGTCATGTTAGAGAACGACGTACTGCCTATCGTAAATGAGAACGACACCGTCAGCGTTACTGAGTTGATGTTTACCGATAATGATGAGCTTTCTGGACTGATAGCCCAGATGATGAATGCCGACACCCTGATTCTGTTATCCAATATAGATGGTATATATAATACCCATCCAGATGATCCCGATGCAGAACTAATCCGCAAGGTGGCTCCTGGTCGTGATCTGTCGGAATACATCCAGCCTGAGAAGAGTGCGTTTGGCCGTGGAGGCATGCACTCCAAGTACACGACAGCCCGAAAAGTGTCACAGACAGGTATCAGGGTTATCATTGCAAATGGGGAACGTGACAATATTCTTATCGATCTCATCGAAAAACCCACGGAGACACCACATACTGAATTTGAAACCAAATAACACTTCACAATGGAACTGAAAGAGACTTTTGAGCGTGTGAAACGTGCCAGCAAGAAGTTGGCACTCTTGGATGACAGCCAGCGTAACGACATACTGAATGCTGTGGCCGATGCGATTCTGTCGCAGAAGGAACGGATACTGGAGGCCAATAAACTTGACCTTGCCAAGATGGAACCATCAAATCCGCTCTACGATCGTCTGCAACTGACAGACAGCCGTCTGGAGGGTATCGCCAGTGATATGCGTAATGTTGCAACACTGCCCACGCCACTCGGGCATATCACAAAATCCAAAACACTTCCTAACGGGTTGCGACTCTGTCGTGTCAGTGTACCATTCGGTGTTATCGGTATGATCTATGAGGCTCGTCCAAATGTCACGTTCGACGTCTTCTCATTATGTTTCAAGAGTGGTAATGCCTGTGTGCTGAAAGGCGGAAAAGACGCAGACTGCTCTAATCGTGAAGAGGTGGCACTCATTCATGAGGTATTGGAGAAATATGGCATTTCCGAAGATGTGGTAGCACTCTTGCCTGCCACCCACGAGGCCACTGGCGAGATGTTGAATGCCGTAGGCTATATTGATCTCTGCATCCCACGTGGTGGAAGGAAACTGATTGACTTTGTCCGCGACACAGCCCGTGTGCCAGTCATTGAGACTGGTGCCGGGGTGGTAAACACCTATTTCGATGAGGAAGGTGATGTGGAAATGGGTAAGGCTATCATCTATAATGCCAAGACTCGCCGTGTCTCAGTCTGCAATGCACTCGACTGTCTGATTATCCACAAGAACCGCCTCAATGATCTGGCAAAACTCTGCGAGAAGATGGCAGAGAAAAACGTCATCATCTACGCAGACGAACCTGCCTATCAGGTGCTCGACAACAAATATCCATATTTGGAGCATGCAACTGCTGAAAGTTTTGGAACAGAATTCATGGATTACAAACTGGCTATCAAAACCGTTAGTTCATTGGAAGAGGCACTTGCCCATATCGACGAGAACGGCAGCGGACATAGTGAATCCATCATTACGATGAATGAACAGACTGCACGAAAGTTCCAGGCCCAAGTTGATGCTGCCTGCGTTTACTGGAATGCGCCGACAAGTTTCACCGACGGTGCCCAATTCGGACTAGGTGCCGAAATTGGTATCAGCACACAGAAACTAGGGCCACGCGGTCCGATGGCCCTTGAAGAAATCTGTACTTACAAATGGCTCATCGAGGGCGAAGGACAGACAAGACCATAGTATTCTCTACGACAAACCTATAACAATATATGAATAAAAACAAACATGCCATCGCCTTTGCTGTATGGGTTTTCACCCTGCTCCTAGCTGTCTCGTGCCAAAAAGCGAACAACGGCTCCAGACTGACAGTCAAAGAAATAGACTACAACGATTCACTGGTATATGCTGCTATGGAGCATGACTATAACCAAGCCCTACTAGTAGTCGACAGTCTGGAGGATGTGCATGCGCTGTATGATGCAAAGATTAACTTCTACCGTGCCCAGATTCATTACAAGATGGGACAAGAACTCAGTGCAGAACTATACTATAAGAAGGCACTGACAGGTAACGAACTCTATAAAGATCAGCCATCCATTTTCTATTTTGCCTACGATCAGTTATCAACAATCCTTACCATCAAAGGTGACCAGCAAGGCGCACTGGCAACAGCTACAGAAGCTTACTCTATAGCCCAAAAAGACAAGACGGAAAGCGGACAAGAGTGGCAAGCAATTTTGCTCCATGACATTGGATATTGTCAGATGCAGTTAAGCCGCACTGCTGAGGCAGAAAAGAACTTCACCCATGCCTACAACACCCTGAAGCGACTGGCATTACAGACAGGGAAATATGATCACATCTATTCATGGGCAAGAGTGGCTTATAACATCATGGACGCCTATACTACCACCAACAATTTCGAACAGGCAGAAAAATGGGTCGTCGCTGCCGAAGAAGCTATTAATAGACTTGTGGAATCTCCTGATTGTTCAAAACGCACCGCAGAAGAATACCTAGGCAGTTTGGGAACTCACAAGGCTATCGTGCTAATCAAGACCGGACAGCGCCAAGAGGCTGATAAAATCTATCGGGAGTTCTTGAAGTCTGACTATTCCAAAACCAGTATCGGTCTTGTTGACAACGCCGAATATCTGGAAATGGCCGAACGTTGGGATGATCTGGCAGACCTTGTTCCTAAACTTGATTCGCTCGCCAATTCTTGGGCCATGCCTAAATCGATGTACTACCTGAAGACTTATCTCATTCCGTTCTTTAATGCCTATCAGAAATCCGGAAGACATGATAAGGCGCTTATGGCTGCTCGACGAATAGCCGAATCCATCGACTCCGTTGATGAATATGAACGTAAACACAATGCAGCCGAATTGGCTATTATCTATGAGACAAGAGAGAAAGAGGCCAAAATCGCAGAACAAGAAACAGCCATGACCCAGCAGCGTATTCTGGCTGTTTCGATTGCCATGTTGCTGATTATCATCTTCTTGGTGATTTTCACCTATCACAGGTATCGCAGTACTAAACGTCTGGCAGAGAAGAATCTGGAATTAGAACAGAAAAATAAAGAACTGACTATTGCCAATGCCCGTGCAAATGAGTCTTCTCAGATGAAGACCAACTTCATCCGCCAAATATCACACGAAATCCGTACACCGCTGAACATCCTCAATGGATTCGCTCAGGTGATTACAGGGAAAGATGTAGAACTGGGTACTGACGAGAAGAAGGATATCCAGCAGCGTATCAGGGAAAACAGTGAGCGGATCACCGAATTGGTTGACAAGATGCTAGAGTTGTCAGAAGCCAGCAGTCAGACCATTATCGAACGAACAGATGAGACCACAACAAATATCATTGCCAATAAAGCCATCGAAAATTCTGGCATCTGTCATACAGAACATATCAAGTTCGACTTACAACTGAAAGAGGGAACAAAAGATTTCCAATTATTGACAAATCAACGCTATGCAACCCGTGCCTTGGTACTTCTGCTCGACAATGCCAAGAAATTCACGAAAGAAGGTGAAGTCAGGTTAATCATCTCTCAAAAGCCCTCTGAAATAGCATTCATCGTTGAAGATACAGGTATCGGTGTCCCAGCCAAACAAGCAGAACACATTTTTGAGGCATTTGTACAATTGGATGAGTATTATGAAGGTACAGGTATTGGCCTCTCTGTGGCACGCAGTATTGTCCGCCGTCTTGGTGGCGATATCGTCCTTGACACCAACTATAAAGAAGGTGCACGTTTCATCATGACATTACCAAAAGAATCATAAGCATATGAAGAGTTTTATCAATGTAGAGGATATTGGCGATCTCCGCCAAGCCCTCGCCGAAGCACAAGAGATTAAGAACGAACGTTACAAATATCAGCATCTGGGGAAGAACAAGACACTCATGATGATCTTCTTCAACAATTCCCTCCGAACACGCTTGTCTACTCAGAAGGCTGCCATGAACTTGGGAATGAATGTCATAGTGCTTGATGTGAATGCCGGTGCCTGGAAACTGGAAACAGAACGTGGCGTCATTATGGATGGCGACAAGTCTGAGCACCTGTTAGAAGCCATCCCCGTCATGGGCTGCTATTGCGATCTTATCGGTGTGCGCTCCTTTGCCGGACTGACTGATCGTGAATACGACTACGCCGAAACCGTACTGCAGCAATTCATCAAATACAGTGGTCGCCCGGTCTTTGCGATGGAAACAGCCACCGTACATCCGCTCCAGGCTTTTGCTGACCTCATCACCATCGAAGAATACAAGACCGTGCAGCGTCCTAAAGTTGTACTGTCATGGGCACCTCATTGCCGTGCTTTGCCACAGGCAGTACCTAACAGCTTTGCCCAATGGATGAATGCAGCCGATGTTGATTTCGTCATTACGCATCCTGAAGGGTATGAGCTCGATCCAAAGTTTATCGGTAATGCCCGTGTGGAATATGATCAGAAGAAAGCTTTTGAGGGTGCAGACTTCATCTACGCCAAGAACTGGAGTAATCCCGGTGTGACGAATCCTGCCGACTATGGCAAGATTACATCAAAGGATATGTCATGGACCGTAGATACCGAACACATGTCATGGACAAACAATGGTAGGTTCATGCATTGTCTGCCTGTACGCCGCAACCTTATTGTGACGGATGACGTGATTGAATCACCAAACTCTATTGTCATACCAGAAGCAGCTAACCGCGAGATTAGCTGCTCAGTAGTCATCAAGCGAATGCTTGAGGCTTTATAACATATGATGGACTTTAGCTGCAATCTTGCAGCTAAAGTTCATAGTTTACATGAAACTTCCTTTCCCTGATACTCGACGACAGATGAAGTGCCGTCGGGCAGGACAATAGTAAACTTACGAGACAGTATCATGCCTGGGAAGCTGCCCTTGCGCTGTCCGATTGTCAAAGTGCGGCTACGATCACTCCACTCAAAGTTAATCGTAGAATAAACACCCCGCTCATAGTTATAATTGTCACCCTCATCCTCATAGAGCGTAAAGGTTGCATCAGCTCCTGGATAAACTCGCAATTCAAGATTATCCCATGCCTTTTCACCTACATACTGCATCTCAGGGCCAAATGGCAGGATACTGCCCACACGAACAAACATTGGTACACGGTCGAAAGTTGTCTGAATAGTCACGAACTGTCCTCCCTTCATACGGTTACCAGTCCAAAAATCATACCAGTCAGTTCCTTTTGGCAGATATTTCTTGGCAGACTTTGTTCCCGTGAAGTCAACTTTCACATCACCCTCGTTAGCCATCTCCTTCCTATCCCAGCCCGTCATGGCATCTTCCTTGATGATCTTTTCTTCCGTGTACTGAGCCTCAAGAACAGGAGCAGCCAAAATTGAGCGCCCGAACATAAACTCATCCGGCATATCCCAGACACGCTTATCGGCAGCAAAGTCGCTGAACAATGGACGCAGATAACTCTCATGATGACTCGTCACCTGCCAAGCTGTACTATATAAATAAGGTATTAGGCGATATCGCAGACGAATCGACTTCTCGATAGCATCATATACGGGTTCGCCCTTCTTTCCGAACTGCCATATTTCACGAGGCGCATCTGCACCATGACTGCGGAAGACAGGACAGAACAGGCCGTACTGCATCCACCGTACATAGAGTTCCTGAAACTGCGGATTTCTCGGAGCAGAACCAGAGCCCCGCGTATTATAGGAATTACAGAAGAAACCGCCGATATCGGTATTGAAATTAGGATTACCTGTCAAGGAGAAATTCAGACCTGCAGGCACTTGCTTACGAAGCATATCCCACGAAGAAGCCACATCACCACTCCACATATTCGAGCCATAATGTTGTTGCCCTGCAAACGAGCTCCGCGTCATGATAAAGACACGTTTATCCGACGACTCCTTACGCTGCGCCTCATAGACACCACGGACAGTCGCTAAGGGGAAGGCATTACGCAATGAGCGCCATGTGCCATCACCAACCTTGTGGTCATAGTCTGACTCTTTGGGATTGAAGAAGTCCGGATCTGTAGAATCCATCCACCAGGCATCAGTACCATAGTCGAAAAGGCGCTTCAGGTGCTTCCAATAGATATCTCTTGCCACAGGACTAAATGCATCATATACCTTTACACCAGAGGGATATCCCATCACTGGAGGCCAGATATGCGAGATTCCACTCTGGGGCCAGGTCTCGATGGGCAGAAGTAGTCCCTTCTCATCCAGCTCACGGAACTGCTGGGTCTGAGGGCCGAAGCTTGCCCAGATACTAATCATGAAATGGGCATGCTTCTGATGAACGTTCTTGATGAGTTGTTGCCCTGTAGCGAAGTCTTCTGCCAGGAAGTCCATCGCATTCCACAGATAGTTGGAACCCCAGTATTGCCAGTCTTGAATGATACCGTCAAGGGGAACTTGCAATTCACGATATTTATCAACGATACTTTCCGTCTCGGCTGCAGTCTTATAGCGTTCTTTTGATTGCCAGAAGCCATAGGTCCAAAGCGGGAACATCGGAACATCCCCAGAAAGTTGACGCATCTGAGCGATCACGCCGTCAGCAGAACCGCCATACATAAAATAGTAATCAATAACATCGCCTACCTCTGACGAGAAAGACATACCTTTCAGAGCATCATCATCGAAGTCTGTCGGTGAGTAATTATCCCAATAGATGCCCCACCCTTTAATACTTTGCAGCACATTCTGAAAATCTTCCAGATTCGATTGTTCCATCCTTTGATGGATGCCCCGCCGATTCAATTTGCCATCCTGAATAGTACCAAGACCGTATATCGCTTCATCCTTGTCAAGTACAAACGACTGTGTCACTCTATAAGCACCAGCATCCGAGCCTTTTGTACGCTGTTCGAAAGCGGAAGACTTTTCTTTCAACAGGCTCTTCCCTTTACTCATAAATTGCAACTGCCCTGTACGTTTATCTATCATGACTGATAGTTTCTCACTACTCATCACCACTTTAGAAGCAGCCTCCTTCACAGAAATGTCAATATCCGTCTGGGGCGCCAGCGTTACTACAAGGCTATTCCGCTTCTGCGTAATGGTTTCACCAGGGCATTTCACAACCCTGACGATTTCAGGTGTGTAAAAGCTCACCCGCGTTACCACTCCATTTGCCTTTACCTCAACTTCATTTGTCGTTTCCGCCATAACTAGCGCTACAGACGCCAACAGGCAGAGCAATGTCAATAGTCTTTTCATAATTGATGGTTTTTATCCGTTGTCTTCTGTCTATTCTTTCTTTCCAAGAAATGCCGCTACCCTATCTGCCATATTCTGACGGATATAGGGATAATAGAATTTCAATTCCATGTGGTGATAGTTGCCGGGCTTACCGATAACGCGCATCGGTTTGTCGATATTATAACCCTCGACCAAAAGTAAACGACTCGCGGGGTCAAGACGTACAGTAAGCGTATCATTCTTTTTCCGTCCATATAGTACAAAGGGCGTTGACAAAGTATCTGTACGCCAATTGACAGGGTTGATACAGAAAAGATTACCCTCACTCACCACTGATATTTCACATTCCGGCGACTTCACTGAGTTAAAGTTAATGGTTACCCCCGTATCGGTAGCACCAGAGGCATGACGCAGATGACAGCAGGCAGCCGTATCCTCACGAGTCACCTTATAACCAAGAGGGTACACAGCAACCATGCGACTAGCCACGCTATCGGGCATTCGCTTCATGATTTCCATCACGGCATGAGCTCCTTGGCTGAAGCCAGCCAGAATAAATGGACGTCCTTGATTCATGTGCTCTAGATAATACTCCCAACTGAGGACGCAGTCAGACATTGCTAATGGAATACGTGCCATTGCTACCGACTCTGATGCCCATGACTGCATAGAAACTTGACGGTAGTAAGGGGAGAAATAATTGAGACGACCGGAATAAAATGAGTCCACGGCATGCATCTCGTGTTCCATACGGTTACGCAAATCTGGATTGTGGGTATCAGCAAAATGGCAAGTGTCTGTTCCCATCAAATGATCACCTGTCTCTGTTGAGATAATATAGAAAAGATCTGCTTCACCACCTCTTTCGTGAATATACCACTGGGTGGAGTCTGCATAGTCTGGAATAGCAGGAATCGGGCCTATCATCGTATGATCATCGCTATTCCAAGAGCAAAGCGACAAGATCAGCAGTACAACAAAAGGACCAACAAAAGTATTCTTTTGCTTAATCATATCTGCAATCTGGCATGTAATTAATGTGCAAATATACAAAATTATTCCCAAGTATGCAAATAAATCGCAAAACTTTATGTATTTTTGCAGGCAAAAAGACAAAACATATTATGGTATCATTTGAATGTGACTACAACAATGGTGCGCACCCCAAGGTGTTGGAGAATCTTGTGAAGTATAACGGCGCCCACCCTACGCCCTACGGATTTGATGAATTCAGTGAGCGTGCCAAGGATCGTATCCGTGAAGCATGCGGACTTCCTGATGCACAGATTTTCTTCCTGACAGGCGGTACTCAAACAAATGCCACGACCATCGACTCCATGCTTTACCAGTATGAAGGTGTCATCTGTGTGGGGAGCGGTCACATCAATGTCCACGAAGCAGGTGCCGTGGAATTTACAGAGCATAAGATTATCACCATCGCTGATACAGACGGAAAGATGGAAGCTGCCGTGCTCGACAAATATCTAGATGACTATATGCATGATGGCAATAAAGACCATGCGGTGCACCCTGGACTTGTCTATATCACCTTTCCTACAGAATTCGGCACTCTTTATACTGCAAAGGAACTTTCCGATATCTATCAGGTTTGTCAGCGATACGACATTCCGCTCTATATTGATGGAGCCCGTCTTGGCTATGGTCTGATGGCAGAAGGTTGCGATGTCAGCTTACCTTACCTGGCTCGTCATTGTGACGTTTTCTATATCGGTGGCACCAAAATTGGAGCTCTCTGCGGTGAGGCTGTCGTATTCACAAATCGCAAAGCCCATAAACATTTCTTCTCTATCCAAAAACAGCATGGTGCAGTCATCGCAAAAGGCGCACTTATCGGCCTTCAGTTTGAAGCACTCTTTACGGATGATCTCTATTTTGAGCTTTCACGTCATGCCATTAAAATGGCCATGCGAATGAAAGACATCTTCATCAGGAAACATCTGGATTTTTTTGTTGATTCTCCCACCAATCAGCAGTTCGTAATCATCGACAACGAACAAGTGGGGCGTCTAGACTCAAAAATCGGATTCACGCATTTCGGACAGTCAGACAAGCACCATACGATCTGCCGTTTTGTAACCAGCTGGGCCACCACAGACGAGGAACTGGATGAACTGGAAAGAACGCTTTCCTTCTAATCGCTTAAATCAGCGTTTGGGAAGTTGGAGGGTCCTGACAATCAGACCTGAATACGTATTAACGATTAGCCGCACTGAATCGGCAGGGATCTTATCAGTAGGCAGGCTCACATATGACTGAATAGAATAATATTCCGGCACATTCCCTTGATCATGGTGAAGACGGATATAAAGCGTTTGCGTTTTGTCGGGATTCACCAACAATGTATCAGACACGAAGGCCAGATGCTGAACTGCTGTGGTATCATCGGTATGACCAGTCTTCAACTGAAGACTCATATTCAAATACTTGCCAGACTTACTCAACCAGATACTCTCAAGTTTCACAGGGTCGGTGCACACCTTCTCCTCAAACTCACCCAGAGATACAATGGGAGGACAAGGAACTTGCCCCATAGAGATCACCTCTGCTTTATCATCCACCTTATTATAATATAAAAGACAACGGTAAGTGGTGTCTGGTCTGGCAATCCATTTCGCCGTATAAGGCTCCTTCAGGGAGAGTCGTTCAAGGTCATCGGTAACAATCGTTGTCGCTCGTAAATCCGCATCAATTCTTAACTCAGCAAAATCGCCTCGCATAAGGGAATACCTGCCCTCACCCTTTTCATAGTTATCCTGCTCACACGAGATGAAGACAGTCAACAAGAATACTATAGGCATTATCACGCGTCTCATTCTGCGGCAATTTTATTACGTAATGGATTAGCGTACATATTCAACAAGCAATTCCGAAGGAAACTATCATCTTTATTGGGAAGCTTTATCTTATCCAGTTGACTTGCAAGATAACCTTCAAACCGTTTTTTGTCTGCATCAGTATAATGTATAGCATATTCATTAGTCCCACTGAGTTCATCAGCTGCAATATAGTTGCCTGGATAGAGTCTGTATCCCCGATGAATATCCTTATCCATACGCTGAGCCATCGCTGTATAGAACTCCGTCTTAGGCAAATCCGACAGTTCATCGATCCATTGGTCCACTGGCGAAGCACAATGATAGTGAACATGCCCCTTATAGCCAAAGATACCGATGCGCATATTGTCAAGATCGTCCTGACGACTCTTTTTAAAGGCAGGATTATCACGACGTTCCTGCAGTTCCTGAGCCTTCAGATAGTCACATGGATCATACTCATAACTGATGGTCAACGGCACAATGTTCAGTTCACGTAATCTGTCGGCAGGATTCTTCTGCTCCTCAGGAGCGCCCATGGCAAGCATTTTTAACACAGCATCCTGTGTACGGTCATTAGAATCCTTGGCTCTTCCTTCACGCTGAGCTATCCAGATATTCTCTTCCTTTTTTGTGACGGCATAGTGAATATAACGGCTCATCAACTGACTGGAACGGAGTGTCTCTTTCGGACTCAGTCCCCTGCGCACCGTAAAGGCCTTATTCATCCGTACAAGCCGTTTAATCCAGGGATAAATGAGCAGATTATCCCCTATGCCTATTTCTACCGTCGTAGGATAGCCTGCCTGAATAAGCAAGAGATCAAGGAAAGCTGAATCGAGTACGATATCACGATGGTTACTGACAAAGGTGAAGCGCTGACGCTTATCCGTCGGCAGGCTGGTACTGTCGAAAGTAGTACCGTCGGTATGTCGCTTGATAATGTATTGGACGACAGGCTTCATGAACCGCTTCTGGAAATCGAGCGGTGTCTTCACCCCGATGAAAGACAGGCGCAGGAGAGCATTGCGCAACGATTTCGGCAACCAAGGCACCAATCCTTTCAAGACTAACGAGAACTGGCGGTCGTTGAGCAAATCCACAAAGGCCTGCTTCATCTCATCCGGCTCATAGGGCCGGATTTCATCAAACGCTTTCAACTCATCACTTACCATAGGCTATTTGGATTAACGAAACTGATTCTCTACGATATCGGCCAGTACATCAGCCATGGTAAGACCTGCGGCGCGAACCTGCTGAGGGATAAAGCTGGTTGCGGTCATACCCGGTGTCGTATTTACCTCAAGCATCGAGATTTTCCCATCCTTGGAAATGATATAATCGATACGGATAATACCATTGCAGTGGAGAATATCATAGATGTGACTGGTTATCTTTCCCACACGCTCGGCAAGTTCCTCAGACAGACGAGCGGGAGTAATCTCTTTCACTTGACCATTGTATTTGGCATCATAGTCGAAAAACTCATTATTTGTTACGACCTCAGTAATAGGGAAAAGGACAGTTTTCTCACTTGTCTTGTAGATTCCTTGGGTGATTTCTGTGCCATCAAGAAAACTCTCCACCATCACCTCAGGACTCTCCATCATAGCCTTACGGATAGCAGGAGCCAGCTGATCCTTATTCTTAACCTTCGACACACCAAAAGAAGAGCCGTCAGCTGCAGGCTTTACAAAACAGGGCATCCCTATACACTCCTCAATCTCGTCGTCGCTGACCAATTCCTCGTAGCCCTTGCGAATAAGCAATGATTCAGCGACACTAACACCATAGCCACGCAGATATTGGTTCAGTACGAACTTATCGAAGGTCAAAGCCTCTACCAACACGCTGCTGGTGCTGTAGGGCATCCCTATGAGATCAAAATAGCCCTGAAGCAGACCGTTTTCACCAGGTGTCCCATGTATAGTAATATAAGCATAATCAAACGTCTTTTTCTTTCCATCCTCCTGGAAAGAGAAATCGTTGCGATCAATCTTTGTTGTAGTTCCGTCTGGTAATTCCACATGCCAGTCAAGGCCTTTGATGTCTACAATATAAACCTGATACCGATCCTTGTCGAAAAAGGAATAGATACCTTGTGCCGAACGTAAAGACACGTCGTGCTCAGATGAGTCGCCACCGCAAACGATGGCAATCGTTCTCTTCAAATTGCTCATTTTTATATCTTACTATTTTACTTTTATATATCTTCTCCATTTATCTATCAGCATCGCCATATCGTCTGGCCATTCTGATGTGAAGTCCATCTGTTGCCCCGTGACGGGATGGACAAAACCCAGTGTGCGAGCATGCAGTACCTGACGAGGACAGAGTTTGAAACAATTTTGGATATACGCTTTATAGCTTGCTGTTCGTTCACCTCGCAGGATCTCTGTGCCACCATAGCGTTCGTCGCAGAACAATGGATGCCCGATGTGTTTCATGTGGGCACGGATCTGATGCGTTCGTCCAGTCTCTAGCACACATTCCACCAACGTCGTATAACCATAGCGTTCCATCACCCGGTAGTGCGTTACGGCTGGTTTGCCAATCTCAGAATCGGGAGGAAACACATCCATCCGTAAACGGTCTTTCGGATCACGTCCGATATTTCCCTCAATACGGCCTTCGTCTTCCACGAAATTTCCCCACACAAGGGCATTATAGCTTCGGTGCGTCGTCTTGTTGAAGAACTGTTTCCCCAGCGATGTCTTTGCGTCAGGTGTCTTTGCCACAACAAGCAATCCACTGGTGTCCTTGTCAATACGATGGACGAGCCCCACCTCCGGATCATTCGGATCGTAACTCTCGAGGTCTTTCAGGTGCCAGGCAACTGCGTTCACCAGCGTACCGCTGAAATTACCACAGCCTGGATGAACCACCATTCCTGCCGGTTTATTGATAACCATCAAGGCATCATCCTCGAAGACCACGTCAAGAGGAATTTCCTCTGGTTCAATGGTCGTATCATAATGAGGACGATCAAGCATGAGCGTTATCACATCACCAGGACGCACCTTATAATTACTTTTCACGGGCTTTCCATTCACATGGATAAAGCCTGCATCAGCCGCTTTCTGAATACGGTTACGACTGGAATGCTGTTGGTGTTCTGATAAATATTTGTCGATACGGACAGAGTCCTGACCTTTATCCACCTCCATTCGGAAGTGTTCATATAGCATGCCCGGTGTACTGTCTCCCTCAAGTCCAGAGCCGTTCTCGTCAGCCATCAAATCAAGATCATCATCGACATATTCCATCATTCAGCAGCCTCCTCCAGCTCATCAGTTTGCCCGCTTTGCATCATCTTATACTCTGGTTCAATGTCATCGATTTCTTCGTCCAGCTCATAGGTGCCGCTACCAATCAGCAATGTAAGCGGTGATTCTATCGACACATAATCACCCGTAGAGACCCTCCGCCCACGACAAAGGATACCATAAACCCAATCTTTCTCACCGGAGACGTACTGCGGAGGCAGTAGTTTGAATCCCAGCGCCGTCAACTTTGCTTCTGCCTCACGAAAACTAGAGTTGTCGACCACATCAGGGATTGCGAATGTTGGCGACGAGGGCGAGTTCACTGTCACATAGACCACATGGCCTTGTTTCACAAAGGCTCCCGGGTTAGGACTCTGGGCCAGGATGCTATTAGCGGCGAATCGCTTATTATAACCAGAGTCACTCACCATGATACGCAACCCGTCACTTTCTATCATACTACGGGCATTGGCATACAGCATGCCTTCCAACTTGGGAACTTTCACGCCTTCACCATGATGGGTATAAGCGTCAAGTCCATATTTCACAGCCAATCCAAGGACAAGCACTACGAGAGCCATAGCCAGAAGATTGCCCCAAAGGAAAAGACTTGTAAACTTGCCGAAGAATTCTTTTGCTTTCATTCCTTGTTATCGTTTTCAACTGCAAAGATAGTACAAACCTAGCGAAAAACCAAAAAAAGCCTAATAAAAAAACAGAAAGAAGCTAAGATTATATCCTGCTTCTTCCTGTTTTAACCATTTTTTCCTTATGATGCGCTAATTTTACTTTCCGTGATGCTCATCAGAAACTGTTAACTTCTTGCGACCCTTAGCACGACGTGCAGCCAGTACGCGACGACCGTTCTTGGTTGTCATTCTCTCACGGAAGCCGTGCTTGTTCACGCGACGGCGGTTGTGGGGCTGAAATGTTCTTTTCATTGCTTTATACTTATTTTATTCGTTATTATTTATCGATTTGGGCTGCAAAATTACTCATTTCTTTTGAATTACGCAAGTTTTCTGTGAAAATTAGCACAACTTTTTGTGTTTTTTTCCAAAAAAGCAGAGATTTCACGAATAAAATAAGTAACTTTGCAGCCGAAAACGAAACAATAGTAACATTTTTAGGTATATGATTAATTCACAAGACATTAAAAAAGGCACCGCCATTCGCATGGACGGTGGTATTTGGGTTTGCATTGATTTCCAGCACCGCAAGCCAGGCAAGGGTAACACCATCATGATCATCAAGGTAAAGAACGTTTCTGACGGACGTGTGTTGGAGCGCCGCTTCAATATCGGTGAAAAACTGGAAGATGTAGTCATCGAGCGTCGTCCTTATCAGTATCTCTATGAGGACCAGTCTGGACGTATCTTCATGAATCAGGAGACATTTGAGCAGATTCCTATCGATAACGAACTCGTTATCGGTCATGAGTACATGAAGGAGAGCGATATCGTGGAGGTTGTCAGCGACACCACCGATGGTACGATTCTCTATGCCGAGATGCCTGTAAAGACTGTGCTCCGCGTAACCCACTCTGAGCCCGGTATCAAGGGTGATACCGCTACGAACACCCTGAAGCCTGCAACACTTGAGACGGGTGTTGAGGTTCGCGTTCCCCTATTTATCAACGAAGGCGACCTGATTCAGGTAGATACTCGTGACGGCAGCTATCTGCAGCGCGTTAAGGAATAATGAAATACTCGATTATCGTTCCTGTCTTCAATCGTCCCGACGAAGTGGACGAACTACTCGAAAGCCTATCTAATCAAACACAGAAGGACTTCGAGGTCATCATCGTGGAAGACGGATCGGTAAAGCCTTGCAAGGATGTTTGCGATAAATACGCAGACATCCTTGTTTTGCATTATTACAACAAGGAGAACAGCGGGCCTGGACAGAGCCGCAACTACGGAGCCGAGCGAGCCAAGGGCGAGTATCTGCTGATACTTGATTCCGACGTGGTTTTACCAGCTGGCTATATAGAAGCAATCACCAAGTCGCTGGAGGCTAGTTCAGCAGAAGCTTTTGGCGGCCCTGATGCAGCCCACCCGTCATTCACCCCTGTACAAAAGGCCATCAGCTACTCGATGACTTCATTCTTCACGACAGGCGGCATCCGCGGAGGGAAAGCCAAGCTCGACAAATTCTACCCTCGCTCGTTCAACATGGGCATCCGCAGAGATGTCTACCTTGCATTAGGCGGCTTCACTAAGATGCGCTTTGGCGAAGACATTGATTTCTCTTACCGCATCGTCGAGGCCGGCTATCGGCCACAATTGTTCCCCAATGCGTGGGTTTGGCATAAACGTCGTACAGACTTCCGGAAATTCTTCCGTCAGGTTTATAATAGTGGTATCGCGCGTATAAACCTCGAAAAGCGCCATCCTGGCACCTTGAAGCTGGTGCACTTGCTGCCTACCGTCTTTACCATTGGTGTCATAGCATTGACACTGCTCTTTGTCGGCGGACTGATGCTCAGCAGCTTTGGTTCTCCAGCAGCCAAGTCCGAAGGACGCACGCTCTGCCAGCTGTCCATGCTGCCATTGGCACTTTACGCCCTACTCATCTTCACCGACTCAAGCATCAAGAACAAAAATCTCCACGTCGGGCTACTCTCCATCCCAGCAGCCTTTGTCCAGCTGATGGGTTATGGACTTGGATTCATCGAATCGTGGTGGAAACGGTGCGTCAGAGGCCAAGACGAATTCCAGGCATTCGAAAAAACATTCTACAAATAACAATAATAAGATCTTTAAATTTTAGCTATGGAAAAACTTAACATCAATCAATGGGCGGAAGAAGACCGTCCGCGTGAAAAAATGGCTAGTCTCGGTGCCGATGCGCTGAGTAATGCCGAGTTGCTGGCAATTCTCATCGGCTCAGGCTCTACGAAAGAGAGCGCCGTAGAATTGATGAAACGGCTTTTGGCTGACTGTAACAACAATCTGAATACGCTGGGCAAAATGGCCATTCGCGAGCTCTGCCAATACAATGGCATCGGTGAGGCGAAAGCCATCTCTATCCTAGCTGCGTGCGAACTAGGTAAACGAAGACAGATGGAGTCTCCAGAGGAGCGCCCAGACCTAGGTACGGCCACTCGCATCTACAACCACATGCATCCGGTGCTACAGGATCTGGATGTAGAGGAATTCTGGGTCCTGCTGCTCAACCAACATTACAGGCTCATCAAGAAAGTTCGCATCTCGCATGGCGGCATCACCGAGACCTCTGTTGATATCCGCATTATTATACGTGAAGCCGTAGTCGCCAACTGCACCATCCTTGCCGTCTGCCACAACCACCCCTCAGGCAATCTTACGCCCAGTAAGGCCGATGACGAGCTGACGAAAACGATCAAACATGCCTGCGACCTGATGCGCATCCACTTCCTGGATCATGTCATCATCACCGACGGGCAATACTACTCCTACCATGAGCTTGGCAAATGCTAACAAAATACAAATAGCTCGCTTTACCGAAAATAGATGCCGATTCGTTGAAAGGATTTTCACGGATCGGTTTTTCGTCGTACCTTTGCATCGTCAAACAGGAAAAGTTAGTTTTTTCATACATTAGATTAGGTTATTGTTAGTTTTAATTGGTTAGAATTATTAAGGGCGCAGGGATGCGCCCTTAATAATTTTGCAAAATCAATAGATTAGATGTTGACCGGCATTAATCGGTATTTCGACACCATTCAATTGCTGGCTGGACATAATAATGCCGTATATGATATCCGCTACTTCTGCAGGCTTTAGGAGTTTCTTCAGAGGATGGGCTTCTATCATTTGCTCCAATTGAAAGTCTTCAACTTGTCCAAATGGCGTTGCCATATAGTCAGGAAGAATGCAATTCGACGTTATGTTAAAACGTCCGTATTCCTTGCTGATACATTTAGACAATTGTCTTATGTAAGCCTTTGTTGCAGTATAGACCGAGAATCCTGCCGGGGGAACGTCAATAAGATACGAAGTTAAGATATTGACAATTTTCCCATACTTTCTCTTCCTCATCCCAGCCAAACAAGCTTGATTAATCTTAATGAATGGAATAATGTTTTCATGAAACGATGTTTCAAAATCAACGAAATCTGTCTTATGGAAGTGGGTTCCCTGCGCCTTTCCCGAATATACATTATTGATTAAGACATCGACAGGTACTCCAGATAACAGGTCGACAAATAGATCGACACCTTGATTATCACAATAATCGACTTTGTATGATGAAACATTGCAGAATCTAGACATCAACTCCTCTGCATTTGCTTTCTTGCTACAGAAAGTAAAGCCCACGTGGTTATCTTTTCCCATTGCGAATTTCTCAACAAGAGCCCTGCCTAAACCGGAGGATCCGCCTGTAATCAATATGTTCATAACATAATTATCTGTTTAGCAATCCAATCTGAACGTGTCCCTTAGCCACCATTTCTGGCTTCTCTGCACCTAATCTACGAAATTTCAGATTGTATTCTATCGTATTCACTGCCGTAGAAACAGTTTCCACCCTCGCCTCTAATTGGATGTCATCGCCAAGATATACAGGTTTATGAAAGCTGATATCCTGTGACAGTATCATCACATCCCTTGCAGGGAGAAGCATCCCTACGAAATGAGAGACAAATGCATTCAGGATATTGCCGTACATCACCTTTCCCGTAAAGCCCCTTTCTTCGGCATACATCTTATCTGTATGCAATGGATTGTAATCATTACTGCACCTTTGAAAGCTATAATACACCTCTGGTGTCACCTTATAGACAAACTTGATCATTTCCGATTTGTCCACTAATTCTTCAATCGTCATAGGTTGTCAAATTATAGTATAAATGTGATAATTCATTGAGAAGTTACAATCGTTACTTAATTAACACTTTCTTCCCCTCCTTTATATATATTCCTTCAGCAACTTTAGCTCCATAATCGTTTTTGTCAATCATCTTACCAGACAAATCATACATTCTAAAACTGGTTCTTGGTCTTTGGACTCTATTAATATCAGTATTAATGACACCATTACCCAAGTTCTTAATTTGACAGTCAGACAACGGTATTTCCCAGAAATACAATCCTGCCAATTCCATATCTACCCGTTCGTTGCTATCATCTAGAAAAAAATAAACACCTTCAGCGTCAACAACCCAACGGCTACCTGCGCCAGTTGCGAGGAAATCCCCATCGACATAAATATTAAAGTTGCCATCCCGATTTACGAAAGCAATACGATGCCACTCATTTTCACTTATATAGCCATAATAACCCATCTCGGCAACCCCTATCTGGTGGTTGGAAACAAAGATATCTGCATCATCAAGATTTGACATAGAAGTTTGGATAAGCGCATTGAATGATTCTGCATCTCTCTGTTTTATATCCATTATTATGGTATAGTTATTCTTTGCTTTTCCATCATCCAGAACAAGTTTTAATCCTGTATCGTGAGGAATGGAAATTGCCTTATCACCCGCATGGATACCAGCCACTGGAAAAATACCAGCCTGATCCATGCTACTCCTTATGACGACTTCGCCACTTTCAATACTAACGGGAAGGAGATCTGCGTAATCCTTTTGGCAAGAATAAAGTGGATTATCACTATCAAAAGTCCAGTAGGCATAAGGTTTTGGATATTCATCAGACAATTCGGATAATGTAGAGAACATTTCCACTATTGGATGGGAAGCATTATCGTATGAATCGTAAGCTTTTACCTCAAAAAGATAATTTGTATTCGCGTTCAGACTATCAATCGTGCATACCAACGTGTCTGGCATATCCGCATTCAAATAAAACTGCGAGAAAAAGAATCTTTCAGCTATTAGTTGACCTTCCTTTGTGATTTTTACACCATAGCGAAAGACACAATCATTATCCTTCGCTTGAGGGATTAATAGTTTGATTTCATTTACACCAGATTCTGCATCAAGTACAGTTCCGTTGGGGAATGAGGGAGCGGGTGCCCCATTTCGGAGGATTCGCCCCAAAGGATTGTCATCTCTATCGCGAATATCACCGTATTCAAACATACTTCCATCAAAGGGAGCCTTTATTATCCAACGGTTGTTGTTCCCTATTTCATGGTTTCTGTAAGTATCATAACGACGTATCTCAATATTTCCATTATCCTGCTCACTGACGATTAACCCTTCCGTTACTCTCACAAAGTATTTAGGATGTATACCAACATCCACGGCGCCTGGATTAATCTCAGAATAAGTTGATGTCCCAGTCCCAACAACTGTATAATAATTTTCTCTTGGAGAGTTTGGGTTTACACCCTGATGAATGCACCTAGGATCACCTAAGGGGTAATGGGTATGTCCGCAAAAGACAATACACTGCGGATATTTATTAAGAATCGGGTTTAATCTAGACGTACTCCAATCATCACCTTCGAACTCTGCCCATGAGCCATAGCAAGTATACTGGGGCGGGACATGGGTAAATACAAATATCGGTTTGTTTGGACATTGTGAGGTAGCACGTTCCAAGTATGTTTCTAGTGTGTCCAATGTCTCAGGAGGATAAGATTCAATACTACTATTGGGATTAGATGTATCATTACAGCTTACTCCAAGTTGGCTTAGCGTAATAAATGGATAGCCTTTAATAACTCGATAAGTGTGTAGAGGATAGTCTTCGCCATTATTAAATGGCCTTAATGACTCCTCATAGTTTTTCTTTCCATCTACAGAGAACATATCATGGTTTCCCAACATTAGGACGATATCATCAACAGAATTCTGATAGTTATTACTATCTTCAAATACACTGATCAATTTCTCATATTGATCTGAATAACCATAATTTGTAAGGTCTCCTACAACGAAGAGTGCATCAAGAGAGCCTGTGGAAGTAAGATTTTTCAATGTCCTTGACGTTTTTACTATAGCCCCCTCACCTGCATGATTTTCAAAATGGGTGTCCGAAATAACACCGAAAGAAAGTTTGGCTGTTTTTTGGCCAAACATGGAGAACGGCACACAAAGGTACAACAACACCATTAAGCAATTCTTTTTCATTTACATTACTTATTATTAGTATCAAAAAAATAACAAGTGTGCGCAAAAGAATGCCAATACTCCCGTAAAAAAGGGCGCAAAAAAGCGTGGCCACTCTTATTGCGCTTAGCTGAGGGGCGAGCCTAGGAAATGGAACCCCTGATAACTCATAAGAATGCACCACGCTGTTATGCGTCTTACATAGCTAACTTTGTTATCTGGAAATGCCACTTTCAAGACTATCCCTTCACAATTATTCGTGTCTTATTCCAAATAGTTTCCTAGGCTCTTGGCTAAGCGCGAAATAATAGCTAATGCTTGCTAGTTCGGATTTCTCCCCGTAACCGGCGACAAAGATAAACATATTTTCTTAAACAAGCAAGAAAAAGAGAAAAAAAAGAAGCAGGAACCATCATGATTCCCACCTCTCCCACTTTCCATTTCCTAGGCTCAAGTGTTTGTATGTCCAAATTATCCGTGATTCATCTTAAAGGTCCTCAATATGATTGTTCATCCACATAAGACGAACTTCAATCCAATTCTTAAGTTCTTCAACTTTTTCCATATAAACTTCTTTTACTCTCTCATCATCTGGATTCTGATCTTTCCCCAAAAGCTGGTTCCATTTTCTATTGTCTTCCGCTATTTTTTCTACAATACGATCTGCCTCTTTGTCTATCCTATCGTATATTTGCTGGCGGTTAAGATAATAATCTTTAAAGCGTTTTTTCACTTGAGATTCAAACGCAGGATCCATGAACAACCTGGTGTACCAAGATGCGGCATAGCGTACCCAGAACCCTTCTGGATTTTCATTACCGTTAAGAGATGTTCCTCCAAAAGCCCAATCAAAATCCCAAACAGGTCCCATCTTCAGCTTACCACCTTTTTCGAGATGCATATAACAACTGGTATAAAAGGCTGCATCATTGTTTTTCGAGATTTCATTGATGATATACCAATCCACGAAAGAATCTATATCCAAATATTTCCTATACCCCTCAGATTCATCTGCAAAGTCCTGCGAATATAAAGCCTGCTCTGCTGACAATACATATTCTTTCACATAGTTATATTCTTCAGTACCATACCCAACATTTGGATCCTTGATATTAACAGGCTGTTCTAGATGGAGCGTTCTGAAAGTAACATCATTACTACTGGATTTTGCATCAATCTCAAGCAAGAAACCGTCTTTGCCATTGTTTACTCTATTAGCTGAGAGCCTCATTTTTTCACCCATTTGGTAAATGCCATAGTATTCGTCGTTCAACCACAATTCCACAAATTCGGATCGAGATGTGTAATCCAACTTGCTTATTCTACTACTTATATATAAAGCTATATCATTTCTTAGAAGAGTCTTGTCATAGAAGTTACCAAGTAACACCCATGTCTTGCCAGCTGGCATATCAAGCAATGTGACTTTTAGTGGCAATTTGATGGCATAAGATTTTTTAGGGGCTTCATACCAATTCATATTTCCCCTGCCCTTAATCATCATTTCCCCTGAAAATTGTTCTGTATGATCTTCTCCGAAGATCGTCATCCGCGCACCATCTATATAATCAATTTTACTGTCAGGAGCTTGTCCGCCGGGAATAGAAACAACAACTTGAGGGAACACATCCGTAGCATGCTTTTCTTGATTTTCATTGTTGTCATCGACACATGATGACGAAGACAGAAAGAACAATGAGACGGTTGTTCCAACTAACATCCAGAGTCTCTTGAGCATTCTCATTTTTCTCATCCGATTACCAATCGTTTGAACAATATCTATGTCCTACAAATACCCAAAATCGGACGAGGTAATACCTAATGAACCTACAAATAGAAAAGCGGGGTATCTGGCTTCTGCCTGTTCGCTATTCGAGGCCTACCACAGCCTTTGGTTGTAAACAGACAGAGTGATACCCACGCCGACGGTATATATAGCATGTCCCTAAGGTGTGCTTGATGGCTTAAATTGCCATCTGCACACCACCGGGAACGGTATATACCTACCCGTAGCATCTACCCTGCAATGTCTTCGACAACCAATTCGATTGTGGTAGTTTCGAACAGCCAAAAACAAAGCGTCAGCGACGCATTCCAAAATGTAGTGCTCCCTCCCTTTGCCGCTCCAGCCTTATAAAAGGCGGCACGGCGTGAGTACTTTGACAAGCAAAGCGACCGTAGGGTCGAATGAGCAGGTGCAAAGATACTGCATTTTTCCGATAAAGAACATCAATAATGAGATAATTAACATATTTTTCTAAGGCATTATCATTTAAAATCCCAGAATCATTTGAAGGTTCGGGGATTTTTTCGTAAATTTGTGCCCGATTATGACACAAGAAGAGAAGACACAGATAGAGGAAAAGATCGTAGACGTGCTGAAAACGGTCTATGATCCGGAGATTCCCGTCAACATCTACGATCTGGGAATGATTTACAAAATCGATGTGAACGAAGACGCATCGGTGGATATCGACATGACATTCACGGCACCGAACTGTCCTGCTGCGGACTATATATTAGAAGATGTACGCACGAAAGTGGACAGTCTGGAAAGCGTAAAGTCGACGAACGTGAACCTCGTATTCGAACCCGCATGGGATCAGAGCATGATGAGTGAAGAGGCTCGCGTGGAACTAGGATTCGATTAATTTGACCATCATTGTGAAGAATATCTATTTCCTTTCCGATGCCCATCTGGGATCGCTGGCCATTCCCCATCAAAGAATGCAGGAAAGGCGGCTAGTGAGATTCCTTGACTCCATCAAGGAGAAAGCCGCTGCCATCTATTTATTAGGCGACATGTTCGATTTCTGGTATGAATACAAATATGTAGTCCCCAAGGGCTACACCAGATTTCTCGGCAAGATTTCCGAATTGACAGACATGGGGGTGGAGGTTCATTACTTCACAGGAAACCACGACATCTGGGCCTACGGCTATCTGGAAAAGGAATGCGGGGTAATTTTGCATAAGCAGCCAGAGACGACCGAGCTATATGGAAAGATGTTCTATCTGGCACATGGTGATGGACTCGGTGACCCTGACAAGAAGTTCAAGGTGATACGTTCCGTATTCCATTCCAAATTCTGCCAGTGGGCTTTCTCCAACATACATCCACGCTGGGGTATGTGGTTTGGCTTGAACTGGGCCAAGCATAGCCGCATGAAGCGCCCAAACGGTGAAGAACCTGCCTATATGGGAGAGAATCGCGAGCATCTTGTGCTCTTTACAAAGAGATATATCCAATATCACTCCAATGTGGATTATTTCATTTACGGCCATCGGCACATCGAAGTAGACCTGCAACTTACAAAGAAAGCCCGCATGATCATCCTTGGCGACTGGATCACCCATTTCACCTATGTGGTATATGACGGTGAGCATCTGCTGATGTCGCAATATATTGAGGGCGAGAGCAAGCCATAACAGTCTAACTCACAAAAACAGATATGAACAGACATAAAATCGTAACATTCGGAGAACTCCTTCTCAGGTTTTCGAAAGCGGATCACCTTCGTCTGACACAAGGTGATACATTTACCAGCAAATATGGTGGCAGCGAAGCTAACGTAGCTGTATCGCTGGCCACATTAGGAGAAGACGTCACTTACATCACCCGACTACCCGACACCCCTGTAGGCCATGCTGGTGCAATGTGTCTGGCACAGTTAGGCGTCGACACTAGCCACGTGCTTTACGGCGGACAGCGTATCGGCACCTACTATTTTGAGCCTGCCGCTGGCATGCGTGCTGCCAAGGTGATCTATGATCGTGCCAACTCCGCATATTACGATTTGAGGCCTGGCATGATACCCTGGCGAGAGATTCTGAAAGACTGCGACTATTTCCATGTCTCAGGTATCACGGCTGCCATATCCCCGCATGCTGCCGAGGCTACCTTTGAGGCACTGGACATTGCCGACGAGATTGGCGTTACGGTATGCTTCGACATCAACTATCGCAAAAACCTCTGGAAATACGAGGGTGCGAATCCAAGGGAAACACTTAGCCGAATGCTGTCACACTGCGACATGATGTTTGGAGACGCCATCGAATTTGAATGGCTGAGCGAACACCCGCAACCACCGTTCACCGCTACGGACTCGAATTTCAAGATGCAGATGGATGAATACAGGGAGTGGTTCGACGAACTGCATAAGCGCTTCCCCCGTCTGAAGAACTGGATGATGGGCATGCGCAATATCGTCAACTCCAATCATCACACCCTGACAGGTCTGCTTTGGACAGAAGGGGAACTGTTACAGGCACCTATCATAGACATCCCCGATGTGGTGGATCCTGTCGGTGTCGGTGATGCCTTCATGGGAGCTTGGCTGCATGCCCTCAGGTTGTATCCTGAAGACAAACAAAAGCAGCTGAACTACGCACTCGCAGCAGCTGCTTTAAAGAATACCGTTCCTGGCGACTTCAATCTCTCGACAGAAGACGAGATTATGGAAGTGTTGGGGAATCGCAACTATTTCTTGTCATAGTCATTCTTCATCCACTCAAAGCGGGTATTGATCCATTCCTTCAGGTCTTGCACCTCATTCCAGTAAGAGCCCCATATATCAAAGTTCTTATAAGTATAATGGTATAAGGTGCCCCAACGATTCTCGTTCTCTATGACGGAATAGTGCAGATAGCTGGCATGATCGTTCAAGAACATGAGGATGTCATTCTTATGGCTATAGAAATAGTCAAAACGCTCTTTTACCTTCGCAACGAAGACTGGGTCTTTCATCAGACGAGCATACCAGCGTGATTGAGATAGGAGGTTACCATAGGGGAATACCCACTTCAGGTACTCATTATTATTCTCTTTTACGTTACCGTATGCAATATCAAAGTCCCAAACAGGTCCCATCCTCAGCTTATCGCCTCTTTTCAGATTAAAATAGGTACTGAAATTGAACATACAGTCACAATTCAAGGCTATTTCGTGAATCAAATACCAGTCTACGAATGAATCCATATCCAGATATTTCTGCCAGCCCTCATTAGGATCCGTAAAATTTGATGAGAAGAGAGCCGCATCAGCCTGATTCATGAATTCAACGATGTAGTTATAATTTGCATCGCCGTATTGGATATCCTCCGGTTCCTTGATTTCCATATCCGATTCCACGTGTTGCGGACAGAAATAGACTATATCATCATAACGATCAGCCCACCTGTTGCACTCCAGGATAAAGCCATCGTCACCAACAGCAACGCGATGATTGGAAACCTTAATCTTTTCTGCAAGCAGATATGTACCATCATAACGGCCATTTATCACCACTTCCACGAAGTGGGAACCTGGCGTCCATTCCAGATTGCTGATCTTACCCATAAAGAAAGTTACGGCATTACGGAGCATACTTTTGTCTGAATAGTTGGGGATCAGCACCCACGACTTATCCTTATGCTCTCCCAACAGCGCAATCTTCTCATCGAACTTCAGACGATAAGGTTTCTTGGGACGACCCCATGAAGTATTACCCCTTCCTTTGATATGCACAGGAGCCTCTACCACGTCGCCAGGGCCACGGGTCCTCACATCCTCTACCAGTCTGAAAGAAGCATTCAGATAGTAGTCCTTAGAAGTAACTTCCTGATTGCCGTCGATATTGATATACATGACGGGAAGTCCTGTGAAGGAATGGACAAACATCCGATAGCTGGTAGAACTCTCAGAGGTATGGACTGTAACCGTGACAGGCTTCGTGAAATCAAACATGCTCACGCCACTTTCGGCTTCCATGTCATCGATGGTGACAAGGGTACCGTCAAATGTAAAACGAGGAATCAGATATTTCTCATGCATGATTGCAGGAAGCCAACAATCAATAATGCTGTCGCCAACAATCTCACAAGCAATATTCTTTGTCAAATCAGAATTCTCTGTGGAAACGAACTCCATGGAGAGCAGTTTAGGCTCGACAGGAACGATCAGCGACTGTTCCAAGCTATCAAGTTTAGCCGCCAATGCATCACCTTCCAGTTTAACCCTTTCCAGCATTGCCTGAATGTCGGCATTGCGTTTGGCCTGTTCGCTATTATGCTTGCTAAGAGCATCGATTTTCCCTTGCATCGCAGCGTTAGCAGCCTGTCGCTGCTCAATACGCTTGTCATACTCTGATAGGTCTTCCTTACACGACACCAGGCATAACAGCATCAGAAATAGGAAAAGTATCTTTTTCATCTTTCTAGGATTAAAGTCTTTTATTATGCCATTGCGTCAAATTCACCCTTCAGCCAGTCCATGCGCGTGTTCAGCCAGTCCTCCATAGCATAGACACTGGTCTGGTAAAGCGCCCATACCTGATCACCAGCGATCAGGTCAGAGGAGAACGTATACCACTTATTATTATCTTCCTGAATCGCATATTTCAGGTACTGAGCCATATTGCTGACCTCGGTGATAATATCATTCTTGTGGCTATAGAAAAAGTCATAGCGTTCCTTCACCTTTGCCACAAATACCGGATCCTCGAATAGACGGGCATACCAATTCACGTTCTTGATGACAAAGCCGTTAGGGCTGGCATCAACGCTGAAAGCCTTCTCGAAGTCCCATAGCGGACCCATCTTCAGTTTTCCGCCACGTGTCAGGTTCATCATACAGTCGCTCCTGAAAGCACCGTTCTCATTCTTTGATATCTCATTAATCAGATACCAGTCAACAAACGAGTCAATATCCATATACTTCTGCCAGCCATTTGACTCATCAG
This sequence comes from uncultured Prevotella sp., assembly GCA_900314995.1. Taxonomy (GTDB): domain Bacteria; phylum Bacteroidota; class Bacteroidia; order Bacteroidales; family Bacteroidaceae; genus Prevotella. Next base: position 38,767 of record OMXK01000021.1, read on the forward strand.
TAAAGTCAGATGAGAAAAGCGCATTCTCTGCGGTGGCAACGAAATTACTGACATAGTCTACACTGGCGTCAGACTGAGATGAACTCGGGGCAATCACACTCACTGCCCTTTCAAGATGATCTGTAGTGAAAGACGGACCATAAGTGCTGGCACCAATACCGAGCACGAAACCATCAGAGCCCACATTCACCCTTCCTTCCGATGCCTCAAGATCCTCACCCATCAGATAAGTACCATAATATCTGCCGTTCATCAGCAGATTGACATGATAGAAACGTGGGGTATATTCCAAAGCACTGATACTGCTCAGATAAAAAGCGGTCTGTTTATGCAACATTGTTTTATCACCTGTGTTTGTATAAAACTCCCAAGCCTTACCTGCAGGCGCATCAAACAAAGATATATTTTCGTTAAAGAGTATGGAATAGGCGTTCTTGCCTAACTGAAGGTCTTCATGAATGCGCGAACGATACCAATATACTGGTCCGACAATCATCATCTTTGCATTTGCCTGGGTGATGTAGGCATTCTCACTCGTACCTGGGGTGGCTGCCAGCTTCAGTCGGCCGTTGAAGTACTGTCCCGACGTCTCGATGTCTTTATGGGTGGTCGTCTCCAGCCATACTGTCGGCAGTCCGGTATAGGCGCCCACATAAACCGTATAATCCTTGATTGTCTTTGGTGTAATGATGCTTAGCACCACAGGCTGACTGAAATCAATCTCGGAAACACCGCTTTCAACTTCTTCGCCATTGATGGTCACAACAGAACCTTGGAAAGTAAAGCGAGGAATCAGGACCTTACTACTTGTAATATTCAGGATTCTGCACTCCACCGCACTGTCGCCAATGATAGTGCACTTCACGTTTTCGATCAGTTGCAGAGGATTATCAGCAGCAACAAATTCCATGGAGAGCAACTTCGGTTCAACAGTGTTAAGGCTATCCTCCAGTTCTAGCAAGTGCTGACGTATCTTTTCGTTTTCCTCCTGACGTTTTCTTACCTCAGCCTCGAGTGCATCACTCTCTTTGTCGAGCCTTTCACTCTCTTTTTTGGCATCATCGTACTTCTTTTCAAGATTAGCACCTTCTTTTTCAAGACCAGTAAGCTTCTCTTCAATACCACTAAGGTCTGTGCTACATGAAATCAGGCCAATCAAGGCAACGGCTACAAAAACTAGTTTCTTCATCATATCACAAATACATTAATTTTACGTAAGACGCTGCAAAGTTAATCATTTTTTTGCATCCAATGCATCATTTATCGTAATTTTTCGTCTAAAGAGGCCAAATTTGCAGATAACCGCCTTCTTATATAATAAGGTTCACATTATGTGAAAAAATGAAGTAATAATTTTTTCTGCCACTCTGCCACCGATACTTGAAAATAGCATTATATAAAGCAAGATCGAGGTGGTGGCAGAATGGTTGTAGATGGCAGAAAGCTGCTAAAAAAGCTACGAATAGACAGAAAAACTGCCAGAAAAATTTGGAAAATCAGGGAAAAAGTCGTATCTTTGTAGGCGAAAACGCTCCCATCCTTACAAGGAATCTGACGGGGAGTCACATACCTACAAACTCATAGTTATATACCGACAAAGCAACAGTTACATACCGACAAACGCATAGTTACATTACGAGAAACTAGTTGTTTCCTACCGAGAAACAAAGTGTTTCCTACCGAGAAACAATCGGAAACAAATAATAAAAGATACACGATACAAGCAAATGAAACTGACATTAGTACTACGCGACAAGAAGAAAGCGCTGAAGGTATCCACGAAGACCATCGAGCGCTTCATCGAACGCATCCAGACTGACACCAAGGACCGTGCGGTGAGCCGCCGCCGCAAACAGCTGAAGAAGCTCGACTATATCGGGAGCTACGACAAACAGAACCCGCCACGGCTCGTCTATCCCAGCGCAGAGTTCGAGAAGGATGCCAACGACAACCTGCGCATGAAGACCTTCAACGGTGTGGTGGCACTTACCGTCGGCGGTCTGGAGAGTCCGGCAGACATTGAAGCCGTGAAGCACGCGGCCCGGATCCTGCACTACACCCTCGCCGCCTTCACGGGAGCCTCGGAGGAGGAGGTGATCATCCTCGTGAAGATTGCCGCACAGGACGACACGGCTCCCACGGAGGAAGAGGCCGACGCCCTGTGCGAGAAAGGCCACCGACTGGCCTCCGCCCTCTATCAGGCCATCCTGCCGAAGACCGTCAGGCGAGAGAAGGCATCCGTCTCCAGCTGCTTCCTCATGCCGCTCGACGAACAGCCCTACTTCAACCCCAAGGCGATGGCCCTGCCCGTGAGCGAGAAGCCGGAAGCGTGGGAACAGTCACGAGACCTCGCGGACAGCCGCAACAGCACCGACAGCCTCGACGAGGAGATGGACGAGGACGCAATGGCCGTCAGCCAGGAGACCCAGCGGCTCATGGACTTCCTGAATGCCCGCTACGAGTTCCGCTACAACACCATCATGGGCTATACGGAGCACAGGAGCCGCGACGACAGCCATCTGGAAGCCGCCTGGAAGCCCGTCGACGACCGTTCGCTGAAGGGGCTGACGATGAAAGTGCGACTCAGCGGCATCGATGCCCGCGAGAACGACGTGCGGCGCTACGTGCAGTCGGACATGATCACAGCCTACAACCCCATCGGCGAATTCCTCTGGGAACAGTACTACAAATGGGACGGCAAGGACCACATCCGACAGCTGGCAAGGACCGTGCCCACGAGCAACCCCCACTGGGAAGACTGGTTCTACACATGGTTCCTCGGCATGGTGCGCCAGTGGCAGGAGACGAATCTCGCTAAATACGGCAATCAGGCCGTGCCGCTGCTCATCTCCAAGCAGGGATGGAACAAGACCACCTTCTGCGAACAGCTGCTGCCGCCGAAGCTGAGATGGGGCTACACGGGCAACCTGCAGATGGACGACAAGAAGCAGGTGCTCCAGCAGATGGCGCAGATGCTGCTCATCAACCTCGACGAGTTCAACCAGATCTCACCGCGCATACAGCAGGGATTCCTGAAGAACCTGATCACCCTCTCGTCTGTCAAGATAAAGCGTCCCTACGGCAGACACGTGGAAGACTTCCCCCGCCGCGCCTCGTTCATCGCCACCACTAACCAGGCCGATGTGCTGGCAGACCCATCAGGCAGCCGCCGTTTCCTCGGCGTGGAGCTGACGGGTCCCATCGACGTGAGCACGCCGCCCAACTACGAGCAGCTCTACGCCCAGGCCATGCGCGCCCTGCACCAGCATAACCACCCCTACTACTTCGGCCCCGCCGAGATCAAGCAAATCATGGCGAGTAACAGCAAGTTCAGCGTCAAGACGGCTGCCGAGCAGTTCTTCTTCGACTACTTCGAGCCCACGGACAACGAGGAAGAAGGCGAGTGGATCAGTCCTACCGCCATCTTCAATTTCCTAAAAGGAAAAGTGGGTGTCAGTATGCTGAAGCCGATGGCCGTTTCCGCCTTCGGACGCAGACTTTCCGCCATACCGGGCATCAAGAAAGACGAGAACAAATACGGAACAATCTACTTGGTAAAGCGAAAAAAATCCTGATTTTCGCTATTTACTGCCACCAGGCGCGATTCTGCCACCACCACGGAGCACCTGCATTTAAGGGCATTTCCAAAGGTCGGTGGCAGAATGGCAGTAAATTTCCAAAATTATTGCAACAGATTCTCTTCACACCGTGCCGTGCCGTTGATAAACACAAAAAATCCCGCTCAGACAAAGAGCGGGATTTTTCTATCATGTAGTAAGGTGAAAAACTACTTCAGCAGATTCATGGTGTCGGTAGCAATCATCAGCTCCTCATCTGTAGGAATGACAACCACCTTCACCTTGGAGTCGTCGGCGGAGATAACGGCTTCCTCGCCACGGACATTGTTCTTCGACTCATCGAACTTGATGCCGAGGAACTCCATGTTCTTGCAGACCTCAGAACGCATGCCAATCTGGTTCTCGCCGACACCGGCGGTGAACACCACGACATCGAGGCCACCCATGGCAGCAGCATAGGCACCAATATATTTCTTAATGCGATAGAAATACATGTCCTGGGCCAGCTGTGCACGAGCATCACCCTTCTTAGCTGCATTCTCCACGTCGCGCATGTCACTAGAGCCGCCTGTCACGCCAGCCACACCACTCTTCTTGTTGAGCAGATTCGACATACCGTCGGCATCGAGGCCCAGTTTCTTCTCAATGAAAGTCACTGCACCACCGTCGATATCGCCAGCACGGGTACCCATCATGAGACCCTCCAGCGGCGTAAGACCCATGGACGTATCGATACACTTGCCGTCGACCACTGCAGCGATAGAGCCACCGTTGCCCACATGGCAAGTTACCATCTTGGTGCCCTCTGCGGGAATGCCCAGGAACTCACAGGCACGGGCAGAGACATAACGGTGAGAAGTACCGTGGAAGCCATAGCGACGGATACCATACTTCTCATACAACTCGTAAGGAATGGCATACATAAAAGCCTTGGGAGGCATGGTCTGGTGGAAGGCAGTATCAAACACACCCACCTGAGGCAGACCAGGCATCAGCTCCTTCACGGCATTCACACCCTTCAGGTTTGCCGGGTTGTGCAGCGGTGCAAGGTCAGAGCACTCCTCGAAGGTCTTCAGCACCTCATCAGTGAGGATAACAGACTTATTGAACTTCTCACCGCCGTGCACCATACGATGGCCTACGGCATTGATCTCGTCAAGACTCTTGATAACACCAATTTCGGGATCAGTAAGCAGGGAGAAGATAAACTTCACGCCCTCGGTATGCTCGGGGATGTCGTGCATAATCTGCTTCTTTTCGCCATTGGCCAGCTTTACCTTTACGAAAGCGCCATCGAGGCCTACACGCTCGGCGCCACCACTGGTCATCACACTCTTGTCGTCCATGTTGTACAGAGCATACTTGATAGACGACGAGCCACAATTCAAAACAAGGATTTTCATTGTCTTACTTTTATTTCCTTTTTACCTTTTTACTTTTTTACTTTTTTCCCTTTTTACTTCTTAGCGTCCATTGCCTGACAAGATGTGATGGCAATCATATAATAGATATCATCGACAGAACAACCACGAGATAGGTCGTTAACAGGACGAGCAATACCCTGGAGCACCGGACCGATAGCGATGGCATCACCCAGACGCTGCACCATCTTATAGCCGATGTTGCCTACCTCGAGGTTCGGGAACACGAGCACATTAGCCTTACCTGCGATATCAGAACCAGGAGCCTTCTTGGCACCTACAGAGGGAACAAGAGCGGCATCAGCCTGAAGCTCACCATCAATTTTCAGCTCTGGAGCCATCTCCTTAGCCAGACGCGTAGCCTCAATCACCTTGTCGCAAACCTCGTGCTTGGCACTACCTTTGGTAGAGAAACTCAGCATAGCCACACGGGGATCCTCGAAACCAGCCACAGCCTTAGCCATCTGAGCCGTGCAGACTGCAATCTGTGCAAGCTGATTAGCATCGGGCATCGGGGTTACAGCCACATCGGCTACTACAAGCACACCATCCTCACCATACTGCTTCTGCTTGGAAATCAGTAGCAAGCCACCACTCACGCAAGTGATGCCAGGCTGGCATTTGATAATCTGAAGGGCAGGACGCAGGGTGTCACCTGTCGTAGAGAGTGCACCAGAGATCTGACCATCTGCACCCTCGGTCTTAATAATCATACAACCCAAATAGAGTGGGTTCTTAATCAGTTTACGAGCCTCCTCGATGGTCATTCCCTTAGATTTACGAATCTCTGCCAGCTTCTCTGCCAGTTCTTCGCTCTTGTCATAGTTCTCCGGGTCAATCAAGGTTGCCTTACCAATGTTCGTCAGACCTTTTTCCTTTGCCAAAGCCTCAACCTTAGCGGGGTTACCAATCAGGATGATGTCTGCGAGGTCATCACCAAGTGCCTTATCGGCTGCACAAAGTGTACGCTCCTCCTCTGCCTCAGGGAGCACAATGCGCTGCTTGTTACTCTTAGCACGCGCTACAATTGAACTTAATAGATCCATAACTTTGATTTGTTTTAAAATGTTATATATATGAATTCTTTATTGTTCTAATTCTTTGGTGAGGATACTCTCCAGTTCCTCGGCCGATAGACGCAGACGGAACTCGCCTTTAACAGCGACAGAGATACCACCCGTTTCCTCGGATACAACGATGGCCACAGCATCGCTCTCTTGCGATACGCCCATGGCAGCACGGTGTCGCAAACCCAACTCCTTTGGGATATCCATATCGTGACTCACGGGCAAGATACAGCCTGCTGCCTTGATGCGCTTCTTGGATATGATCATCGCACCATCGTGCAATGGTGAGTTCTTAAAGAAGATATTCTCTATCAGACGCTGATTGATGTTCGAGTCGATCTGATCGCCGGTCACAGCTATCTCGTCGAGTGGCATCGCACGCTCTATCACGATGAGCGCACCTACCTTGCCACGACTCATATTCATCGATGCCATCACAATAGGCATGATAATCTCCTTAAGTGCCTTCTTATCATCTTCGCCCACATCCCTTGATGTAAATAGTTTGGCAAATGCCCGCATACGACGGTGGGCACCTACGTTATAAAGGAACTTACGGATATCGTCCTGGAAAAGTACGATGAGCGCGATAACACCCACACTCACCAGCTTATCAAGTATCGAGCCAAGCAACTTCATCTCGACCACCTGCGACACGAACAGCCACGTAATCACAAACATCAGAATGCCTATGAACACGTTAAGCGAACGTGATTCGCGCATCAGCCTGTAGATGTAGTAAAGTATCATAGCTACAAGCAGGATGTCGATGAAGTCCTTTATGCCAAACTCGAAGAACATGTTTATTTTGCGATTTGACTATTTAACGATTGCACCATTTTTACGCATTCTACGGCCTGACGTACATCGTGCACTCGGAGGATGTGAGCCCCCTTCATGAGCGAGATGGTGTTAAGCACCGTAGTACCATTGAGCGACTCCATAGGCGTAGTACCCAAGAGTTTAAAAATCATCGACTTACGCGAGATGCCTACCAACAGGGGCAGTTCCATCACGTGCAGACGCTCCATCTGGTTCATAATCTCGTAATTCTGCTCCAGCGTCTTACCGAAACCAAAACCAGGATCAAGAATGATATCGCAAGCACCACAATCACGCAACTGCTGTACCTGACGGGCAAACGACATCAGCATGCTTTTCAGCGTGGGCTGCTGCGACATTAATATATAAGGTACGCGTAAGCGCGACACTAACCGGTACATGGTCTCGTTGCCTTCGCTCACATCGTTAATGATATCTGCACCAAACTCCTCAACCGTCATATGGGCCACATCGGGACGGAACGTATCTACCGAAATAATGGCATCGGGCAACTCACGACGGATAATCTTCAAGCCAAAACGCAGGCGCTCCATCTCCTCGGCCTCCGACACCTCGGTGCCACCAGGACGGGTAGAATAGCCACCCACGTCAATCATGCTGGCACCTTCGTCGATAATCTGATGACAACGCTGCACAATTTCAGCCTCAGTCTGCACTCGGCTCCCTGCATAAAAAGAGTCGGGCGTAACGTTCAGGATTCCCATCACCTGCGGGGTGCTGAGATCCACTAATTTGCCTCGAATTTGAATCGTTTCGTTCATATCGCCCACAAAGATACACATTTTTTTTGGATTAAGAATCCTGAATTAAGAATTTTCACTATCTTTGCACCAAAAATAACGAAGTTTATGGATATTAAGGAACTATACAAGCTGTATGAGCAGCATCCGTGCATCACAACCGATAGTCGTGACTGCCCCGAAGGAAGCATCTTTCTGGCACTGAAAGGTGAGTCGTTTAATGGTAATAAGTTCGCCTTGCAGGCACTCGAAAAAGGCTGTGCTTATGCCATCGTAGATGAAGCAAGTGTTCTAGATAACCTAGACCCTCTAGATAGTCTAGCTAAGCGAATCATCCTAGTTGATGATGCGCTGCAGACTTTCAAGGACCTGGCCCGCGAGCATCGCCGCCAGTTCGATATCCCCGTAATCGGTATCACAGGCACCAACGGCAAGACCACCACCAAGGAGCTTATTGCCGCTGTGCTCTCACAGAAATACAATGTGCTCTACACCCAGGGCAACTTTAACAATGATGTAGGTGTACCCAAGACGCTGTTCCGTTTGAACAAGGAGCACGAGATAGCCGTGATTGAGATGGGTGCCAGTCACCCTGGCGACATCAAGACACTGGCTGAGACCGCTGAACCTACTTGCGGACTGATTACCAACGTTGGTCGTGCCCACTTGCAGGGCTTCGGCTCGTTCGAAGGTGTAATTAAAACCAAATGCGAACTTTACGATTTCCTGCGCAGCAGGAAAGACAGTCTTATCTTCATCAATGCCGACAACGAGCATCTCATCGACCAGATTGGTGAAGAAGAAGAGATATGGCTCTCGCCCTATTCTACCGACCCTGAGAAGCAATACAATTGTATCAGTGGTGAGATTATCGCCTGCGATCCGTTCCTGAAGTTCCGTTGGCGTGAGCCGCTGATGGTTCTTGAAGAGGAAGGCCGCAGCACAAAGTGGCACAAGGTACAGACACAGTTGATTGGTTCCTATAACATCGACAATCTGTTGGCTGCTATTGCTGTAGGTATCAATTTCGGTGTTGAACGGAAGAAAATCTGTGAAGCACTCGAGAAATATGTGCCATCAAACAACCGTTCACAAATGACCGTAACGGCAAAAAACCACCTTGTCGTTGATGCTTATAATGCTAATCCTTCATCGATGCAGGCTGCCCTTGAGAATTTCTCGCTGATGCAGGCAGACCATAAGATGGCTATCCTGGGACAGATGGGAGAACTGGGAGCCGACAGTGACAAGGAACACCGTCAGCTCGTCAGTTATCTTGAGGCTGCCGGCTTTGATGAAGTATGGCTCGTGGGGGACAATTTCCGTGACATTCCCTGCTCTTTCCGAAAATTCCATGATACAGAGGAAGTGAAAGCTGCCATCAAGGAACATTGTCCAGAAGGGTTCTATATCCTCATCAAAGGCAGCAACAGCAACAAACTGTTCCAACTGCCTGAACTGCTGTAAGAATGAGAGAGAGAGCCTTATGGATTTGTTTTCTGCTCTGCCTGTTGACCATCAGCTGTCAGGAGCAGGAAATGCGAGAACAGGGAAATGCCGTATATTACTGGCGCACAGACCTGAGATTCGACTCTACGGAGATGGCATTTCTGAAACAGTATCATATCACTAAAGTGTACTGCCGCTATTTCGATGTCGTAATTGACTCCACAAGAAGTCTGGATCCCATGCCGAATGCGACCATCTCCTTCTCTGATACACTGCCAAAGGGTATTGAGATGATCCCAACAATCTACATCACGGAGAACTGTATGCATCAGCAACATCAAGGACTAGCCGAGAAAGTAGTAAAACGCATAAGGCAGATGAACGAGACCAACGACATCATGGATGTCAAGGAGATACAAATCGATTGCGATTATACCATCAACAGCCTGCCTGTCTATTACCAGTTCCTGAAAGAGGTCAAGGAAGCTTGGGGACACCAGCTCTCCACCACCATCCGACTGCACCAGCTCTCAATGAAGGCACCGCCAGTGGACTATGGTGTACTGATGCTCTATAATACAGGCGACCCCAGGAAATGGATGGAGCGTAACCCCATCCTTGACATTCACGACGTTTCACCTTATCTGAAATCCCTCGACAACTACCCCCTGCCACTGGCAGCAGCCTACCCGGTATTCAGCTGGCTTCGCATCATCAACGGCGTACATATCGAACACAAGGTTGAAGCCGAGGAGATTCTAAAAGTAAAACAGGCCGTGGAGCAAAGGCGTGAAGGATTAAAACGCAGCATCATCACCTATCATTTGGACAAAACAAACATTAACAGATATAAACCAGAAACCTATGAAGAGATTTATCATCACTAATCTGCTGGCCATGATGGTCTTGCCCATGCTGGCCTGTGCCGGAGGATGGACAACCAACTACTACTTGTTCAGCGTCTATCAAAAAAATGATTTCAGCGACCGTATGGACGACATCACCAGAAAGAACTGGAAGACCTATCTCGGGATAGGTGACGATGAGTATTTCTGGTTCCAGGCAGATGAAATCATCAAAGCGGCCCAAGCTAAAAACGATGCGCTGATGGTGAGCTACGTGCAGAACCTAGACAAATACCTCGACTGTGCCCGCGAAGTGTCATACGAGGTATGGGACTATCCGACGAAGGAGAAACTTGCCGAGCGTAACAAGATGCTACAAGCCATCCGCACCTATGCACAGAGTAAACTGAAGACCCGTCTGCGCTCTCAGCATGCCCTGCTCTTCATGCGCTGCAACATGCTGCTGAAAAGACATCAGGAGAATGTTGACTTTTGGGAGCAGACCGCCAGCCAATACATCGAGACTGTCTACAAGGACATGATGAAGAACATCTATGCTGGTGCATTATATAAGACAGGCCAGGAAGCCAAGGCTGGAGAATTGTTTGCCGAGATGGGCGACTACAATAGTCTGATGACCCTGTACTACCTGAAACGCTCGTATGCCGCCATCCATGAGGAATACATGAAGAATCCAAATGCAAAAGTACTGCCTTTCCTGCTGCAGGACTTTGTGAACAATGCCCAGGAGGCCGACGATGCGACAAATCCCAATGCCGAAGGAATCGGCGGCAAGCTCTTCATACGCGACATTTCCAAGAAGGAGGCTACACAGATGCTTCACTTTTGCGAACAGGTCGTTAAGGAAGGAAAGACCGAGACACCTATCCTCTGGCAGAGCGCCAAGGCTTGGTTGGAATACATGTACGGCAACAAGAAACAGGCTTATTCCGATATTCAGGAGGCAGTCAAGATGAATGATGGCACGGAACGTATGCAGGACAATGCCCGTATTCTCAACCTCTATATCTCACTAGCGGAAGCTCCAGAGAGTCAGGAGTATGACAATTGGCTGGCGAAAGAACTGGAATGGCTGTCGCAGAAAGAGAAGGAGAACGAACACGAATGGCATTATGGCAATGCACACACCCGTATTACCCACCAGGTACTTGTGAAGCGCTACGAAAGCCATCCCGAAAGGGCTATTGCCTTGCTTCGGGAAGGAAACAGTTGGAAATACGACGCATGTATCGACACCATGAAGGTGGAAAAACTGGAGAAGTACTTCCTCTATACCCTCAAGACCCCTCAAACAGATCTTGACAAATATCTGAAAACACACCTGACAAAAGAGGCGTATGCCCTTGAAGACTTGATCGGTACAAAATATATGCGTCTGTGCCAATGGGATAAAGCTATCATGTGGCTGAAAGACATCCCTGAATCTTATTACAACAAGAAGGGCTATGCCGTCTATGCAGCTAACCGCAGGTACGATATCGGTCCTTGGATTAAGCGCCAGTGGCTGAAGGGCGAGACAACTTACAGCGACAGAGAGTGGAGGATTGGTGCCAATCCGAAACTTGCCTTCTCCAAAGATATGCAGAAGAAGGAAGGCGAGTTGAACATCCTGTCTGGTGAAGAGCTGAAGAAACAATATTACGAACTGGCTGTACGCTATGCCCAAGCCAGCTTTACGGGTGATTGCTGGTTCCTGATGCATGACGGCAAGAGTGTGATGGATACTGTTCGTGTCAACGAAGTAGACCTTGCAGCCAAAGCTGCCTCATATCTTCAGAAAGCAGGTGACCCGAAGGATTTCCTGCTGAAAGAGAAAGTGATGTTTGCCAAAGCCTACGTCTATATGAATGATTCACCCTGGTACGACAGTGTGTGGAACGATGAGACCTATGAGTACGACCACAAACCAAATCCACAGAGTGCACAGTATAAGTCGTTCGCAGCTTTTGCAGACTTCGCAAAACAACATAATTCAGAGTTGAGCAGTTATGTCACCCGCTGCGATGAATATGCCACATTCCTAAAGGCATACGCCAAACGATAGAACGAAATGAGGGGCATTTTACCCCTCATTTTGAAAATTTATCGCATTTCATGCACGTATTTCAAAAAAATGCACTACCTTTGCACCCGCAAAATCGGGATGTAGCGCAGTTGGTAGCGCACTACGTTCGGGACGTAGGGGTCGGGCGTTCGAGTCGCCTCATCCCGACAACGCAAGGTTGTCAATCGCAGG
>OMXK01000018.1 GCA_900314995.1 uncultured Prevotella sp.
GAAACACCGTTTCTCGTTTAGCGGGTGCAAAGGTACGAAGATTTTCCGAACCAACAAAACTTTTCGGAAGAAAAATTGCATTTTAGATGCATTTTTATCGCACTCTTGACGAATATCAAGACACATTTCAGCCTACACCTTATTATATATTATGCGCGAGGAAAAGTATGAAACTTTGCGCTGCCTTCTTAGCCTCCAAAACACCTTTCTTAGTTAATTTCTGATAAAAAGACGGCTATTGACAGAAAAATGCGTACCTTTGCACCTTATTAATATAAGAATCAAAAGAAGTATGTCGACTATACTACATATAGAAACCAGTACGGACGTTTGCTCTGTAGCCGTTTCAGAAGACTCGCAGGTCATTTTCCATCAGGAAGACCACAGCGGTCCGAATCATGCGGAACGGCTGGGCACCATGGTTGACGAAGCACTTTCTTTTACCGACAACCATGCCATCCCATTCGATGCCGTAGCCGTCAGTTGCGGTCCCGGCTCGTATACAGGTCTGCGTATCGGCGTATCAATGGCCAAGGGCATCTGTTATGGTCGGGATTTAAAACTGATAGCCGTACCAACGCTCGAACTCCTTTGCGTGCCCATATTGCTCCGTGAGATTCCTGAGGAAGACGCGCTGCTATGCCCGATGCTCGATGCCAGGAGGATGGAGGTCTATGCCGGCATTTATGATCGCGGATTGAGAACTGTCAGAGAAATCAGAGCAGACATCGTAGACGAGAACACCTACAAGGAGTATCTTGACGAGCACCCCGTGTATTTCTTTGGCAACGGAGCCAAGAAATGCATAAGCACGATAAACCATCCAAATGCCCATCTGATAGACGGAATTGAGCCGCTGGCAAAATGGATGCAGCCCCTGGCAGAAAAGCGCTATCTGAACGAGCAGTTCGAAGATGTGGCCTATTTCGTGCCCTACTACTTGAAAGATTTCGTAGCCAAATTACCCAAGAAATTATTGTAACGATATGAATATAAAAGGATTAGACTACAACACGCAACGTGAGAAACTTGTGATGCCGGAATACGGACGTGAGATCCAGAAGATGGTAGATCATGCCATTGGCCTACAAGACAAGCAGGAGCGACAGCTTTGTGCCCAAGCCATCGTTAAGATGATGGAGACAAAGGTACCCCAACTAAAGAACAATGCCGATTACCGTCAGACATTATGGGACCATCTGTATCTGATGAGCCGTAAGCAGCTCGACATCGACTGGCCCTTTGACGTGGCTGCTGCCGAGAAGATTCACAATAAGCCCAAGCCCATCCCCTTGCCAAAAGAAGGTATGAAACTGCGCCATTACGGCAAACTGATCGAGGAATTGTTTGAGAAGCTGAAGACAATGCCTGCCGGAGAGGAGCGCGATGCCCTCACCTATTACACAGCCAATCAGATGAAGCGCGACCTGATTACATGGGGGCATGGTTCTGCTGAGGACGAACGAGTGGCCAGCGATCTGGCACATTATACTGACGGCGTGATACAAATCGACCTGAATACATTTAGGTTCGAGAAACAGATCATCACAGACGACAGCAAGAAGAACAAGAAAAAGAAATAAACCAGAATGGCATCATTCATCATCGAAGGCGGACATCTGCTAAGCGGCACAATTATCCCTCAGGGCGCAAAGAATGAAGCCTTGCAGGTTATCTGTGCCTCGTTACTGACAAAAGAGGAAGTAACGATTCACAACATTCCTGATATCCGTGATGTCAACAATCTGATCCAATTGCTCAGGGACATCGGCGTGAAAGTACAGCGGTTAAGTCCCAACGACTACACTTTTCAGGCTGACGACCTGAATCTCAAATACCTTGAGAGCGACGAGTTCGTCAATTGCTGTGCTGAACTTCGGGGCAGTGTTTTGATGATCGGACCTCTGCTGGCAAGAATGGGTAAGGCCGTAATAGCCCAACCCGGTGGTGATAAGATTGGAAGACGTCGTCTCGACACTCATTTCCTTGGATTCGAGAAACTCGGTGCCAAGTTCAACCGCATCGAAGGCAGGAATGTATACGAGATTGCCGCCAAACGGCTCAAGGGTTCCTATATGCTACTCGACGAGGCTTCAGTGACTGGAACTGCCAACATCATTATGGCAGCCGTCTTTGCCAAAGGCACGACCACCATCTACAATGCTGCCTGCGAACCCTACGTACAGCAGCTCTGTCATCTGCTTAACCAGATGGGTGCTCAGATTAGCGGCATCGGTTCTAACCTACTGACAATCAACGGCGTGGAAATCATGCATGGCGGTGAGCACAAGATACTGCCTGATATGATTGAGGTGGGATCTTTCATCGGTATGGCAGCGATGTGTGGCGATGGCATCCGCATTAAGGATGTCTCCATCAGCAACCTCGGCATCATTCCTGACGCGTTCCGCAAACTGGGTGTGAAGATAAAAGTTGATGGTGACGACCTCTTCATTCCAAGGCAGAAGCATTACGAGATACAGTCGTTCATCGACGGTACGATCATGACGCTCGCCGATGCCCCATGGCCAGGACTGACTCCCGACCTCCTGTCCGTACTCATCGTGGTGGCTTCTCAGGCACGAGGCTCTGTGCTGTTCCACCAGAAGATGTTTGAGAGCCGTCTGTTCTTCGTCGATAAGCTCATCGACATGGGTGCACAGATTATTCTCTGCGACCCGCATCGCGCCGTTGTCGTAGGCCATGACCGCAAGATTACCCTTCGCGGAGGCCGTATGTCGAGTCCTGACATCCGAGCAGGTATCGCCCTGCTGATTGCAGCCATGAGTGCCAAAGGAACTAGCCGTATCGACAACATTGAGCAGATAGACCGCGGTTACGAACATATTGAGGAGAGGCTCAATGCCCTGGGCGCTAAAATTAACAGAGCATGATTAGAAGAGAAGAGGTCTATAAGATTGGCAAACTGGGAAAAACCCACGGTGTCAAAGGAGAAATATCGTTTCTCTTTGACGATGATGTGTTCGACCGCACGGATGCCGATTACCTCATTCTCGACATCGACGGCATCCTCGTACCTTTCTTTATTGAGGAATACCGGTTCAAGACCGATAGCAACGCGCTCATGAAGTTCGACGGTATCGACTCTCAGGAACGTGCCCGGGAACTGACGGGGTGCGATGTGTATTTCAAAAGAGACCAGTCCGACGAAGACAGCGAGCACATTTCATGGGCAGAGATCATTGGCTACAAACTGACAGATGCCGAAACGGGGGCAGATATTGGCACGATAGCTGCTGTTGACGATTCTACGATCAACATCCTGTTCGAGCTCGAAGACGGCAAGCTGATTCCTGCCTCAGAGGAACTGATTACCAATGTAGATACAAAGAAACATCAAATAGAAATCAATCTGCCGGAAGGCATTCTAGAATTATGAAGAAACAAATAGCTATTCTCGGCTCTACGGGGTCGATAGGGACACAAGCCCTTGAGGTTATTGAGGAACATAGTGACTTGTATGAGGTCTATTGTCTGACCGCCAACAATAAAGTGGAACTGCTGGCAGAGCAAGCACACAAGTTCAAGCCTGCTGCCATTGTGATTGCCAACGAGCAGCGTTACGATGAACTGAAATCGCTGATGAGCGATATGCCCGAGGTCAAGGTATATGCTGGTGCCAAGGCGCTCGACGAGATTGTCGAGGCTGGCCCCATCAACATGGTGCTCACCGCGATGGTCGGCTTTGCAGGGCTTAACCCCACCATCCATGCCATCAAGGCAGGCAAGACTATCTGTCTGGCGAATAAGGAGACACTTGTGGTAGCTGGTGAACTGATTCTCCAACTGGCTCAGCAGTATCACACACCGATCCTGCCCGTCGACAGCGAGCATTCTGCCATCTTCCAGAGTCTTGTAGGCGAAGATCAGAACCCCATTGAGAAGATTCTGCTTACGGCCTCTGGCGGTCCGTTCCGTCTGAAATCAATGGAGGAAATCGCTCACGTAACAAAGGCTGATGCCCTGAGGCACCCCACTTGGGATATGGGTGCCAAGATCACCATCGACTCTGCTTCGATGATGAACAAGGGCTTCGAGGTCATTGAGGCCAAGTGGCTCTTTGGCGTCGATGCCAAGCAGATTCAGGTCCTGGTTCACCCGCAGTCGATTGTACACAGTGCCGTACAGTTCCAGGACGGTTCTGTCAAAGCACAGCTCGGCGTACCCGATATGCGTCTGCCTATACAGTATGCCTTCTCGTTCCCACAGCGTCTGCACCTAAGCGGCGAACGGCTCGACCTTTTCAAGGCCCAGCATCTGGATTTCTTCGAGCCCGACTTGAACAAATTCCGCTGTCTGGCACTGGCCTTCGAGGCTATCGACAAGGGCGGCAACATGCCTTGCATCGTCAATGCGGCCAACGAGATTGTGAACCGCGGATTCCTTGAGGACAAGTGCGGTTTCCTTGAGATGGGCGACATTATCGCAGAGACCATGCAGCGCGCCACATTTGACAAGAACCCCAGCTACGACACCTATATTGCGACTGATGCAGAGGCACGCCGCATCGCAGCTGAACTGATGAAAAAGTAAAAGTGTAAATAAGGTAAAAAGATTATGGATATATTTATGATTCGTCTGTTGCAGTTTATGCTTGCAATCGGACTTCTGGTGCTGCTCCATGAAGGGGGCCATTTCTTCTTTTCTAAGCTTTTCGGCGTGCGCGTCGAGAAGTTCTATCTGTTTTTCGACCCGAGCATCTGGAAATGGGATGGCAGTCTCTTCAAATGGAAGCCAAAAAACAGCGATACCCAGTATGGTGTAGGCTGGCTGCCTTTGGGCGGCTATTGTAAGATTGCAGGTATGATCGACGAGAGTTTCGATACCGAGCAGATGAAGCAGCCCGAACAGCCTTGGGAGTTCCGTGCGAAACCCGCTTGGCAACGGTTGTTAATCATGATTGGCGGCGTGCTTGTCAATTTCCTGCTGGCTCTGTTCATCTACTCGATGATCCTTTTTCACTGGGGTGACACCTATATCCCGGTGAAGAACATGACCTACGGTATGAAGTTCAATACCGAGGCCAAGCAGTATGGTTTCCAGGACGGCGATATCCTCGTCGGCACAGAGAAGGGTGAGTTCAAGGATTTCTCTGCCGATCTGTATCGCGACCTCAGCGAGGCCCGTCGCGTCGATCTCATCCGCGGTGGCAAGGCCATGAGTCTGAATCTGCCTGGGGATATCAATCTCCTGGGGATGCTAAAGGCTGAACCCTCGTTTGTTCGTCCACTGATTCCTGCCGAAGTCGACAGCGTGATGGCTGATACGCCCGCTGCCAAAATCGGCCTGCAGAAAGGCGACCGCCTTGTTGCCATCAATGGTAATGCCGTCGACAGTTATAACGAGTTTACCGACCAGCTCGGCATTCTGGAAGATATGATGACCGCGGCCAAGACCTCTGCCGACAGTCTGAAGGTACGTACGACTACCATCGTCTATGAGCGCGAAGGCCTCGTTATGAGCGGTGCCGATGAGAAAACGGCAGAGAAGGCCATGATCCGCGATACAGCCAACGTCATCCTGACGCCAGAGCTCAAGCTGGGTTTCTTCGTCAAGAGCCTTGCGGGCATCTATGAGCCCGTCACGAAGGAATACGGCTTCCTTGAGAGTTTCCCTGCAGGCATTAAGTACGGTTGGAACGTGCTGGCGGGCTATGTCGGCGATATGAAGTATGTCTTCACCGCCGACGGTGCCAAGTCTCTTGGTGGTTTTGGAGCAATCGGCAGTCTGTTCCCGCCCATGTGGGACTGGTATATGTTCTGGAAGATGACGGCTTTCCTGTCGATCATCCTTGCCTTCATGAACATCCTGCCTATCCCTGCTCTCGATGGCGGACACGTACTGTTCCTGCTCTATGAGATGATTACGCGCCGCAAGCCCTCTGAGACCTTTATGATTAGGGCAGAATATGTGGGCTTCGGCATCCTGATACTCCTGATGGTTGTCGCAAACCTCAACGACATCCTCCGCTGGTTAGGATATATGTAAGCTGATGCCTAGAGTTGCAGTCCTTCAAGCAGGTAGACGTATGTCTCTATGGCTTGTTCGATTTCCGAAACTCTTATGAATTCATCGGCAGAATGAGAGCGGCTTGAGTCTCCTGGGCCCAGCTTGAACGATGCGAAAGGCATCAGTGCCTGATCGCTCAAGGTGGGAGAACCAAAGGGTTTCAGGCCGCGTTCAACACATCTCCTGACGAGCGGATGCTCTTCAGGGATACTCGAAGAATGCAGACGGAATGAACGGGCATGCAGCTCACATTTCGTCATCTTCTTCTTGAGGAATTCAAACACGAACTCATTCTGGTAGAATTCATTCGTGCGTACATCTATAATAAAATGGAGTGTATCGGGAATCACATTGTGCTGCGTGCCGCCCTCGATAACCGTTACCGACATTTTGGTAGCCCCCAGCAGCCTGCTCTCCTTGCGGAATGTATAGTCGCGCAACCACACCAGGTCGTCCAGCGCCTCATAGATGGCATTCACGCCCTCGTTCCTGGCAGCGTGGCCTGATTTCCCGTGGGCATAGCCGTCAATCACCATCAGCCCCTTTTCCGCAATGGCAGGCTGCAGACTTGTCGGCTCTCCCACAATCGCCACGTCGATCTTAGGCAGCAGCGGAAGCACGCGGGTAAAGCCGTTATCGCCCGAAATCTCCTCCTCGGCAGAGGCCACCCACAGGATATTGTAGTTCCGCTGGCGATGAAGCATGATGCGGTAAGCCTGCAGGGTAGCCACAAGGCCACCGCCGCAATCATTGGAGCCGAGACCATATATCAAGTCTCCCTCCTGAACTGGCAGGAAAGGATCACGCGTCCAAGAAGCCACAGGCTTCACCGTGTCGATATGGGCATTCAGCATCAGCGTCGGACGATTGTTATCCCAATCCGGACAGCCCACCCACAGGTTGTTGCCTTCCCTTCCGTGGGGCAAACCCCAGCGGTTCAGATACTCTGACAGTTTGTCGGCTGCCTTGTCCTCACTCCTGCTGACGGAAGGAATCGCAATCAGTTCCTTCAGCAGTTCTACTGCGTCATTGGTATAGTTTTTAGTCTCCATGTCTGCAAAGTTACAAACTTCTGATTAAACCGCCAAGTTTTTTCAGGCTTTTCTTCTTGATATAATCACAGAGAGCCCCATCGACAGCACCAGCACGCCGAATATGATAGCCAGCGAAATGGGAGTGGGGATCTCGATATCTTTCAGTTCCAGCAGCATTTTTACACCCACGAAACTCAGGATGATGCCCAGACCGTATTTCAGATAAGTGAAATATTTGGCTACGGCAGCAAGCGCGAAATAGAGGGCTCGCAGGCCGAGGATAGCGAAAATGTTCGACGTGAGCACGATGAACGGGTCTCTCGAGACGGAGAACACAGCAGGGATTGAGTCAACGGCAAAGGCCACATCCGTCGTCTCGATCACCAGCAGCGTGATGAAAAGCGGCGTTGCCAGGCGCTTGCCGTTTTCGATGATGAAGAATCTGTCCTCGTGCATCTTGTCCGTCACGGGGAAGAACTTCTTGAAGAGTTTCACAAAGATGTTCCTCGAGGGATCCACCTGCTCCTCATCGTTGTGGCCGAACATCTTGATGCCCGTATAAATCAGGAAGAGCCCGAAGAGTCCCAGTATCCACTCAAAGCGCGCAATCATCGCCGTACCGGCAAAGATGAACACACTCCTCAGCACCAAGGCACCGAAGATACCCCAGAAGAGCACCTCATGCTGGTATTTCCGCTCCACGCCGAAGAACGAGAAGAGCATCAGAAACACGAACAGATTGTCCATCGACAGCGATTTCTCTATCAGATAGCCAGCCAGAAACTCCATCGCCTTCTCATGCGCATCGCCCGGATAGAGCAGATAGATGCCGCCACAGAACACCAACGACACACCGATCCACACGGCCGTCATCTTCAGCGCCTCGCTGACACCCACCTCATGCTGCCCATTCTTTCCGAACGACTTCAGGTCGATCCACAGCATGATGAACACCAACACATAAAACAAAATCCACACCCACAAGGGCAAACTGATCATTTCCATCTAAGTCTTTCTATATTTTCGGCTGCAAAGGTACTAAAATATTGCGAATAATTTGGAGAATTACTGTTTTATTCTTACCTTTGCGGTGATATAAGAAATTTTAACCCTCAAAATGTATATCTATGCGAGAGCCTTTCGAAACTGTGATAATGACATATTTGAAATTGGCTTTACATGCGACACACGAATGGCTTACAAAACGACAAACTATTGATTTACTGCGTCTAAGCATAAAGTTGGAAAGTAGCAAAGCTTTAAATTCTCTAGAGAATTTATCAGTTCACTTACGAGAAACTACTAGGTTGTCGTAATGTAACGACCAGTTTGTCGTAAGCAAAATAATGCTTTGCCGTAATGCGATCACCCGTTTGTCATCGTATGAAATGGTAGAGGATAGGTGGAGGATACAAACCATACCTCCACCAACGAAAACGCCTTTATATACTAGGCATTTGGTGATTTTGGTGGAAGTGGAGGATATTTGAACAAAAAAATGCAAAAGACGATTCTGACTACCGGCTATAGCGAATCACCAATGACATGACATCAAAAAAAACGGAAAAAGTCTTGCCTGCTTGCGCTTTTTTCCTTATCTTTGCAGTGGAATCCTTCAGTCGTAAGACTAGGAGGGGTTTCTCGTAAGGAAACTGAACTGTTAAATCTGAGGTTATGAAAAGCCGTTTGATTGGAAACAAGTCGCCCTTGGTGCTCCCAGCATGCAGTATGATGGTGGGAATCGTGGTTGGTGCATATGTGACTGCACCCGTGCCGTTATGGGGATTATTGGCGGCAGCGGTGATTTTGACACTGCTGCTGTGGCGGTGGGCTTTGGCGCAGTCGGTGGCGGTGATGGTGTGTTTTGTGCTGTTAGGGTGGCTGTTGGTCGATCGTCAGCAGCGTTTGCTGCGCGTAGATTGGCCTGAGGGAGAGGTGAGCTACGAGGCTGTGGTGGTCAGCGAGCCTGTGGAGAAGCCGAAGACCGTTGCTGTGGATATCCTGCTGACGGAAAGCGGGCGGCGGCTGAAGTGCTATCTGCATAAGGATGGGCGGAGTTGCAGCGTGAGGATCGGCGACGGACTGAGAATCCGTTCGCGTATCCGGCAGAACAGCGACTGGCGCAGGGGCACGTTCGACTATCGGCGCTATCTGGAGATTCACGGGTTTACGGGCTCTACCTTCGTGGCCGGGTGGAAATGGCAGAAGGCGGAAGTGTCGCTGGCGCACGTCTCACGGCTGGAGCGCACACGGCTCTACTTCCTGAAACTCCGCAGCCGCCTGCTCGAGAGGATTCGAGTGGATGACGAGGCGGCCTATGCCGTTGTGGCCGCAATGACCCTCGGCGACAAATCGGCCTTGACGCAGGAACTGAAGGAGGTGTATGCCGTGACTGGTGCCTCGCACGTTCTGGCCTTGAGCGGCCTGCATCTGGGCATCATCTACGGGTTTCTGTCGCTGTTCGTATTCAGCCGCTGGCGGAGCCTCATGCAAGTGCTGCTGGTGCTGAGCATCTGGGCGTTCGTGTTTCTCGTAGGGCTGCCCACGAGCGTCGTCCGTTCTGCCCTGATGCTGAGCGTCTATGCCTTATGCTCGCTCGGCCATCGCGAGCGGATGTCAGTCAACACGCTGGCCTTTACGGCAATCGTGGTGCTGACGGTGAATCCGCAGTCGCTCTTCGACGTGGGGTTTCAGCTGTCGTTCATGGCTGTACTGGCAATATTGGTTGTCGTGCCGCTGACGGATCGCTTCGTGTCGCAGGCCTATCTGCAGTCGCATCGCTGCCTGAAGTGGCTCTGGGGCATGACGGCCGTTTCCGTAGCCGCCCAACTGGGCGTTGCACCGCTGATAGCCTACTACTTCTGGCGCTTCTCGGTGTGCTTCCTGCTGACGAACTTTATCGTGGTGCCTGCGGCCACGCTGATCATCATGCTGTCGCTGACGGTGATGGTGGTGCCCTCGCTCGCGTACATATTAATATATATTGTCGGCTGGCAGAACACCATCCTGACGAAGATGGCAGCCATTCCCGGAGCGAGCATCGACGGCCTGCACCCATCGCTGCTGCAAGTGGCGATGGTGTATGTGGTCATCGCCTCAGTCTGTCTTTTGGCAGATAGGTGCTATCGTGGCAGATAGGCTACCGTGAGAGCCAACTTTCGGGATTCAGCTTGGTGTTACCCTTACGCAACTGGAACTGCATCATACCGTCGGAGCCCAGTTTTCCGATCGTCTGGCGGGCGCTGACCTTCTGGCCGCGACTGACACTGACGGAAGCCAGATCGCAATAGACTGACAGATAGCTGCCGTGACGGATAATGACAACGGTGGTGCCGGAATAGCCGAACACAGCCGACACCTCACCATCGAAGATGCAACGAACGGCTGCACCTGGCTGTCCCTTCAGGTCGATACCTTTCTTATCGAGCGTGACGTGACCCTTGACATCGTTCACCGTATTCGTACCAAAGCGATGCACGATGTGATAGCCACCGGCCAACGGCATCGGCAGACGGCCCCTGTTGCTCTCGAAACTGCCGCTCAGGCGACGATCCTCTGAGGATACGGTATAATTAACGGTAGAGGATTTCTTGACCTCGGCCACTTCGCGCTCATGCGCCTTCTTCTCGTTCAGGGCTTTCAACTCTGCCTCGCGACGGGCATTCTCAGCCTCTCGGGCAGCACGCTCAGCACGGGCTTTCTCCTCGGCACTCTTCTTGGCGGCAGCTCGGGCAGCAGCCTTTGCCTTCTCCTCGCGGGCCTTGGCCTCAGCGATTCTGCGGGCATTCTCACGGGCAGCAGCCTCGGCGGCGGCTTTCTTCCTTGCCAGTTCCTCGGCACGCTTCCTGGCAGCCTCCTCGGCAGCCTTGCGCTTGGCCTCAGCCTCAGCACGGGCTTTGGCGCGGGCTATCTCTTCGGCAATCATCCTGTCGATCTGTGCGTTCAGTTCGGCATCGCGCTTCTTCTGCTTGTCGATGATGCCCTGGATGGTCTTCTGCTCTTTCTTCAGCGAGGTGACCACCTTCTGCTGCTCTACCTGCTTGTTCTCGAGCGAACGCTTTTCCTGTTCGCCGCGACTTAGCAAGGCATTCTTCTGGCGCTTCGTACTGGCGAGTTCCTTGTAAGCCTCCTCCACTTGCGTCTGCATCGACATAACGGCTTCGCCCTGAGCCTGCTGATAGGCAGCATACTCTCTCACGAAGCGCAGGCGGCGATACATCTGCGAGAAATTCTTGGCGCTGAAGACAAACAGCATCTGGCTCTGGATGCTTCTGGTGCGATGCATATAGCGCATGGACTGCTTGTAGCGCTGCTTACGATCGACGAGTTCCTGCTCCAGCATCTTCAGCTGCGCCCGCAGCGTCTGGATATCCACATCCAGACGGGTAATGTCATGACGGATGGTATCGATGGTCTTGCGCTTGTCGGCAATCTCGTTGTTAATCACCATCAGGTTCTGCAGTCGTTTCTGCACATCCTGCTCGTTGGCCCGAAGACGACGCTCTTGCTCTTTAATCTCCTTTCTGACCTGCGTCTGCTCGCTCTTCAGGCTGTTGACCGTTACCCCAGGCTTCTTTGTCGTCTTCCTTTTTTTCTGGGTTGTCTTCTTTTTCTGTGGGGTAGTCTTTTTGGCAGCCGTACGCGACTTAGTGGTGGTTGTCCTTCGCTGCGTAGACGTCTTACGCGTCTGTTGAGCAGGAGCAACCGCCACTAAGCAAGCCAGAATCCAGAGGATAAAGAGTCGCTTCACACTAAAATCCGGCTATAATTAGAGGGCCATGAAGCGGCGCAGGATTTCATCCACCGTCACCTCACGATATTTGTTAGAGATTTCTGTACGAGGTTCCCATTCGGTGTCAGCGCCAATGTAATTCAGCGTCATACCCAGTTTCACTTCCTTATCAGCAGTATTCAGCGTGATGGCGTGCTTTCTGGGATAAAGCGTCTTGTTGAGCTTCTCAAACTGATCGTAGTCCCAGTTCAGCTGTGAATTGCCATTGAACCTGTCCTTATAAAGGATATTGGCCATCTTGATGAGTGCCGACTGCTTGCTGGCCAGCCAGCTGTAGTCCATCTTACCCTCCTCGAGGCTGATAATCATGTCGTCGCCGCTCTCGATGGTGTTGAACGTAGCCAGCGAGTCATTCGAGATCTTCTCAGTCTTGGCGAGATTAGGCATGAAGAGCTCATTCCAGAAGAGCGCCTGAAGGGTGTTGAAGTTCAGTCCGCTGTTGCGGAGGAAATCTACCGACATCCAAGGTGCCTTCAGGTACTGCTTGTTGATACGGTCCATGATGAGCACATACTCCTTGGTCATCTCGATGCGTCCAGCCTCAACGAAGCCGAAGGCCATCAACTGCAGGCGAATGACATCGTCGCGCTTCATCTTCAGGTTTCCTGTCAATGTCAGCTTCTGAGGGCCTACCTCCACAGAAAACTTCACTTTCGAAGTGATAAACTTCGCTGTCTGAGCGTTTTTCTGAACACTCGAGATAAAGTTTACACGCTCTCTCACATCGGGTGTCATGCTGACCGGAGTCTTAATAGTTTTCTTGTGAGATCCACAAGCAGCAAACACTAACGGTAATGCCAACATGGCAACTTTCACAATTCTGTACAGTTTCATTCTCTTAAATATTTTTTTTGTTTGATTTTCCTTAATAGTAACTGATCCTCAGGCTTCTTCGTCTGAGCATCACGCCAGAGATCCAGCGCACGGTCGATATCTTCGTTCAAGGCATAGATATCGCCTGCGTGTTCGATAATCACTTCATTATTGAGCGAGTCATCCAAATTCTGCAATGCCTGCTCGATATATATCTTTGCTTCCGAATAGCGCTCCTGCATAAAGAGTATCCAGGCGTAGGTATCCAGATAGGTAGAATTCTTCGGCTCTGCCTTGACGGTCTTGTAGCTCATTACCTCAGCCTTGTCAAGCTGTTCGCCACGCTCACTGAGGTAATAGGCGTAATTGTTCAGGCATCCGATATTGTCGTCCTTCCATTGCAGACAGGAGTCGTAGGCAGCGAAAGCCTCTTCTGCCAGGCCCTTCTGGTGGAGGATATCGCCCATGACGGCATAGAAATCGGATACGATATCAGGATTGCTTTCCTCGGTAATCACGCCGATGCCGTTCTGGAAGGCAGAGAGCGCCTGATCCAGACTGTCGCGCTTGTAATAGGCCACACCCTGATAATAGTAGAAAGCCATCTCGTCGGGGTTATACTGTCGGGCATCCTTGCAAAGGGTGATCACGCGGTCCATATCGTCGGCCTCCCAGGCATAGCCCACGAGTTGCAGACGGGCAGCCGCATATTCGGGCATCAGTTCGAGCACCTTGTTCAGCACGCGGCCAATCGTGTCCTTCGGCATCTGCTTGGCATTCATATACGAGGCACAGAGGATAGCCATATCGGCATCGGGCTTCGGCAGGGCCAGCATCTTATGGAAGAGATTCAGCACGTGCGTACTGTCGCCACCGCTCATCTCATTGGCGGAAATCACCTGGCGCAGCAGATGGATCTTATCTTCCGAAGAGGCATTTCCGTTCATCAGCACGCGCTCTGTCAGGGAGTCGACTATGGAGGTCTCGCCCAGCGACTGATAATAGGTGCGCAGCGACATCAGCACGCGATTGTTGTCGGGCTCCTCTGCCAGCACCTTGTCGTAGACGGCGAGTGCCTTCTTCGTGTGACCGTTCATCATCAGCGCATCACCATACATCGCCTGGAAATTCTGGTCGTTGGGGAACTGCCTGGCAAGGGCTTCCATCTCAGCCACAACAGCCTTTCCGTCGCCCATCTTAGAATAGATCTCACTCTTGGCAACCGACAGGTGTTCGCTCTTGCCGTTGTTCTGCTCCAAACGGTTCAGCACATTGATGGCGCTGGTATAGTCCTCTACCTGCTGATACAACTGGAACAGCATCTCCAGCAAGTCCTCATGCTCTTTGTTGCGTTCATAGAGATTCTCTATGACGGGGATGGCGCTGGCGTAGTCCTGCTGGCGGATATAAGCCTGAGCCAAGGTCTCCATATAGGTTTCGTTCTCAGGGGCAAGAGCCGCAGCACGCTTCACACAGGCGAGTGCCGACTCCGGATCCTTCATCAGATTGTAATACTGGCTCAGGAAATAGTAGACTTCGGGCGCATCGGGATCAATCTCCTGACAATGGCGCAAGAGGTCGAAGGCCGCGTCGCTATTGCCTTTCTGACGCTGCACCATCGCTTCTACAAAGAACTGGTCATAGATGCGCCGGCTGACATCATCTGCCAGGCATCCGATGCTGAGTAGCATCAACAGTCCTATGATTATCGTCTTCCGCATTATTTCACACCAGTATGTCCATAACCACCTTCACCGCGCTCCGTCTCGTCGAGCACTTCCACTGACACGAAAGCCCCCTGTTCATGACGGGCAATCACCATCTGGGCGATACGCTCGCCGTCGTTGACGACAAACTCTTCCTGCGACAGATTGATGAGCAGCACGCCCACTTCTCCACGATAGTCGGCATCGATGGTGCCGGGAGAGTTCAGAACGGTGATACCTTTCTTCAAGGCGAGTCCGCTGCGAGGGCGAACCTGTGCCTCATAGCCGGCAGGCAGGGCGATATGCAGTCCTGTGGGAATCAGTCTGCGCTCCATCGGCTTCAGCACGACGGGGGCATCGAGATTGGCCCGCAAGTCCATTCCAGCACTCTGTACTGTGGCGTATTGTGGTAAAGGTTGATGACCTTTGTTGACTACTTTAATTTCCAACATTTCGTATTAATTCCTTCTAAACAATGTGCAAAATTAATGATTTCTCTTCAAACTGCCATATTTTTCTCTAAAAAATATTGTTTTTTAGGTGAAATTCATTACTTTTGCACGCTAGTTATGATGAATTGGCAGCAACTTATATCAAATAAGCGTCTCGGACAGGAGCATCGTCACCCCGAGCGCCACGACGACAGAACGGAGTTCAAACGCGACTATGACCGCCTGATTTTCTCCGCTCCCTTCCGTCGGCTTCAGAACAAGACTCAGGTATTCCCTTTGCCGGGAAGCATCTTCGTACACAATCGCCTGACTCACTCTCTCGAGGTGGCAAGTGTCGGCATGTCGTTGGGCAACGACGTCGCCCAGAAACTCATCTTGAAGCATCCCGAACTGAAGGATACGCTCTTTCAGGAGATCGGGCAGATTGTGGCTACCGCCTGTCTGGCTCACGACCTGGGCAATCCCCCTTTCGGCCATAGCGGCGAGAAGGCGATACAGGCTTTCTTCACCGAGGGGGCAGGTACTGAACTGCAGCGCGAACTGGATCCGCAGTTCTGGAGCGACATCATCCACTTTGAGGGAAATGCCAATGCCTTCCGTCTGCTCACCCATCAGTTCGAGGGTCGTCGCCCCGGAGGTTTTGTCATGACTTATTCCACACTCGCCAGCATCGTCAAGTACCCCTACTCTTCCACCGCAGCAGGAAAGAAAGGCAAGTTCGGATTCTTCCACACAGAGAAGGATGCCTATCGCCGCATTGCCGAAGAACTGGGAATTATCTGCAAGTCGGAAGTAGGAGAACCGCTGAAATACGCCCGCCATCCGCTGGTCTATCTCGTAGAGGCTGCCGATGATATCTGCTATGAGATCATGGATATCGAAGATGCCCACAAACTTAAAATTATTTCATACGAAGAGACCATGCAGTTGCTGTTGGGTTTCTTCGATACCGACATGCAGCAGCATATCCAGGAGCGCATCATCGAGGAGGGTGTAACAGACAATAATGAGAAGGTGGTCTATCTGCGGGCCTGTGTCATCGGAAAACTGGAGAACGAGTGCGTGAAGGTGTTCGTCGAACATGAGGACGACATCCTGAACGGCACGTTTGAGGGTAGTCTCATCAATCATATCAGTCCCTTGCAACAAGCAGCCTATGAGCGGTGTTGCAAACTCTCGCTGGTGCGGATCTACAAGAGCAAGCCCGTTCTCGACGTGGAACTCTCGGGTTATCAGATCATGCAGACGCTGATGCAGCAGTTCGTTGGTGCCGCCGTCCATCCCGAGCGTTTCTACTCCAAGCACCTCATCAGCCGCGTATCGAGCCAATACAGCATCCATGCAGCCGATCTCGAGACGCGTATCATGGCTATCATCGATTATATCAGCGGCATGACGGATGTCTACGCCCTCGATGTATATCAGAAAATCAATGGTATCTCCCTGCCTATTGTTTAGGCTTCTTCGATGAGACCTTGAAACGGTCAAAGCCTTCGCCATAGACACCGATAACGGCACTCTGCGAGACAAAGGCATGGGGGTCTATATCATTGATGATACGGAATATCTGCTCGCTCTGCCTACGCTTTGCCAGCACAAATAGCATCTTTACGTCGTGACCTGAATAGAAGCCCTGGGCATCTATCACCGTACAGCCACGATGGGGTTCACGATTGATGCGCTCTCCGATTTCCCTATATTTGTTGGAGATAATAAAGAACTGCACAGAACTTCTGCGGCTGTTCACCACTTGGTCGATACAGAAGGCAGTCACATAGAGCACCACATAGCCATAGATGACTTTCTCCCAGTCCTTCAGCACCAGATAGGAGGAGGTGATAATGATCACGTCGCAGATGAGGATTACCCGTCCGAGGGAGATGTCCCGGTACTTGTTGACGATAGCCGCGATGATATCAGTACCGCCCGTAGAACCGTTAGAAGCCAGTCCCAGCCCTACACCCGAGCCACAGAACACAGCCCCGATGATAGAGGCCATAAACGGCTGGTCGTGCAGCAAAGTACCATGATAGTTGGCTGTGACGAGCGTGGTGGCCACAGTCAGCACCGTGACAGCATAGACTGTCTTGACACAGAATTTCCAGCCCAAGATTCTCAAGGCAACGACCAAGAGAACGGCGTTGATGACAAAATACGTCCACTGCACAGGGATACCCATACCCCAGAAGATTATAGACGAGATACCTGGCACGCCACCTGTCGTGATATCATTGGGCAACAGGAAGATTGTCCACCCGATACAGTAGGACATCATTGCGATGAAGATCATCACATAGTCGCGTAGTTCCGTAAGGAACAAGGCTTTAGAAATGCTGATTTTCGGCATAAATATTCAAATTTGGCTGCAAAGGTATAAAAAATAAAATAAAAATCGTAACTTTGCACCCAAATTAAGTGAAAAGATGAAAAAACTATATATCGAGACCTATGGCTGCCAGATGAACGTGGCAGACTCCGAGGTGGTGGCCTCCGTAATGCAGATGGCTGGTTACGAAGCCACCGACAGTCTGGAAACGGCTGATGCCGTCTTCCTCAATACCTGCAGTGTGCGGGATAATGCCGAGCAGAAGATCTACCACCGGCTGGAAGCCCTCGATGCCGAGCGCCGCAGACGCAAGAAAGAAGGTCGCGGCACGAATGAGAACCCGCTGATTATCGGCGTGCTGGGCTGTATGGCCGAGCGTGCACAGCAAAATCTGCTCGAGCACCACTATTGCGACCTTGTGGCAGGTCCCGATGCCTATCTCTCGCTACCAGACCTGATTGCACAGGCAGAGACGGGTCATAAGGCGATGAACATCGAGCTCTCCACGACGGAGACCTATCGCGATGTCGTGCCTCAGCGCATCGGACTAGGCCACAAGATTGGTGGTTTCGTCAGTATTATGCGCGGCTGCAACAATTTCTGCCATTATTGTATTGTGCCCTACACCCGAGGCCGTGAGCGCAGCCGCGACATCGAGAGCATCCTGCGCGAGGTGCGCGACCTCCGCGACAAGGGCTACAAAGAGGTTACCCTGCTGGGACAGAACGTCAACTCCTACAAGTCCGGAGACATCGGATTCCCCCAGCTGCTGCGCCGCGTGGCCGAGGAAGTGCCCACGATGCGCGTCCGCTTCACTACCTCTCACCCGAAGGACATGAGCGACGACACACTACAGGTCATCGCCGATATGCCCAATGTGTGCAAGCATATCCACCTGCCCGTACAGAGCGGCAGCGACCGTATCCTGAAACTCATGAACCGCAAGTACACTCGCGAGTGGTATATGGATCGCGTGGCGGCCATCCGCCGTATCATCCCCGATTGCGGACTTTCTACGGATATCTTCGTGGGCTATCACTCTGAGACGGAGGAAGACCACCAACTGTCGCTCTCCCTGATGCGCGAGGTGGGCTACGACTCCGCCTTCATGTTCAAATACTCAGAGCGCCCCGGCACCTACGCCTCAAAACATCTGCCCGACGATATTCCCGAAGAGGAGAAGATCCGCCGACTGAATGAGCTCATCGCCCTCCAGACGGAAATCTCCGCCCAGCAGAACAAGAAGGATGAAGGCCGTGAGTTCGATGTGCTGGTAGAAGGTTTCTCCAAGCGTTCCCGCAGCCAGCTCTGCGGCCGCACCGAGCAGAACAAGATGGTGGTGTTCGACAAAGGTTCCCACCATATCGGCGAGACCGTGCGCGTCCGCATCACGGGTTCCACAAGTGCAACCTTATTAGGGGAAACAATATGAAAGAGTTTATCAATGTCCTGCGGCGATTCGTGCCGCCTTATAAGAAATACCTCGTGCTGTCGGTGGTGTTCAACATCCTCTCGGCCGTACTCAATATCTTCTCGTTTGCAGCCCTGATCCCCATCCTGCAGATACTCTTCCAGACAAGCGACGCCGAGACGGCCACCGCCGTGATGGCCTGGGACTGGGCGAATATCCAGAAGGTGCTGATGAACAACATGAACTACTATGTGAACGGTCTTATTGCCGACTACGGGCAGACCACGACGCTGCTGCTCATCGGCATCTTCCTCGCCGTCACCACCTTCCTCAAGACAGGCGCCTACTTTCTCTCCGCAGCCACCATCATCCCCATCCGGACAGGTGTAGTGCGCGATATCCGCAACCAACTCTATCAGAAGATTACCGCCCTGCCGCTCGGTTTCTTCTCCGAGGAGCGCAAGGGTGACATCATAGCCCGCATGAGCGGCGACGTACAGGAGATCGAGAATTCCATTATGGCCTCGCTCGAGATGCTATTCAAGAATCCCATCCTCATCGTCAGTTACTTCGCAGCCCTGATCTTCATCTCTTGGGAGCTAACCCTCTTCACCCTCATCATCGTACCCATCATGGGGTGGTTCATGGGCTGGGTAGGCCGTAAGCTGAAGGCACAGAGCATCAAGGCGCAGGCGCTCTGGAGCGACACGATGAGCCAGGTAGAGGAGACGCTGGGCGGCCTGCGTATCATCAAGGCCTTCTGTGCAGAGGAGAAGATGAACCGCCGTTTCGACACCATCAACTCGGCCTATCGCAACGATATCATGCGCGTAAACATCCGCCAGTCGTCGGCTCACCCGATGTCAGAGTTCCTCGGCACCATCATGATTGTCATCGTCCTCTGGTTCGGCGGCGTGCTCGTACTTAACAACCACACTCTCTCGGGACCGATCTTCATATATTACATGGTGATGCTCTACTCGATCATCAACCCGCTGAAGGACTTCTCGAAGGCCGGCTACAACATCCCCAAGGGTCTCGCCTCGATGGAGCGTGTCGACAAGATCCTGATGGCCGAGAACAATATCCAGGAGCCCGCGAACCCGAAACACATCGCCAGCTTCGACCACCAGATCGAGTTCCGCCACGTCAGCTTCAGGTACGCCGAAAAGCCACGGGCAGGCGAGCCGGACGGCTCGGGAATGCAGTGGGTTCTCCGCGACATCAACCTCGTCATTCCCAAGGGCAAGACCATCGCCCTCGTGGGACAGAGCGGCTCGGGCAAGTCTACGCTCGTCGACCTCATCCCCCGCTACTACGACGTGCAGGAGGGCGAGGTGCTCATCGACGGCATCAACGTGCGCGACCTTGGCATCTACGACCTGCGCCAACTGATCGGCAACGTCAACCAGGAGGCCATCCTCTTCAACGACTCCTTCCGCAACAATATCTCCTTCGGTGTGGATAACGCCACCCAACAGCAGATCGAGGAGGCAGCTAGGATTGCCAATGCCTACGACTTCATCATGGCCTCCGAACAAGGCTTCGATACGAATATCGGCGACCGTGGCGGTCGGCTCTCCGGCGGTCAGCGCCAGCGTGTATCCATCGCCCGTGCCATCCTGAAGAATCCACCAATCCTCATCCTCGACGAAGCCACCTCAGCCCTCGACACCGAGAGCGAGCGTCTCGTGCAGGATGCCCTGGAGCGGCTGATGAAGACGCGCACGACGGTAGCCATCGCCCATCGGCTGTCGACCATCAAGAATGCCGACGAGATCTGTGTGCTCCACGACGGGCGCATCGTCGAGCGCGGCACCCACGAATCGCTCCTTGCCGCCGACGGCTACTATAAGAAACTTCACGAGATGCAAAGCTGATGAGACAGAGACTGTTCTATCTGGGAAAATTCTTTCTGCTGACAGCGGTATTGTTTATCGCCGCAAAGGTGGTATTCATGCTGGCCAATGCCGAGGGGCATGCCTTCTCGGCATCCGACGTGGTGAGTGTCATCACCCACGGACTCTCGCTCGACCTCTCCACGGCCCTCTATCTGCTGATCATCCCCTTCCTGGTAACAGTCGTTTCCTATTGGTGGGACGGTAAGGTTCTCGTCAAGATCCTCCGCGTCTACTATTGTCTGATAGCCATTGCCCTCATCATGGCCTTCGTAGCCGACACCAGCCTCTACCCCTTCTGGGGCTTCAAGCTCGATGCCTCGTGCCTGCAGTATCTGGAGACGCCTGCCGAAGCCCGTGCCAGCGTCTCAGGCCCCTACTTGACGATTCGGCTGGTCATCATCATCGTTGGCGCCATCCTCATCTACCTGCTCTATCACCGCATCCCCCTCTGGAAGAAAAAGCCTGCCAACAGAAAGGGGTCTGCATTGACCAATCTGCTGCTCATCCCGGTATTCATCATCGGCATCCGAGGCGGACTCGACGAGTCAACCACAAACGTCGGTCAGGTCTATTTCTCCCAGAACCAGTTTCTCAACCATGCTGCCGTCAACCCGGTGTTCAGCTTCATCTCTTCGTTCGAGAAGACGGCCAGCAATATTGTCGACTACGACTATTTCCCGCCCGCCGAGTGCAATACGCTGATGGCAGGGCTCTATCCGACGACCTCTGTGGATACCGACACGCTGCTCCGCACGCCGCGCCCCAACATTGTCATCGTGCTCATGGAGAGTGCGGGCGATTTCCTCACTCCCGTGATGCCCAATCTCAGGCGTCTCCGCAAGGAAGGCATCGACTTTGCCAACTGTTACGGCAATACCTGGCGCACGGATCGCGGCACCGTCTGCACCTACAGCGGCTATCCCTCCTTCCCCACCTCGTCGGTCATGAAGATGCCCAAGAAGTCGAACCTCCTGCCGGGCATCGCTGCCACACTCCGCGAACAGGGCTACAAGACCTCCTACCTCTATGGCGGCGACATCAACTTCACCAACATGCGCAGTTACCTCATAGCCTCGGGATGGGAGAAGCTCACCTGGAAGGCCGACTACAGCGCCAAGGAGCAGAGCTCAGCCAAATGGGGCGTGCGCGACGGAATTACCTTCAACACCCTCTATGAGCAGATTGCGGCCCTGCCTGCCGATTCCTCACGCTATCTCTTCGGCTTCTCCACCCTCAGCTCCCACGAGCCCTGGGATGTCCCCGTAAAGCGTGTCAGCCACGAGATACCCAATGCCTTCTACTACCTCGACCAGTGTATCGGCAACTTCATCAACCGCCTGAAGGCCACACCCCAGTGGGACAATCTGCTCGTCATCTTCCTGCCCGACCACAGCATCGACTTCGGTCCCTACGACGAGACCGTCCAGCAGCGCAATAAGATTCCGATGATATGGGTAGGCGGAGCCGTCCGCCGGCATCGCACGATAACCGCGCTCTGCAACCAGACCGATCTGGCCGCCACCCTCCTTGGCCAGCTCCAGCTGCCTCACGAGGCCTTCACTTGGAGCCGCGACGTGCTGAGCACCAACTACCGCTACCCCTTTGCCGTACATAATTACAACAACGGCTTCTCCCTGACTGATTCCACCGGCTTTATCGTCTACGACCTCGAGTCAAGCCGCCGCGTCACCGCCAAGAGCAGCGACCCCGACCGTCTGGAGCGCCTCGGCAAGGCAATTCTCCAGGCTACCACAGCCGACCTGAAGGCGATGGGAGAGCCTAATACCCCATAACGATTATGAATCCGTTACCTAAGCGATATCAGCTTCTGACACCCCTCGCGGTGATTGCCTGCAACCTGTTGCTGGCCTACGCTGTCTATTTCCTGGCGCGTATCATCTATCTGACCATCAACTACAGCTACTTCTATCAGGATCTCACCCTCGTCCACCTCTTCGAGCTCTTAGGCGCCGGACTCGTCTTCGACACCTCCGCCATCCTAGTCACCAATATCCCCTATATCGCGCTGATGCTGCTGCCCTGGCACGGCAAGGAGCGGCCCGCCTACCAGCAGTTCTGCCGCTGGGTCTTCGTCATCGTCAACAGCTTGGCGCTGGCCATCAACCTCATCGATGCCTGCTATTTCCGCTTCACCATGCGCCGCACCACGACAACCGTCTTCTCTGAGTTTGCCAACGAGCAGAATCTGGGTTCCATCTTCTTCACAGAGGCCCTAAACCACCTCTACCTTGTCTTTCTCTTTGCCTTTGTCGCCTGGGGACTCTACCGGCTGGCACGCTACTCCACGCTGCGCCACGATAGTCTCCGCTGGTGGCATTACGACGTGGCGATGCTCCTCTCGCTCGCATTCGTGGCTCCCTTCGTGGTGGCAGGCATTCGTGGCGGCTTCGCTACGGCCGTGCGCCCCATCACCATCTCCAATGCCAACCAGTACGTCAACCGCCCCATAGAGGCTGCCCTCGTGCTCAACACCCCCTTCTCCCTCTATCGCACTATCGGCAAGGATGTGTTCTCCGTGCCCGACTATTTCGCCAGCGAACAGGAGCTGGAGGCATACTACAGCCCCGTACACCGTCCCGCCAGCGGCATCATGGAGAAGAAGAATGTCGTCGTGCTCATCGTCGAGAGTTTCGGGCGCGAATATATCGGCGCCCTCAACCCCTGCCTCGACGACAGCCAGTATAAGGGCTACACCCCCTGCATCGACTCGCTGATAGCCCGAAGCATCACCTTCTCGCATACTTACTGCAACGGCCGCAAGTCGATCGACGGCATGCCCTCCATCCTCTCCAGCATCCCCATGTTCATCGAGCCTTTCTTCCTCACGCCCGCCTCGATGAACCACGTCAGCGGCCTCGCCTCGATCCTTGGCGACGAGGGATATCAGACCGCCTTCTTCCACGGCGCACAGCGCGGCTCCATGGGATTCCAGGCTTTCGCCCGCAGCACGGGATTCAAAGACTATTATGGCCGTGAGGACTTCAGCAGCGACAAGCGCTTTGGCGGCGAACAAGATTTCGACGGCACCTGGGCCATCTGGGACGAGCCCTTCCTGCAGTACTACTGCGCCAAGATGTCGGAGATGAAGGAGCCGTTCATGACTGCCGTCTTTACCGCCAGCAGCCATCACCCCTACGTCGTACCCGAGAAATACCGCGAGCGCTTCCCCGAGGAGGGCATCGAGATCCATAAGTGTATCCGCTATACCGACATGGCCCTCGGCGAGTTCTTCCGCAGCGCCAGCCGCCAGCCCTGGTTCAAGAACACCATCTTCGTGCTCACCAGCGACCACACGAACCTCTCCGACCACGACTATTACCAGACCGACCTCGGCGGCTTCTGCTCACCTATTATCATATACGAGCCGGGGATTACCGACCTGCAGCCCGCCGTCCAGGACAAAATTGCCCAGCAGATCGACATCCTGCCCACCGTGCTCGGCATGCTCCATTATCCGAAACCCTATTTCGCCTTCGGCATCGACGTGCTCAACACCCCTGCCGAAGATACCTGGGCCGTCAACTATCTCAACGGCATCTACCAGTACGTCAAGCATGGCCATGTACTCCAGTTCGACGGCCAGCGCACCCGCGCCGTCTATGCCCTCACCGACTCGCTGATGAAGCACAACCTCGTAGGCAGCTGCCCCGATCAGGAGTCGATGGAACTCGAACTGAAGGCCATCATCCAGCAATACATGGCCCGCATGACGCAAGACCGCCTGCTCCCGTAAAAGATCAAGGGTCAGTCGACACGCCCTCTTAAGGATACCTGGGCACGGGCCTCGAAGAACCGCTGTGCCTCAGCATAGTGATCCATGGCCTTCAGCTCGGTTGTCGGATCAGTTGTGCTGTCGAGCAATGTCTGCAGATACCACACGTCCTGCATGAACTGGGGAACATAGGTGTAATCTTTATATTCGAACTTAAAGTTCGCTGCATTCTCTTTATCAATTTTCTCCCAGATGGCAGCGATATCGGCCTTCGTGGGATTGGCCTTGGCCTTCAGCTCGTCGGCTACACGAGGCCAGAAGATGGCAGCCCAGATGAGTGCGAAGTCGGCCTTGCCGCCCTTGTCGAACTCGCCGAGCATACCCTCTACGAGGTTCTTGTATTCGGAGGTCTGCAGACGATCCTTGAGCGAGGTGAGGAAGAAGTCGGTCACCTTGTACTGTTCGAGCAGCTTGAAGAACTTTAGTGAGAAGCCACTGTTGAAGCCACTCTCTGTCTGGTAGATGCTATTGTAGGTATTTAATGCTCCCAAGGCATCGATATGGTCGACATAGGCCTTTGACAGGTCGTCGTCTATGCGGAAGTCATACTTGGCCGAGAATCGCAGTCCGCGAAAGATGCTACGCCCGTCGTTGGCCACGTATATATCAGGTGTGATGATAGATTTGACGATGCCCTCACGCAGATCGTGCAGACCGCCGTGGTAGTCGATGATGTCGCCCGTAGCATAGTCGTAGTAGAGTGAGTTGAAGGTGAAGTCGCGGCTGTAGGTATCCTCGAGCAGGTCGTCGCAGTAGGGCGAGTCGGGGAACTTCGTTACCGGCACATTGCCCTTTCCGCCGTACTCGGGGAAGATGGAGAAGATGGGTGCAATGTCGGTCTCGATGTCACCATCGTGGTAGGCTTTCACCACCCAGATGTTCTTGAAGGCGTTGAAACTCTTCGCATTAGGCACAGTGGCCACAATCTGGTCGATGCTGGCATTGGTTGAGAAATCGACATTACCATCGAGGAAGGTGCAGATGTCACAAAAGAGAAATCTGGCGAAACTGAATAATGACAACTATGCACAAAACTGCATTTAAACTCAACGCAAGGAGCAAGTCCCTCATACCGGGGCTGCTCCTTGTGCTTGTTATGACGCTCCCCGCATCGTGTGTCGAGTTCACCGAGGGCAAGCCCGTGAGGCCCGCGACCTGACGACTGACAGCGGTGATATCACTTTTTTGCCTAAAAACTTGCAAACGGCAAAAAAATGTTGTATATCTGCATCACCCGGAAATGCATATTAATACACTAAAAGTTTGCTACCACATAACTGGTAGTTACATACCGACAAAGCACAGGTTTCCTACCGACAAACCGACAGTTTGCTAACGACAAACTCATCCCTTGGAAATAGCGCATATCTATTCTGATTATCCGGATAAATATCCAAATCCTTGATAGATCGATCGTAAAGTGTTCGGGGATAGCGCGCACAAGATGATTGCACTACTGGCCCGGCCGTTTCAGATGATATGGCGGAAGAGGGTGTCGAAGTGTTGGAAGTCTTTAGGGGTTGGATCCTTGGCGGGGTCCATGATCCAGTAGAGGGGGAGGTCGCGGTACATCGAGGCGACGAGGGTGAAGGTGCTGGGCGGACCTATCAGATTGTTACAATGGGAGAAGAGACAGAGATCCTCGGCGGGGTTGCCCTCGGGGAAGTGGACGAAGAAATCGGAAAGGCGCTCGCGGTAGAAGTCTTTGTCGAGATGAGGGTCGTTGCCGCAGATGTAGACGTTGAGCCGCTCTTTTGGGTAGCAGCAGTCGTAATATCTGCGGATGACGCGGACGTACTGCTCGTCGGAGTAGAAGAACCGCCCGCCCTGGAAGGTCTTGTAGTCGCCGCGACGGATATGGACACCGAGACGCACGCCCCACATATCGCCCAACCGCTCCTTGGCTTTCTGCTCCACAGCCTCGTCGAAGGCGAAGAGCTGGAGGATCTCGGGCTTGTACTTCAGGAAGAGGTCGTACCAGCGGGCATACCAGCCTTGGGCCATCACGAGACGGCTACGCTGCATCAACTGCTCCTCACGACTGTAGTCGGCCCCTTCCTCGTCGAAATGGACGGTGGGAATGAGTCCCCACTTGGCGGCATACTTGGCGAAGACGTAGGTGGGGAAGTTGTGGTGGCGGGTATGGCAGATATGGAACCACGGATACTTATAGGCGAAGCGCATGGACATCGTCGGGCATCCATGCTCGCGGCCCCAGGCATAGACATGCCCGTATTGCAGCATATTGTTGGCCATGCGGCCTTTATCGTGGACGAATATCATAGCAATCCCTTACGTTTCTTGATCACCTCGAGGGGTTCCAGGCTCACGCGCCCCGTCTCTGCGTCATAGCGGATATTGAATTCCTCATGGGAGCGCTTCCAGCGGTTGTGCGTCCAGAGCCAATATTGCGGAGCCCGATTGATGGATGCCTCCAACATGCGGAAGTAGGCATCGGTCAGTTCATAGTCTTTCGTCTGCTTGGGGTTCTGCTCTATCAGTTTGAACGTCGCCACATAGTAGCCTCTGCGGGGACGCTCCACATCAATATAGAGCACGGCATGGCCTGCGCTGCGAGCCAGTCGCTCCGTACCCGTCAGCACGGGGGTATCGTGATTCAGGAAGTCGAGCCAATGGTGGATATTGTTCCAGAACGGCACTTGGTCGGAGATATAGCCGATCACCACGGGCTGCTTCTTCTGCCTGTATTCGGCCAGTCGCCGGAGGGTCTCGGCCATGGGGATACACACAGCCCCCATCCTCTGCCGGAGATTGAGGAAGAGCCGGTCGAACTCAGAGTTCTCCAGTACATGATAGATCTGGCCGCACTGTGCCTTGGGCGTCACCCAGAGCGGCAGCGACGTGATCCACTCCCAGTTGCAGTAATGTCCCAGATAGACGGCGCACGACTGTCCGCCAGCCACAATCTCATCCACCAGCTCGGTGCCCTTGAACACCATGCGGCGCTTCAGTTCCTTCTTGCTGATGGTCAGC
The DNA here is from genome assembly GCA_900314995.1 of uncultured Prevotella sp. Classification (GTDB taxonomy): domain Bacteria; phylum Bacteroidota; class Bacteroidia; order Bacteroidales; family Bacteroidaceae; genus Prevotella. The sequence continues at coordinate 27,253 of OMXK01000018.1, forward strand.
AGTTTGACGGTCTCTACCAGATAGTCGCAGAACCAACTGTAGAAGCCCTTCTCTATCCGTCGCAGCTCGGCCTCGGATTTCCCGGGGAAGCTGTCGGACAGATTCTTTCTCACCAGCTTCTTACGATAGCCCACAAGATGATACACCACCACGTAGATGCCGTCGGATATCAGGTAGTGTACCCACATCGGCAACAGGGAGAACAGCCAGAGTACGGCGTAAGTCAGATAGTATAGCAGTTTCATATTATTCCGTCCAGATATCCTTGGCTTTCGTTGACTTGAAGATGGTGAGGGCGCGCTTCCATTTGCTGCGGAGGATGTCTTTACGCAACTGTTCCGCCGTATCGGCGGCTGCCCCGAAGGGCTCGCCCCGGTGGAGCACATCGCGCATAAACGAGGAGGAGGTGATGCCCCACTTACGGAGGAACTGCAGCGAACCGTCGTTCTTCACGATGCGGTGCGTGGAGCGTGCCTCAAAGTGATAGACGCGGCTTCTGTCGACACCCTTGAAGAGCCTGACGCCAGCGTGCCAGAGCTTTGCCGAGAAGTCGGGGTCGGAATACATGCCGGGGCTATACTCCACGCTGTAGCCTCCGACGAGATCCCACAGGTCGCGGTGGACGATGTTCGGCGGCCAGGTGGCTCCCTGCCAGTCGCCATGCTTCAGGTCGCGGTATTCCCTGAGCAGTCGCCCCTCCTCGAAGGTATCGACACTCTCACCGAAGTTGGCGGGCGCAATCACGCTCTTGCAGAAGAACTTACGGGGCTGTATGAGCGTAGCCGAGAGGAAGAACATCTTATGGCCGATGGCCTGTATCTCATCATAGAGCGCCGCATCCCAGTCGGGCAGCACATACATATCGTCGTTCATAAAGAGCACGTAGTCCGTGGTCACCAGCGGCCGGAGTCCGTTGAGGGCATAACACACACCGATATTCTCCGTCGAATGGGTGTATTTCAGTCCTTCGGCCTTGACCCATTCCAGCGTGCCGTCGCTGCCGTCGTTGACGTGGATCAGAATCTCGTGCGCATAAGTGGAGTTCTTGCGGATGCTCGCCACACAGAGTTTCAGGAAGGCGAGATTGTTCCACGAAGGGATCAGAATCGAAAATAGCGGCTCTTTCATTCTATATTCATTCTTTTATTCTTCTCAATGATTTTCGCCACGAGCACAAACTGGTAGAAAGCGTCCATGCCGGCCCGGATGAGCCCCGGCACTCCGTCGAGGAAGCCCATCTTCAGAATATAAGCCTTAAAGAAGCGTAAAAAAGGTCGCCAAAGAAAAGCCATAGTTCCATAATTCTTATGTTGCTTCCTATCTAACTCATTACGAGTATATTGATTCGTCTTACTGACAATATTTTCTACAGAGTCGTTAGCTAGATGCACGAAAGCCAGTTCTTTATGCTTGGCGGGAATCTTTTCTACACGTCCGTTCACCTCTGGTGTACAATGGATAATGGCAGGCCAATGAGTCTTACTTTGACGGAAAAAACGCAGAATATGATCAGGATAATGACAGCGCATAAAACGCCCCATAAAATAATTCTTGCGAGGGATATAAAGTCCGTCAGGACAATCAGTCTCCTGAATTCGCTGATAGAGATAGGCCTTCAGCTCCGGAGTGACAATCTCATCAGCATCTACTACCAACACCCAATCATAGCAAGCCTCATGAATAGCATACTCTCGGGCGGGTTCTACAATATTATAGTTTTTACGCTCGAAGGTGACGATGCGGCAGCCGTTGCGGCGGGCGATGTCGAGGGTGGCATCCTCACTCTCCATGTCGCAGACGAGCACTTCGTCGAAGCCCTTCACAGCCTCGAGCACTTGCTGCAGATGCTGCTCGGCATTGCGGGTGTTGATCACCACCGATATTCTATTTTCGTCGTTCATCGCTGCAAAGGTACGAAATAATTTGGAAGATTCCAAACAAATTCGTACCTTTGCACACAAAATAGCTTGGTATGAAAGAAAAACTGAAAATTTTCCTTACCGAACCCCGCACTCTGCTATGGCTTTGGATGATTATCGCCGTCACGGGAATGACCCGCTTCGGTCATGGTCGCGAGAACAATTTCCTGATCTTCAAATATGTATACTGGCACGTCATCGACCGTCTGCCGCTCTACATACACTACCCCCAGGAGTATTTTGACCTGAACCACTACGGCCCGACGTTCTCCCTGATCATCGCGCCCTTTGCCCTGCCGCCCACCTGGCTGGGCATGCTGTTGTGGCTCGTGGCGCTCACGCTCGGCCTCTACGTCGCCATCCGCCACAGTCTGTTCACCCGCTGGCAGCAGGTATTCATCTTCTGGTTCTGCTCCCATGAGCTGCTCAATGCCATCCAGATGCAGCAGTTCAACATTGCCATCGCCACCATCATCGTGGGCAGTTATTACCTCATCCGCCGCGAGCGCGACTTCTGGGCTGCCTGCCTCATCATGATCGGCACATTCGTCAAGCTATACGGCATCGTGGGGCTCGCCTTCTTCTTCTTCTCCCAACACAAGGGCCGTCTGCTGGCCTCCTGCGCTTTCTGGGCCGTCGTGCTGTTTGTGGCTCCGATGCTCATCTCTTCGCCCGAATACATCATCGGCCAGTACAAGGAGTGGTACGTGAGTCTGGTTGAGAAGAATGCCGACAATATGTTCAGTCATGGCACGAATATCTCGCTCGTCGGTATGGTTCGCAAGATCTCCGGCAGCAGCGCCTACAGCGACCTCTGGGTCATGATCCCCGGGCTCATCGCCTTCCTGCTGCCCTACCTTCGCATCAACCAGTACCGTTACGAGGCTTACCGCCAGACGATACTGGCTTCGGTGCTGATGTTCCTCATCCTCTTCTCCACAGGTTCTGAGAACTCCACCTATATCATCGCCGTTGTGGGCGTAGCCATCTGGTACACCACCGCTCCGTGGAAGCGCGGGTGGGTCGACGTGGCTCTGATGGTCTACGTATTCTTCTTCTGTACGATGGCCCACTCCGACCTCATGCCCCGTTTCATCCGCGAGGAATATATGAAGCCCTACGGCCTCAAGGCCCTGCCCGTCGCCCTCGTCTGGCTGAAGCTGTGCTACGAAATGCTCATTAAAGATTATCGCCCAGATAAATCCGAATGATTTTTACAATGAAATGTCACACTGGGCTTCCTGGTGTGACATTTTTTTAAATAATTCGCGAATTGTTTGGCGGTTAGCTGAATAATGCCTATCTTTGCAGCGTTAACTGAAAAACGAATGATTATGAAATCACAAATCGCAGTATGGTTGTGTTGGTTGCCGATGGCGCTTTGGGCGCAGGAGGAACGGCCTTGGAGTGAGTATCTGAATGAAGTGATGACGGTGGAGGACGTGGAGTCGGCGCAGTGGGAGGAGGCCTACGAGTGGCTCTGCGAACTGGAACAGCATCCCCTGGACATCAATCTCGCCACGCGAGAGCAGCTGGAGGAACTGCCCTTCCTCTCTGCCCAGCAGATCGAGGAACTCGTGGAATACAGGGATCGCTACGGACCGATGAAATCGCTGGGGGAACTGCAGATGATCCGTTCGCTGAGCTACGGTCAGCGGCAGTTGCTCTCGGCATTTGTGTTCGTGGGTGAGGAACCGAAGGCGGGATTCCCAAGTCTCAAGAGGATAGTCGGGAACGGTCGTCACGAACTGACGGCTACGGCGCGGATTCCTTTCTACGAGCGGCGGGGCGACAACGAGGGCTATCTGGGATACCCTTACCGCCACTGGCTGCGCTATCAGTTTACGAGTGGCGAGGCGGCGAAGGCGGGTATCGTCGGGGCACAGGATGCGGGGGAGCCTTTCTTCTCGAACCGCAACCGCTGGGGCTATGACTACTACTCGCTCTACCTGCAACTGCGCAACCTGGGACGGCTGGAGACGCTATGCGTAGGGAACTATCGGGTTGCAATGGGCATGGGACTGGTGATGAACAGTGACTTCTCGCTCGGAAAGGTAGCGCTGTTGCAGTCGCTCGGACGTGCCACCCACAGCGTCAGGGCTCACAGCTCGCGCAGCAACACGTATCTGCAGGGGGTGGCAGCCACGGTGAATCTGGGCAAAGGCTTCAAGTTGACGGCCTTTGGCTCCTATCGCCCGATGGATGCGACGCTGAACGACAACGGGACGGCAGCGACCATCCTGACCTCGGACTATCACCGCACGGAAACGGAGATGAACAAGAAACACAACCTGCAAGTGACGAAGGCGGGCGGCAGTCTGCGTTATGAGCACCACGGGCTGCATCTGGGCGCGAATGCACTCTACACTCACCTCGACAAGCGGCTACAACCGAACACCAAGACGCTCTATCGCCGGCACTATCCGCAGGGTGCGGACTTCACGAATGCCAGTCTGGACTATGGATATGCAAGTTATCGCCTGTCGCTGAACGGAGAGACGGCGGTGGACCAGAAAGGACATCTGGCAACCATCAATGCCCTGAGTTGGCGCGTGAGCGACGAACTGAGCGTGATGGCCCTGCAGCGCTTCTATGCCTATCGCTATACGTCGCTCGATGCACAGAGCTATAGCGACGGCGGGCGGGTACAAAACGAAAGCGGGGTATATCTGGGACTCACATGGCAACCCTCGGCAGCCTGGCGCATGGTGTATTATGCGGATTTCGCCTATTTCCCCTGGGCAAAGTATCAAGTGTCGCAGTCATCGCACGCATGGGATCATCTATTGCAACTGACGCATACAGGCCGGCACTGGACGCTGGGAGGCCGCTACCGGCTGCGAATGAAGCAAAAGGACAATGAAGACAAGACAGCCTTAGACAACCGTTGGGAGCATCGGGGCAGACTGAGTGCGGACTATGCCGGCGACAGTGGCTTTGGCAGCAGGACACAGTTGGATGCGGGCTATTGTGCCTATGGTGCCGGCGACTGGGGCGCCATGCTAAGCCAGACACTATCCTACACCCATCGCCGGGTCAGGCTCTATGGCGGGGCAGGCTATTTCCATACCGACAGTTACGACAGCAGAGTGTATCTCTACGAACGGGGGCCACTATACACTTACGCGATGTCGACCTTCTACGGTGAGGGTATCCGCTACTGGCTGATGGCGAGGGTGCAGCCATGGGGCAACCTGACGCTCACGGCCAAGCTAGGGGTGACGGATTATTTCGACAGGAGCACCATCGGCAGCAGTTACCAGCAGATAGACGCCTCGGCGCAAACGGATCTGGATATACAAATAAGGTGGAAATTCTAAAGGAGACTTTGATAAAGTTCAAAGACCTGACCAGCGACGTCGTTACCCTCGAAACGGCGGATGTACTGCTGACTGCGGGAGATGCGCTGTTCGCGACCCTCGGCGCCTTTCAATACCTGCCGGATGGCGGCTGCCATCGCCTGCTCATCGTCGGGGTCGACATAGAGGGAGTCAGGGCCGCCTGCCTCTTCGAGACAGGAACCTATGCAGGCTACCACGGGCAGTCCGCAGCTGATAGCCTCGATGATGGGGATGCCGAAGCCCTCGTAGCGTGAAGGATAGACGAATGCCTCGGCGCCGGCATAGAGCTGCGGCAGTTGTTCGTCAGTGACGCCATGCATCACCTTCACGCGATGCGCCAACCCTTGTTGCTTGGCATAATCGAGCACCTCGTCGGTATATTTCGTGTGGCGCCCCACGACCACCAGACTCAGGTCATCGGGCAGATAGGACAATGCCTTCACAGCCAGCAGGATGTTCTTGCGGGCTTCGATGGAGCCGACGCTCAGAATGTATCTGGATGCGCTCTTTGCAGAACCTATTGTGAAGCGGGGGGCACAACTCTGGTAGATGACGCTGATGCGACGTTCGTCGACGTCGGCATATTCCATGATGTCGCGCTTGGTGCATTCGCTGATGGCGATGATATGATCGGCCTCGCGGATGGTCTGGCGGAACTTCCAGGCATAGATCTTCGTGTCGAGCCAGTGGTAATACTCGGGATGACGCAGGAAAATGAGGTCGTGGATGGTGACTACGCTCTTGATGCCGCTCTTACGGATACCAACGGGCAGTTCGCCAGAGAGTCCGTGGAACACTTCCACGCCGTCGCGCCGCAATTGGGCAACAATCCCCCGAGAGCGCCAGAAGGCCTTGCCAAAAGGCGTGCGATCAGGATAACAGAAACAAACATTCGGCAGCTCGGCTACCTGGCTGCGCAGATCCTCACGGCCCGCATCGGGGGCATAGAGGCGCAGGTTGAGGTCGCGGCTAGCCAGATCATTGACAAGCGTGCGGCCATAGCTGCCAAGTCCTGTGCCGTTCCTGACGATTCGCTTGGCATCGAAGCCGACGGTCATCCGATTGCTCATGAGCGCTTAAAATGCTTGAAAACGAAACGCACCATCACGAAGTTGGCCGGCACGGCAATGGCGAGCACGGCGATAGGGGCCAGTTCGCGGCTGAGGCCAATCCACAGGAAGAAGTTGAAGAGCACGATGTGGAGCAGGTAGTTCACCAGATGGGCGCCACCGAAGCCAATACCGTTCTTGGCCGAGGTCTTCGCCTTGAACGTGAAGTGGGCGGAGAGGTAATAGTTCACCAAGAAACTCAACACATAGCCGATGGTGTAGGCGACATTGACATTGATCCAATGCTGCAGCACCCAGTAGATGCCATAGTGAAGAGCCGCCGACGTGGTTCCCACGATGGCAAAGCGTACCAGCTCGCCAAATGTTTCTTTCTTTTCCATAAACTGGGGCAAATGATCATCAGTCGGTGCTGATGGCTACGATGGCATCGCCCCTGTCGAACGCGGCCTTGATTTCCTTACCGCCCTTCTGGACCTTGCAGAGGGAGATATCATCACCCAAGGTCTCGCGGACACGGATACGGCCAATCTGTTTGCGGGTTTCGCGACCGGCTACCTGACCTACCACAAAGACATCGAAATGAATATCCTCGCCGATAAAACGGCTGCCGACGTCGATATAAAGTTCCTTGGTCTTGTCTTTCTTCTCGATGCCGCGCTCGATGATGTTGGCACGGATGGGATAGCACTCGTTATAATACTCGTATATGTTATCGGACAACTCGTCGAGAGCGGAGCGGATAGCCTCGTCGGCAGATCTGGCGAGCGAGTATTCGGAACAGCGGCCAGACAGGGTGCTGGTGGTAACCTCGCCCGTCTGCAGATTGGTGAAATGAAGGGCTACCGAGGCGATGGCACCGTAATAGGTCTTCGTCTCTGTGTACTCGCGCCCTTTGCTGTCCTTGCGGTCATAGGCCTTCACCTTGCGCGTGGCGGCAATATCGGTGAGCACGGCCGACACTTGATACTTGGCATCGGAAGCCTCACTATCCTCAACCACTTGCAGGCGGCGGACATGGGTCAGTCCTTCCATGACGCGATTGCGGGCCAGCGGGATGTACTCTTCATTGTTGATGTCGGTAACACGCCCCTCGACAACATCGGCCATGACACTGAGCACTTTGCCCACCGTCACCTTCTTCTTGACCTCATTCTTCTGATAAGTAATGTCGGTTAATTGTACTTTGTAGACAGGGTTCAGCCCGTTGTCCTGTGCGCTGACGCCAACTGCAGACAATACAAACGTCAATGCGATTGTTAATAGAAATCTCAATTTATTCATGTTGCAACTATAAGAGGAATATCGACTGCAAAGATACGAATAATTTTCTGAATTAATGCAAAATAAGGTAGGAATTCAGCGGGGATTGGGAAAAATGGTGTACTTTTGCAGGCGTAATGCGAAAGATGATCGTCATAGGGATGCTGTGCGGACTGGGCTTGCCTTTGCAGGCACAGGAGCAGATTACTGCGGAGCAAGTGCTCGCGGAGATGGACTCGCCTACCTTCGTGCCGACGGTGAAGGTGGGAAAGGTGCTCCACGATGGCGACAGCATCCAGTATATGGAGATGAACAACGTTTACGTGTATCCGGAACTGACCTTCAAGAACAAGAAGCAGGCAGGGGCCTATATGCGCCTGGTGACAAACGTGAAGAAGGTGCTGCCCATCGCCAAGGAGGCGCGGCAGATGCTGATCGAGACGACGGAACTGCTGGACATGCTGCCTGACGAGAAGGCCAAGGAGGCCCACATCAAGCGCGTGGAGGAAGACATCTTCCGTACTTACAAGCCGAAAATGAAAAAGCTTACCTATTCGCAAGGTAAGCTGTTGATTAAACTGATAGACCGTGAATGCCACTCGTCATCCTACGACATGATCAAAGCCTTTATGGGTCCTATCCGCGCAGGCTTCTGGCAGGTATTTGCCTGGGGTTTCGGGGCCTCGCTGAAAAAAGAGTATGACCCTGAGGGCACAGACAGACTGACGGAGCGCGTGGTCCGCATGGTGGAATCAGGGCAGATATAGCCCGAAAGACATACTCAGCGCCCGCTGGGTTCTTCGCTGAACAATACTTGGACAATCGTCTGGCCGACAGCCTGCAGGGTGTTGCGGTCGATGTGGGCCATGTCGTCATTGACAGTGTGCCACGTAGGACCAAAGCTGCTCTGTTCACAGGCGGGATAATAGGGAATGATGTCGATACAGGGAATCTTGGCCACTTGATTCACGGGGATATGGTCGTCGGTGATAGTACCGCCAGGCTGGTTTGGGAACATGCTGCCGTAGCCGACGGCATGAGCACAGCGCCATACCCTGTCAACGATATTGGGTGCATACGTGAGAGACATGCCTTCGCGATAGAACTGGGCGCCCTCGCCACCTACCATATCGAGGAGAATGCCAAAACGGTACTGGCGGGCGGCTTCCTTCGGCAGATGGGCAGCCCAATGCTGGGATCCCAGAGCCCAGGAGTTACCATTGTCAGGCACATCGCTCCACTGCGGAATGCCCCAGTCCTCAGCATCGAAACACACAAAGTCGACACCTATATCCAGTTTCTTGGCAGCAGTCGTATCGGGCACCGAGAGCAGACGGGCCACTTCGAGCATGACCGCAACGCCACTGGCACCATCGTTGGCTGCAAGTACAGGCTTGCGCCAGTTGGACTCGTCGGGGTCGTTATCGGCCCAGGGGCGGCTGTCCCAATGGGCACAGAGCAGCAGACGATCCGTAAGTTCAGGACGGTAGCTGGCGGTGATGTTGGTTGCCTTCAAAGGAGTGCCGTCAAAGCCACGGAGGGCGGTGAGCTGGGTGGTCACCGTAAGACCATAGGCAGCAAACTGCTGCTGGATCCAGCGGCCACAGGCATCGTGGGCGTCGCTGTTCATGACACGGGGTCCGAAGGCACACTGACGCTCACAGAACTGATAGGCGCTATCAGCGCTGAACACAGGACCGACGGGGGTCATCGCGACGGTATCATCGCTGACGGAGGCCTGTCGGCGCAGGCCACAACTGGTCAGGAATAAGGTCGCCATGATGCAAAGGAGAATATACGGTTTATTCATCATTTCACTATTTCTTGCTGAGCCAGCTTCATGACGCGGAGGAAGTTGCCGCCCCAGATCTTCTGGATGTCGGCCGCACTATAGCGGCGCGCCAGGAGCTGTCGGGTAAAGTTGATAAGTTCGGAGGAATCTGCCAAGCCAGGAACACCGCCGTCGCCATCGAAATCGGTGCCGAGTCCCACATGGTCGATGCCCATCACCTGGATGGCATGGTCGAGGTGAGCCAGGACATCGTGGATGGTAGCAGCACCATCGGTACGGAGGAAGCCGTTGTAGATGGTTATCTGGGCGACACCACCCTTGGCGGCAAGGGCGCGCATCTGATCGTCGGTCAAGTTACGAGGATGATCACAGAGGGCACGGGCCGAAGAGTGGCTGCACACGATGGGCACACGACTGATATCGAGGGCGTCGTAGAAGCTCTTCTCGCTGGCATGGCTGAGGTCGACGAGAATACCCAGACGGTTCATCTCGCGGATGGCATCGGCTCCGAAGGGGCTCACACCACCATGGGTGGACGAGCCGCGGGCAGAGTCGCAAAGGTCGTTGTCGCCATTGTGACAAAGGGTGATATAGACCACGCCACGTTGGGCGAAATGGGCGATATTAGCCAAGTCGCCCTCGAGGGCAAGACCATTCTCAATGCCGAGCATGATGCTCTTCAGGCCCTGATGCTTGTGGCGCCAGAGGTCGTCGGGGGTAGCAGCGAGAGCGATATAGGAGGCATTCTCGGCCACGATGGCCTGGATCTTGTCGAAGATCAGGTCGGCGTACGCCTTGGGACCAGCCACGGGGAACGGCACACATTCGCCAAAGGTCTTGCCGTCCTTGGGCTGTGGCAGGTAAGCCACCATAATGGTCGCATCCTGACGGCCTTCGGTCATCTTATGAAGATCGACGAGAATCTTCGGGTCGCGATGGTCGAAACGGATACCTTCAGAGAAGAACATAGGGGTATCGCAGTGGGTATCGAGCGTCAGTGTACGGTCGTGCAGACGCTGAGCCTCACGGAAGGAGCGGGCTTCGCCCACCAGCCACCGGAAGAGGGGCAGACCATCGGCGAGGCACTCGGGATGCCACTGTACACCAAGGATGGATTTGTGCTCAGCACTCTCTATCGCCTCAATGATGCCGTCGACAGCTCGAGCCACCACACGGAACTTAGGACCGGCATCGGATACTGCCTGGTGGTGGAAGGAGTTGACGAAGAGCTTCCCACCGGTCCCTTCAAAAGATGATGGGAGTGATGACTCTTGGTAGAGGCGATACAAAGTCGAGTCTTGCTCGATGGTGACGGTATGGGTAGGTGTGGTACGGTCGGCACTCTGAGAGTGCTTCACTTCCTGGATGTCGCCGATATCCTGAGCCACATGGCCACCAAGAGCCACGGCAAGCGTCTGGATGCCGCGACAAATACCGAGGATAGGCAACTGGCGGTTATAGGCCAACTGGGTGATAAGCAACTCGGGGAGGTCGCGCTCGCCGCAGACATCACCAAGCTTGGGCGAAGGCTGCTCACCTACCCAAAGGGGATTGTGGTCGCCACCACCACTGAGGATGAGACCATCGAGACGGCAGAGGGTATTGAGAATCACGCCAGGATCGCTGACGGGCGGGATTATCACAGGCACGCCCCCGGCGGCTACAACTGACTTATAATAGCCTTCAGCTAGCTTGCACGCTTGTTCGGTATAATTGCCCGTGATACCGATGACAGGCTGACAAGGGGCCTCGGGGTAACGGGCGTAGATGGCATCGAGGCAGCCCTGCAGATCAAATGAATGCTCCATCGCACTTATGCTTCTTCGTCGACGGATATGGGGATCTCACGCTTCAGACTCTGCTCCAGAGAAATAAGCGTTTCGGTGGCAACGACACCGGGAATGCTCTGCAGACGGCCGTTGAGGAGATCCATCAACTGTTCGTTGTCGCGGGCATAGAGTTTCACCAGCATGGTATAAGGGCCCGTGGTGAAATGGCACTCGACCACTTCGGGTATATGCTTCAAGCGCTCGACGACATCCTTGTACATCGAACCTTTCTCGAGGTTGATGCCTACATAGGTACAGGTACTGTAGCCGAGACTCTTGGGGTTGACATCGAAGCCGCTGCCAGTGATGACATCGGCATCAATGAGATGCTGCACACGCTGATGGATGGCAGCACGAGAGACATTACACTCGGCAGCCACATCCTTAAACGGGATTCTTGCATTCTTTGACAAAATGCTCAAAATCTTCTTGTCCAAAAGATCAATTTTCTCCATTGCTTGTTTTATTGGTTACATTTTGTCAGCAAAAGTAAGGCTTTTTATTGAATAATGCAACTTTTTCAATGAAAAAATAAAAAAAGTGTGCCACTTTTGTGACACACTTCCGATTATAATGGATTTCAGCAGACCTTATTTCTTCACAATGCCTACCAATTCGACATCGAAGACCAGCGTGCTGTAAGGCTTGATCTGTCCTGTCTCACGCTTGCCGTAAGCGAGCTCAGAGGGGATATAGAGCTGCCACTTGCTGCCTACGGGCATCATCGTGAGGGCTTCGGTCCAACCCTTGATAACCTGAGTGGGCATGAACTCGGCAGGCTTGTCGCCATGACGGGCAGAGGCATCGAACACGGTACCGTCGATGAGACGACCCTCATAGTTCACCTGCACCTTGTCGCTGACGGTTGGCACCTCACCCTTACCGGCAACGAGTACCTTGTACTGCAGACCGCTGGGGAGGGTGATGACGCTGTCTTTCTTGGCATTCTCAGCCAGGAAAGCGATACCGGCATCACGGTTGGGACCGTAGAGTTTCTCTTCTTTTGCAGCCTTGTCGGCTTTCTCGCGCTCAGCAAAGTAAGTCTCGGCAGCAGCCATCGTGAACAGGGTGGTATCCTGAAGGAGGGCATCCTCAAAACCACGATAGAGCAGCGGAGCCACGATAGAATCAGGAGAGTCGGCAAATTCATTCGTAATGCCAGGGAGCATACGCTCATTGAGCTGGCGGGCGATATCCATGCCGACGACATAGGTCTTCTGACGGGGATCTCCGCTGGCGCTAATCATATCCTTGAAACCGCGGATGAAGTCGGCCATATATGCGGTATCCACCTTCTGCTGAAGCAAATAGCTGACAAGACCCTTTGTAAACGTCATACCAGCCGTGTAACTCACAGAGTCGGAGGCATTCAGAAGCTGCACAGCCTCAGCAACAGGGGCTGCCGGCTCCTCGACCTTCTTTTTCTTCTTGGCCTCTAAAGGGCAAAAAGAAGCACTCGCCACAAGGACGAGTGCAAGGATGATGATCTTTTTCATTACTTACGCTTAGCGTTAGACTCGATCAGTTCAATCTTGAAGATGAGGGTAGAGAATGGGTCGATACCGCGCTGCTGACGCTCAGCATAGGCCTGCTCCTGAGGAATGTAAACCTCCCAGATAGAACCCTCGGGCATGTGGCAGAGAGCCTCAGTCCAACCCTTGATGACCTGGTTAGCACGGAATGTGGCAGGCTCGCCACGCTTGTAAGAGCTATCGAAGATGGTATCGTTGATCAGACGGCCCTCGTAGTGAACCTTCACCAGTGATGTATCAGAGGGAATGGCACCTGTACCTTCCTTCAGCACCTTGTACTGCACACCGTTGGCGAGCATCTTCACGCCTTCCTTCTTGGCATTATCAGCCAGGAACTTCTCACCAGCCTTCTTGTTCTCACCGAATGTCTTCTCAAGCTGGGCGGCCTTGATCTGCTGCATCTTCGTCTGAGCCATCTGCTGAGCCTCCTCAACGGTCATCAGTCCCTTCTTGCCAGTGGTTCCGCTGATGAAACCTGACATGAAGTTCTTCAGAGAGATGGTCTTCGTAGAATCGTCGCCAAACACCTCGTTGTTGATACCAGTGATCATGCGGGTGCTGATCTGCTGGCCAATCTGAATACCGGCAAAGTAAGCAGTCTTCTTCTTATTGTCGCCTGCGTTCACACCCTCGTTGAGACCTTTGATGAACTCACTCATATAAGCGGTGTCGACACCCAGACTGTTAACGAGATATTCCTTCAGACCCTGAGTCTGAGCCATACCGATGGCATAGCTCATCGAGTCGATGTCGGTACGAAGGTTAGCCTTCGGTGCACCATTGCCACAAGAGGTGGCCATGATAGCGATAACTGCTGCAATGGCAGCAAAAGTAATTTTCTTCATTTCTATTATTATTAAATTGTTTGATCTTTAAACTACCTGAATAAGCTCGACGTCGAAAATCAGAGCGGCATACGGAGGAATTGAAGCACCTGCACCACCTGCACCGTAACCCAGACGATAAGGGATGAAGAAGCGGTACTTGGCACCCTCCTGCATGAGCTGCAGACCCTCAGTCCAGCCTGCAATCACCTGCTGCAGAGGGAATGTAGCGGGCTCACCGCGCTTGTAAGAACTGTCGAACACCGTACCGTCGATGAGTGTACCCTCATAGTGACACATCACCGTATCCTTGGCTGAAGGCTTCTTGCCGTTGCCCTCCTTGAGTACTTGATACTGCAGACCACTGGGAAGGGTGATCACACCCTCGTTCTTGGCGTTCTCAGCGAGATACTTCTCACCAGCCTCCTTATGCACCTTACCTTGCTCGGCGCGCTCTTCCTTTAGTTTCTGCTCCTGCTTGGCAAAATAATCCTGTACGATTGTCTGGGCATCGCGATGCGACACCTTCAACTCACTGCCGGCCAGCACATCCTTGATGGCCTGTGCGAAATCATCGGCATTAATCTCATGGGCTCCCATCTGGGCCAATTGCTGACCTATTCCCAAACCTAATGCGTAGCTTAATTTATCCATTCTTTCTATATATTAATAATGTGTATTCTCGAAAACGGGTGCAAAGTTATATAAAATATAGTACACATAGCTACTGAGCGACATAGTTTTTTATTTTTTTAATACATTTTTTCAGCTATAGTGTTTAAGTTTTCAAAAAAAACACTACCTTTGCAGCGAATATTTACAATTTTTAATATAAACGAATTGAACGATGAAGAAGATTGTTGTACTGACTGGTGCCGGCATGTCGGTGGAGAGTGGTCTGAAGACTTTCCGCGATGCCGACGGACTCTGGGAGAACTATCCCGTGGCAAAGGTAGCCACCCATGAAGGTTGGGAGGCAGACCCCACACTCGTGACAAACTTCTACAACATGCTTCGCAAGAAATGCTGGGGCGTGCAGCCTAACGAAGGACACAAACTCGTGGCTAAACTTGAGGAGAAGTACGACGTGACGGTAGTTACCCAGAATGTGGACAACCTGCACGAGATGGCAGGTTCGAAGAAAGTGATTCACCTGCACGGTGAACTGATGAAGGTATGCTCAAGCCGCGATGTCGATGATCCCCGATACCAGATTCAGCTGACACCCGAGAACTGCGAGGTAGAGCCAGGCACGAAGGCTGGCGACGGTTCGCTGTTGCGCCCATTCATCGTGTTCTTCGGCGAGGCTGTGCCCAACATCAGCATTGCTGCCGAGGAGGTATCGCAGGCAGACATTCTGATTATTATCGGCACTTCGCTAGTAGTCTATCCCGCCGCTGGTCTGATGCACTATGCAAAGCCCGATGCGCCCATCTATCTGATAGACCCGAACCCCATCAATGCAGGCAGTCGCGTCACCCAGATTCAGAAAGGAGCCTCCGAAGGCATGAAGGAGTTGATAAAGATCCTGGAGAAAGAATAACAGGCCAATAGTTAGGCACGAATTACACGGTGCTTTTCGAGCATCACGGCTAAATAATTAAAAACCGTGTACGCTCGGCTTTGCCGCTTGGCTAGTCCAAGAATCCGTGAAATCCGTGCCAAACTTTTTTAGCCGCGTAATCTTCGGCAAACTTTTACCGATCCTTACGAATCAGTTCGAGAAGTTTCTCGACGGCTTCTTCCTCGGGAATGCTCTTCTCGACACAGGTCTTACCCTTGTAGAGTGAGATCTTACCACGACCAGCCCCCACATAGCCATAATCGGCATCGGCCATCTCGCCCGGGCCGTTCACGATACAACCCATGATGCCAATCTTCAGACCTACGAGATCCTTCGTGGCGGCCTTGATTTTAGCAATGGTTTCTTGAAGATTATAGAGTGTTCGGCCACAACCTGGACAGGAAATATACTCCGTCTTCGTGAACTTAATGCGCGCTGCCTGAAGGATGGCATCAGCAAGAGTCTCCCCCTCCTCATCCGAAAGGAGAGGAGAATGAATCACCAGTTTCGTGGCTTTGCGATCAATGAGCAGAGCACCAACCGCCATGGCTGCCTTCAACTGAAGGATCTCCCAGTCTGTATCGTCGAGCGTAATGGTGATGGTATCGTCCTTGATACCAGCCTCAGCCTGTTCACGCAGGGCAGCACAGGCAGGAATCATATCAACGAGCTTACGGGCCACGGGAATCTCGCACTCAGGTTCCTCGGAGAGAGACACGCGGATGGTGTCGCCGATGCCCTCGGTGAGCAAGGCGCCAATGCCGACGGCACTCTTGATGCGGCCGTCCTCGCCCTCGCCTGCCTCTGTGACACCGAGGTGAAGCGGATAGTGCATATCCTCCTGATCCATCGTCTTGACAAGCAAACGTACGGTGGTAACCATCACCACAGTATTCGAAGCCTTGATGGAGATGACCACATCGTTGAACTGCTCACGCTTAAAGATACGCAGGAACTCCATGCAGCTTTCGACGATACCCTCGGGGGTGTCACCATAACGCGACATGATGCGGTCAGATAGTGAACCGTGGTTCACACCGATACGAACGGCCGTATGATGCTCCTTGCAGATATTTAGGAAAGGCACAAGCTGGCGCTCGATCTTCTTCAGTTCTTCAGCATACTCCTCATCGGTATATTCAAGATGCTTGAACGTTCTGCCCGGATCAACATAGTTGCCCGGATTGATGCGAACCTTCTCACAATACAGTGCAGCCACATCAGCCGTATGAGCCGTAAAATGAACATCGGCCACCAGCGGCGTATTGTAGCCGTCGGCCTTCAGCTGGGCAGAGATATTCTTCATGTTCTCCGCCTCACGGGTACCCTGGGTAGTGAAACGCACCAGTTCGCCACCTGCATCGATGATGCGCTTGGCCTGTGCCACACAGCCCTCGGTATTATTCGTATCCACCGTACCCATCGACTGGATGCGGATGGGGTTAGAGCCTCCGATGCCGATACCACCGACACGAGCCTCTGTGGAGAATCTTCTCTGATACATCTCAATTACACTTAAAGTTATACTTGATGGCAGCCAACTCCTCATTGGCCTTCTCGATCTTGATACGCAGACTGGCCTTATAGACCGCCAGACGCTGGGCGAGCTCTGCATCGTAGAGCGACATCATCTCAACAGCGAGGATAGCCGCATTCTGGGCGCCATTCACACCCACAGTAGCCACGGGGATTCCCGGGGGCATCTGGATGATGGAGAGCATGGCGTCGAGGCCATCGAGCATACCCTTGATGGGGACACCGATGACAGGCAGTGTCGTACTGGCAGCGATGACGCCAGGAAGAGCGGCAGCCATACCAGCACCTGCGATAATCACCTTCACCCCACGATCCTTCGCCGTGCGTGCGAACTCTTCCACAGCATCAGGTGTGCGATGGGCAGAAAGGGCGTTTACTTCAAAAGGCACCTGCAGCTCGTCGAGCAGTTTGCAGGCTTTCTCCATAATGGGCAGATCGCTCGTGCTGCCCATGATAATGCTTACTAATGGTTTCATATCGTTTTAAGAATAAATCAATGCAATAACCGAACAGACGGCTCCCACGAGGAAGCCAGAAAGTACCTGCGCCAGTGTGTGCTGACGAAGGATCATACGGCTGGAGCCGAGGATGCCTGCGAGGATGAACACCAGACAGAGCCACCATACGGGATTGAACCCGAAAAACTCGCCGAAGATGAAGAGTGAACCTGCCACACCACCGATAGCTGCTGTATGGGTGGAGATCTTCCACCACACATTGATCAGTGCACATACCACCTGAATGAACAAAGCTGCCGAGAGGATCGCACCCATAAAATGGGGGATGTGGAAGAGGTCCATCAGGTAGACGCAGAAGAAATAACAGAGGATGGAGATGACATAAGGCACCATACGGCGCTCCTTATGCCCAAGTTCGATGAGGGACCATCCCTGGTATCTGCGGTAAAGATGGATAAGCACTGTGGGCAACAGAATGGTGAACACGTAGACGAGGGTAAGCACTTGCAGCTTATAAGCCCAGGGCATCAGTCCGAGATAACTGAAGACAAACAGTGCCATCATACCTACCAGCGGCAGATAGAAGGGTGTGAACAGCATGCTTACCAGCCGTGCGCCCAGGATAATTGTCTTCTCACGTACCATTTTTTCCTATTATTGACGTTTTACTTACTTTCTCAGACGGGCAATGGGAATACCCAGTTGTTCGCGGTACTTTGCCACTGTTCGGCGGGCGATGGGGAATCCGCGACGCCCCAGTTCCTCCTTCAGCACATCATCGCTCAACGGCTTACGCTTGTCTTCAGCATCGATGATCTCGCGTAGCACGGCCTTGATTTTTCGTGTTGACATTGCCTCGCCACTCTCTGTGACATAAGCATCACTGAAGAAATGCCGCAGGGGAAAGGTGCCCCAGCGCGTCTGGGCATATTTCGAATTACTCACACGCGAGATCGTTGAGGGGTCGAGCCCCGTCTTCTCAGCCACATCGCGCAGAATCATCGGGCGCAACGAGGCCTCGTCGCCATCGACGAAGAACTGATGCTGCAACTGGATGATGGCATGCATCGTGATTGAGAGCGTATGACGGCGCATCTTCACTGCCTCAATGAAGTTCTGGGCGGCATCTACCTTCTTCTTGATATAGAGCAGCGCCTCTTTCGTCTGACGGCTCAGGTTATCTTTGTTCTGCTGGTATTCCTCCATCGAGTCGATAAACGACTGGGAGACTTTCAGCTCGGGGACTTCCCCATTGTTGAGCACGAAGGTGACAGTGCCGTCGTCCTGCGTGTCGACGATGAAGTCGGGCGTTATCTGTTGCATGCTCCTGCCAACGGTCTCACCCAACGAGGCTCCAGGGCGGGGATTCAGTTTTCGGAGTTCACGGAAAAGGGCTTCTGCCTGTGCATCGTTGATGCCAAGGGCTGTCTGGATCTTGTCCCAATGCTTCTTCGTAAACTCATCGAAGTGGTTGTTCACCACCCGCTGCATCAGCTCTCTGACGCGCGATGGACTCCGCCGGGCTATCTGTAGCAACAGACACTCCTGGAGTGTACGGGCACCGATGCCCGCAGGGTCAAAGCCCTGCAGCAGTTCCAGCGTCTGGGCCACCTCTTGTTCTGATACATCGAGGTTATGATAGATGGCTAACTCCTCACAGACGGCATCGAGCGGCTTACGCAAGAGGCCGTCGTCATCGAGGGAGCCTATCAGATATTCCATGATATCGCGCTGCCGCTCAGTCATATCGAGCTCGCCCATCTGTTCCTTCAGCTGGTCGTAGAACGAGACGCTCTCGCCATAGACCATCTCCTCACGCTCGTCGGCAAGGGCACTGCCACCATGATAGACGGGCAGATCCTCATCGTCACGCCCCAGATTGCTGAGGGCCTCATCAAGGGCCGACTGTCGCTCCTCGCGCTCACTGCGGCTCTCGAAATCATCCTGAGCCTCAGGGGCATCGCTATAATCGCCCCCATCCTGATAGTCCGTAGTCTCGCCGTAGTCGTAACCCGTATCACTCTCGAGCGCAGGGTTATCATTCATCTCCGTATTGATACGGTCGACGAGTTGTGTCAGTGGCAGTTCCACCAACGAAGCCTGCAGCAGTTGCTGGTGGGAGAACATCTGTCCCTGTTTCTGCTGCTGTAATTGTTCCTGTATCTGACTTTGTGCCAAAACTTTATTCCTAATCTTAACTCATAAAATACGCCTTCAGCTGCTCGGCATACGATGCCAGTTCTTCTGTATCAGAATTGCCGAAGCGGCGCCAAATCTCCTTGCAGGGCGCGAACAGCACGTTGATAAACGTGTCCTTACGGTTCAGGTAAGGGTCGCAGTGCTGCAGCACTTCCATCACCTCGGCCACCTCGCGCGGCTTCAGTTTGAGCAGCTTTGCCAACTCCTGCACCTCTGGGGTCTCAGGCACCATCGTGATAGGTGTCAGACGGAAGTAGAGGTCGAGGATAAGGATAAGCATCACGGGGGTCAGATGATCGCTGCCTTCTACAGGTTTGAAGTCCTTCTCGAAGCTCTCGTTGGTCTCCACACCTTCGTAGAACAGACTGGCGTTGTTGAACCCTTTCATCTCGCGCAACAAGCGGGCCGCACGAGCCAGTTTACGGGGATTGCCGCTATAGGTCTCCCAGATACGTTCGATGCGCGGCGTCTCCAGATTGGCTATCTGGCACATCTTGTTGAAGAGTACCTCTGGCGCGATATGCAACTCCATACCCAACTCCACCATCTGACGGTTATACAAAGGCTTCATACCCACGGGCTTCTGGAGATAAATTTCCATCAGAAGGAGCCAATAATCATCCTGCCAAGTAGAAGATTTTGCCATATTCTCTTATTTTTTTTGCAAAAATACATCTTTTTTCGTATATTTGCAACCGAAATTGCAAAAACTTATGAGAAAAATCGTATTCTTTGCCCTTTGCGCAGTATTCTGCACATCGCTGTCGGCACAAAACGTGCGTGAGCAATTGAAGGAAAATCTCTTCAAGGCAAGTAGCAACTACTATGCCTACCCTACCCCTAACAAGCAGCTCACACCAGCACCGAAGGGCAAAAAACCATTCTACCTTAGCCACTATGCCCGTCACGGATCACGCTACATGATCAAAGCCAAGGATTACGACTATCCTTACAACGTGCTCCGCAAGGCAAAAGATCAGGGCAAACTTTCACCCGTAGGCCTGCAAGCCCTGGAAAGAGTTGAAGCGCTGCGAGAGGAAGCCAAAAACCGTTACGGTGAATTGACACCCCTCGGGGTGGAACAGCACCATCAGATTGCCCAGCGCATGTACGACCGTTTCTCCCAGGTATTCAGCGACAAAGCCGTCGTCGATGCAAAGAGCACCGTCGTCATCCGCTGCACCATATCGATGCAGAGCGAACTGCTACAGCTGGTGAAGAACAACCCTAGGCTGATTATCAAGTCCGATGCCAGTCAGCACGACATGTATTACATGAACCTGCAGGATTCCGCCCTCTATAAGAAGCGCTACCCGAAAGAGTCGATGGACAACTACAAGAATTTCTGCAAACCCTACACCATCGACAAGAAGGCCATGGGCAGACTCTTCAGCGATTCTGTCTATGTGCGCGACAGTGTGGACACCTACAATCTGAACCTCGCCCTCTTCAAGATGGCCTCCAGCGTACAGGGCACCGAAATGCGCTTCCATTTCAACCTCTTCGATATCTACACCCTCGACGAGCTATTCAACAACTGGCTGCAGGCCAATGCCTACTGGTACATCAGTTTCGGCAACAATCCGCTGAACGGTGGACAACAGCCCTTCACCCAGCGTAACCTATTGCGGAAGATCATTGAAGAGGCCGACAGTTGCATCGCCCTGCCGCGCCCTGGTGCCACACTGCGCTTCGGCCATGAGACGATTGTGCTGCCCCTCACCTGTCTGTTAGGCATCAACGGCTTCGATCAACAGTTTACCAATCTGGAAGACCTCGACACCCACGGCTGGATTAACTTCGAGGTGTTCCCCATGGCAGCCAACATCCAGTTTGTGTTCTACCGCAAGAACCCGAAAGATAAGGATGTGCTGGTAAAGGTGCTCCTCAACGAAGACGAAGCCACACTGCCGCTGGAGACGGATTGCGCCCCCTATTACCATTGGAGCGATTTACGCGACTATTATCTGAAGAAACTGGATTCGTTCAAGGAATAAAAGATAATCCCCGCCAATCAGCGGGGATTGTCATTTTACCGTAACATCGGGCTGCCACAAAATGGTCTCGCCCGCATAAAGCGAGGCCTGCACGTCGATGAGCCGCTGGTTCGATGAACCTCTGAACAGCAGATCGGGGTCGCGGAGTGCCTGGACGAAAGGTCCGTCTACAAGCACATCGAGCAGTTCGAGCAGTTCGCGCTGCGCCCGTGTGATAAGCGTTTCAAAGGTAAAGCCCGTATAGCACCAGATATCCTTGTTCGTGCGCTTGTGGATGGCTCGCGCCAAATCCGCAAAGCCGTCGCACTGGTACATAGGGTCACCCCCGGTAAACGTCACATTGGCATAAGGATCGGCTTCGATGATCTTCATCAGTTCCTCTGTGCTCATCTCCCTGCCGCCTTTGGGATCCCACGACTGGGGATTATGACACCCGGGGCACTTGTGGCGGCACCCTGCACAATAAATGGAGGTCCGGAATCCCGGACCGTCCACCATGGTATCTTCTATGACATCGAGAACTCTAATCACTACTCACCAAACAAGTCCTGTGCCCCGTGATCGATATGCGTCACACGGTCGTTGAGTTCTGCAAGCTTACCACTGTTCCAACGGTCAGTCGTTCCCACGAGATAGCCCGTGATGCGCTGCAGCTTATCGATGTTCGTGGAGCCGCACTTCGGGCACTTCTCCAGATGATCGTCAGCATTCTCATAGCCGCAGTCCATGCAGCGGTTGCGGTTGTGGTTCACGGAGCCGTAGCCCATGTCGAGCTGATCCATCATATCCACCACGCTCATGATGACCTGCGGATTATGCGTTGCATCGCCGTCAATCTCCACGTAGAAGATATGTCCGCCACGCGTCAGGTTATGATAGGGTGCCTCAACCTCGGCCTTATGACGGGCACTGCACTTGTAGTACACAGGCACATGGTTGGAGTTGGTATAATAGTCACGATCGGTAACACCGGGGATGATGCCGAACTCCTTACGATCCTTCTTCGTGAACTTGCCGCTCAAGCCCTCGGCAGGTGTAGCGAGCACGGAGTAGTTATGATGATACTGCTCACAGAAGTCGTTGACGCGATCGCGCATATAAGTGACAATCTTCAGGCCCAGTTCCTGACTCTCGGCACTCTCGCCGTGATGCTTGCCTGTAAGGGCCACGAGGCATTCAGCCAGTCCGATGAAGCCGATACCGAGGGTTCCCTGGTTGATCACGCTCTCGATAGTATCGTTAGGCTTCAGCTTGTCGGCCCCGATCCACAGGCTCTTCATCAGCAGGGGGAACTGCTTGGCAAAGGCGGTCTTCTGGAACTGGAAGCGGTCATCGAGCTGCTTGGCTGCCACCTCAAGCATGTGGTCGAGCTTGGCAAAGAACATATCGATGCGCTTCTGCTGGTCCTGCTCCTGTCTGCACTCGATGGCGAGCTTCACGATATTGATGGTGGTAAACGAGAGGTTGCCGCGCCCGATACTGGTCTTCGGTCCGAAGCGGTTCTCGAACACACGCGTTCTGCAACCCATCGTGGCCACCTCGTGGATATAGCGCTTGGGATCGTCGGCGCGCCACTCGCTGTCCTGGTTGTACGATGCATCGAGATTCAGGAAGTTGGGGAAGAACCTGCGCGCCGTCACCTTACAGGCCAGCTGGTAGAGGTCGAAGTTACGATCCTCGGGCAGATAGTTCACACCGCGCTTCTTCTTCCATATCTGAATGGGGAAAATAGCCGTCTCGCCATTGCCGACGCCCTCGTAGGTCGAGAGCAGAATCTCACGCATGATGCAGCGACCCTCGGCACTCGTGTCAGTACCATAATTGATCGATGAGAACACCACCTGATTACCGCCACGCGAGTGGATTGTGTTCATATTGTGGATAAAGGCCTCCATCGCCTGGTGCACACGGCCCACGGTCTTGTTGATGGCATGCTGCTGGGCGCGCTCCTTACCCGTCAGTCCGTCGAGCGGCTTCTTCAGATAGTCCATCAGGGGCTCATCGTAGAGGTCCTGATAACTCTCGCCGTTGAGTTCCTCGAGGGCCTTCAGTTCCTCCACATAACTCATGCGCACGTAAGGTGCCAGATAGAAGTCGAAGGCAGGGATAGCCTGTCCGCCGTGCATCTCGTTCTGGCAGCACTCCATCGAGATACAGGCCAGCACCGAGGCCGTCTCAATACGCTTGGCAGGGCGCGAGGCGCCATGACCGGCGATAAAGCCGCAGTTCAGGATATTGTCCAAGGGGTGCTGCACACAGGTCAGCGACTTCGTCGGATAATAGTCCTTGTCGTGGATATGCAGATAGTTGTGCTCCACGGCATCACGGCTCTCCTCCGACAACAGGTAGTCATCGACGAAGGGCTTCGTGGTCTCCGAGGCAAACTTCATCATCATGCCTGCCGGGGTGTCGGCATTCATGTTCGCATTCTCACGCGTCACATCGGTATGCTTCACGTGTACGATGTCGAGAAACACCTCGCGGGTCTTGGCCTTTCGGGCCACCGAACGCTGATGACGGTAGGCGATATACTTCTGAGCCACATCCTTGCGGCTCGACTTCATCAGTTCCACCTCCACAGCGTCCTGAATCTGCTCCACGGTCATCTGGCTCTCGCCACGCTGGGCAATATGGTCGGTAATCTGATACAGCAGACGCTCGTCTTCACCCTTGTCAGTATGAAGCATGGCCTTTCGGATGGCTGCCATAATCTTCTGCTCGTTGAAGCCCACGATGCGTCCGTCACGCTTAACTACTGTTTGAATCATATATTATAAAGGTTTTAGTCCATGTCTTTTCAAATTCGCATGCAAAGATACAAAAAATAATCCTAAAGTCCTCCCAATCGGAAGACTTTCTTTCGTTAATAAATATCAAAAAACCGAGTCAGATTATTGTTTCTTGCTGAAAGCCAACGCGTACAGGCGAATTTGCTTCACCATTGCTAAAAGTCCGTTGCTGCGAGTGGGCGACAGATGCTCCTTCAGACCGATTTCCTCGATGAAATAGAGGTCTGCGTCGAGGATTTCCTGCGGGGTATGATTGCTGAGCACGCGGATCAGCAGGGCCACGATGCCCTTCACGATCAGCGCATCGCTCTCGGCGGTGAAGTGTATCTTGCCGTCTACATAGTCTGCCTGCAGCCATACACGGCTCTGACAGCCGTCGATCAGGTTCTGCTCCGTCTTGTACTTCTCGTCAAGGGGCGGCTGCTCACCACCCAGGTCGATCAGTAGTTGATACTTGTCCATCCAGTCGTCAAAACCGCTGAACTCTTCAATGATCTCGTCTTGTATTTCGTTAATCGTCATATCACTCATTACTTTTATTCTTCACTCTTCACTAACTTGAACAGCTTGTCGCTGGGGCGCACCTTGCCCGTAACGGCGATGGATACGCGCGTGCCCTGCTCTGCCACCTCCACAGGACCGTTGTCGCCATGTATCTCGTCGGCTGTCACATACATCACGCCCGTCGTGGGGCCCGTAATCAGCATCTTGTCGCCCACCTTGAAGGTATTGGCCTCAACGGTGAACTCTGCCACCCCGAGTTTCGAGAAGTATTTCACGCCCTTGCCGATATATACCTTGCGCTCGGTGGCGTTGGAACCGTAGTGCTTGTTCCACTCGCCCATGAGCTGACCCTGATAGTAGCCATCCCAGAAACCGCGATTGAAGACGGTGGCCAGTCGCTCATCCCATGCGTCTTTCTTCTCTTCCGTAAACGTGCCGTCGAGCACGGCCTGGATAGCCTCCTTGTAGCACTTCACGACGGTGTAGACATATTCAGGCCCTCGCGCGCGACCTTCTATTTTAAATACGCGCACGCCCGCATGCATCATCTTGTCGATGAAGCGCACGGTCTTCAGGTCCTTCGGCGACATGATATACTTGTTGTCGATGTCAAGCTGATAGCCCGTCTCATTGTCTGTTGCCGTATAACTGCGACGGCACACCTGGATACACTCGCCACGATTAGCCGAGCGGTTAGCGGCATGCAGACTCATGTAGCACTTGCCGCTGATGGCCATGCAGAGGGCACCATGACAGAACATTTCGATGCGGATCTGCTCACCCGACGGGCCGCAGATGTGCTCAGCCTCCACCTGACGGTAGATCTCGGCCACCTGATCCATATTCAACTCACGCGCCAGCACCACCACGTCGGCAAACTGCGCATAGAACCTGAGTGCCTCGATGTTCGAGATGTTCAGCTGGGTAGAGAGATGTACCTCCTGCCCCACCCGATTACAATACGTCATCACCGCCACGTCGCTGGCGATCACGGCCGAGATGCCCGCCTCCTTTGCGGCATCTATGATCTCGTGCATCAGCGGGATATCTTCACCGTAGATGATGGTGTTCACCGTCAGATAGCTCTTGATGCCGTGCTCACGACAGGTCTGGGCCATCTGCTTCAGGTCGTCGATTGTGAATGTCGAGGCAGAGTGCGCCCGCATGTTCAGTTTCTCGATGCCGAAGTAGATACTGTCAGCCCCCGCCTGAATGGCAGCAGCCAACGATTCCGGCGACCCCACAGGCGCCATTATTTCAAATTCTTCTAGTTTCATGGGGTGCAAAGTTACGAATAAGCGAGAAAAAAAACAAGAAAATACATACATTTCTCTCATTTTTTGCTATGATTTCAAATTATTGTCTTACCTTTGCAGCGTTATTAACAAATATAAGTATAAAAATGAAAAAGTATTTTGCATGGATGATGACCGCCATCCTATTCTGCGGTCTCACAACTGTTCTCACTTCATGCGGCAGCGATGACGACAATGGTAAGGACAGCGGTACCACATTAACAAAGGTAAGGGTTGTATATACCGTAACAACCGATCAAAGCGTAATCGATGCTTTCAAAGTGAATGTCTATAACACCTTTGAAGACGGGAACACCAATCCAGAGGCCATGAGCAATACCACTTGGACGAAGACCGTTGAGATTCCTGCCAGCAAGTTCCCTGTCAATGTAGAATTCTACACCGTCATCAAGCCTTTAGTTGACGGTGCCACAAGCAGCAATCTGTCTTATTCTCTCAAAAGAGAAATCGAATTGGTGTGCATCTACTCCGACGGCACGACTGGTGTAGCTACAAAGAAAGCTGAAAATCAAGGTATTAAGACTGTAGAAGACGGCACCTCACTCGCTGAATTTGCCAAGGATACCAACAATGACCAGACGCATTGGTCTTTCACAGTCAGTAAGGACGGTACGATCAATTAACGCATCTACCTGGTCACATTATGGACTAGTGTAACATTAGTCCCCAATATTACAAAAGAAGGAGGGTATGTCAGTTTTTGAACATACCCTCCTCTCTAATTTGTTTATATTACAGAGGCAATCCTCTTATTTCAACAGCGTCGTTTCTGTCTTCTCTATATGACAGGCCTGCTGGGTGCCCTCTATATTGAATGTCAATACAGAATTTTCAGAAGTGACAGTAAGCGAACACGGTGCACCCTCAATAAGCGGGATACAACTGTTACTGCCGACAGGAAAGCCACAGCAGACTGGAATTTCAATATCATGCAGATGGGCTATCAGCATCTGTTCGACACTACCAAACTGCAAATCGTATCTAATGTGATTGAAGGCTCCGAAGATAATGCCCTTTATCCTTTCATGCAGCGATTCTTCTACCTCCTCGATAAAAAGGATGAGGTCTTGATCTTCTGGCATCTGAAATTTTGAACCTGAAATCACAGCATAACTTGAAAGATTGCCTCCCACAAGGATGCCTTCCGCATGACCACAGCGGTTATACGGATTGCTTGGAATAATGTATTGTGGCAATATACCCATCAGCAGGTTGCGTGTGATGGTAGTGGTGGGTTCTTGTTGGCTGGCAATCTGGAATCCCATAGGACCATGAACACAAAGTGTCCCCGTGGTTACGACGACATAAAGCAGCATCGTGATATCACCATGCCCTATCAGCCATTTGGGATGTTGCCGGAATATCTCCAAAGGAATCCGGTTCAATAGGTGCATAGAACCGTATCCCCCTCGTGAACAAAATATGGCTTTAATAGTATCATCCTCTAACGCCCATAACAGGTCAGCTGCGCGCTCATCCGCTGTTCCCGAAAAGGCATCCACATTTAGACTTGTGGTATGAGGGCCGATGACGGGCTGCAGTCCCCAACTTCTCAACACATCCGCAGCTTGAGTAATAGCATCCTCCGGCACCCAGTAGGCAGGGGAAACAAGGGCCACCCTATCCCCTGCTTTCAAATAAGGCGCCCTCACAATCTCTTTACCTTTTTCAATCATTACTAACAATTAACGTAAAAAACTGGTGCAAAGGTAGGCAAAATGAACCTAAACCACAAGAAACAATATGCACACATTTGGGATGGAAACCAAAAACGTGCATACAAAATGATTTTTCGAACTGAAGGGCTACAAACTCTGGCGGTATTCCTGCGGGGTGACACCGTACTGACGCTTAAACTGTTCACGGAAGTTGGCTGGTGTGAAGCCCACAGCAGCGGCGATGGCAGAGATGGTCATTGAAGGATCATCGCGAAGCAGAGGAAGCGCCACCTCCATACGGATATTGTTGATGTACTGCGGGAATGAGGAACTGCCAGCATACTGAGCCAAAAGGCTGTTGAGCGCATGACGGGTGATACAGAAACGTGAACAGACATCCTGACGCTGAAGCGAGACATTGGCATAGAGATGCTCCGTGCGGATGGCTGTATCGATCGTATCAAAGAGAGCTGAGTTAGTCTCTGATTTCTCTGGTTCATTTGAATCACTGACCTCGTCGGGGGCTTCCGTTTCTTCCGTCTCATCAGTAGGAACCACAAGCGGCGTGCCGTTGATCATGCGAACCAAGGCACGGTTCTTCTCACTGATAATCTGGCGCTGACGACGGTAGTAGAACGAGATGACACTAGCGATGATGAACAACAATACGATGACACCAATGATGATCGACTTCATGCGACTGGCCGTCTCGGCCTCCTGAATCTTCAGTTCCTGCTCCTGGGCATGATAGCGAGCGGCATAGTCGTGAGCCTCACTGGCATGCAAACTATCACTGAGCACCTTAGCCAGATTAGCATGACGGTTCATCAGATCGTAAGCCTCGGCGACATGCCCTTTGGCTCGGGCAACGACGGCACGGTCGCGCAGGATCACGGCATAGTCGTCATTAACGGTATCATTGCCCATACGATACACCATCTCATCACAGGTGACCATCGCCTCATCATACATACCTAGCGCCATCTGCGTTGGAATAATCATCCTACGAGCACTGAATGAATGACCATAACCACTTTGGTCGAAGCGGGCAAGATATTCACGGGCATGGGCGACATCACCCGTCATGGCATAGGCACCTGCAAGGAAACCGTTTGCCTGGGCACGGCTGAAGTCAATATAGCGGTCGCGATCGGCAGGCTTGTCGCTCCACGACAAGCGATAGCTGTCTTCGGCATAGTCCTTGGCATGCTGCCCGTAATGATCAAGCCGGTCGAGGATACGCTGTGCAAAGGGTATGACCTCAGCATAGCGGCCCTGATCATTCAGTACAGTAATCTTACGTTTCACGGCAATGATGAAGGCATCCATGCGGTCGATACTGCCGGGTGCATCCAGCTGACGGATTGCCTCGTCGATTTTCGTCATACCTTCCTCCGGCTGTCCCAGGTGAGCCATCACCATTCCGATCTCTGCCTCCGTACGCCATTGCTCCGTCTCCTCTCCCTGAAGACGACAGACCTCGACCTTTTGCGTCGCCCACTTCACATAGCCTTCAAAGTCGATCTTGGTACGACTGGTGATCATCAGCAGGTCGAGAATGTTCTCCTGCTCATGGAGTGTATTAATCACGGAATCATGCTTCAACAGCTGTTTACAGATCAGGATGGCAGAATCCTGCCGCTGCTTGAGGAGCGACTTGCTATAGATTTTGGCACGGATAAACTTGGCACGGTATTCATTGATGTTGCCGAGCAACAAGGCAGAGTCCAGCATCTCGAGTGCCCGATCCGGATGATAGCCATAAGCCACCAATACGGAGTCCTCCTGATAAGGTGTATCACCCAAATTCGGAATATGTCTTGCTGAATTATTACTTCCGCAACTTACAAAAGCCAGTGTACAAACAAGTAACAGGACTTGAAGGCCAATTCTCATATTTATATATAATAGTCTTTGTATCTTAATCTTTCTCATGAGAAATGTAAAACGACGGAATGTCACGACGGAGGGTCAGTACCCAGTCATCGCCGTCAGATTTATATTTTGCACGGTCAATATGATCATCCATCAACCATATCATACGGTTATCAATAGGTTTACCGCCATGACGGAGCGCCAAGGTAAACCGTTGCTTCGAAGCTGTCACGCTGACTTCACAAGGACGACCTTGGAGTTCGCCCAAAGCTATCTCCAGCAGCTGCACTACAATGCGCAGCGGTTCTCTGTCAGATTGTTCTGCAACCACACGCTTCACGAACGCGATTGCCGTCTCGTCTTGATTTGGTAAATAAACGATTTCATTCATAACCGAATGCAAAAATACGCAAAAACATCTATTCTACCCAAAAAATGATGCACGCATTTGGGCTTTATACCAAATGCGTGCGATATTCCGTAGGTGTCATGCCATAACGACGCTTGAACTGATCACGCAGATTAGGAGGTGTGAAGCCTACTTCAAAGGCAATTTCTGTAATTGACATTTCTGGGTGATGAGTTATCAGCTCGTAAGCCTCCTTGACACGGATATTATTAATGTACTGAGGAAATGACAATCCACCAGCATACTGGTTCAGGAGGTCATTCAGATGGTGGCGACTAATGCCGAAACGCCTCATCACGTCTTCACGCATCAGGTCTACATTGGCATAGAGCCGTTCACTTCGTATTACGGAATCAATTCTCTTAAAAAGTTCCTTGCTCATAAGATTTATAGCTTCATGGTGCAAAGGTATGCAAAAAAGAGTACATTTGAAAGAAAACACATGCACGCATTTGGTATAGAGCCCAAATAAGTGCATCAAAACGGGGAAAAAGGTAGTCAACAAGGCATGTAGTCATCGAGACAGACATCTGGGCCTCGCAAACACTGGCGGGGCCCCAAATGGTTACGGTTACAGTTGTAACCATGTAACCTTTTGAGAGAAGATAGTTTGATTTTGTAAATTATTTTCAAAATTACCCATTTAAAGGCACTATTTTGTATCCATCTGACATACAACTAGTTACAAGGCACTAAGTTTATCGGTAGCAAACTATGAGTTTGTAGGGATTAAAAGGGTGGTTTGTCGTAATGAAACCAGTGCTTACATTACGGCAAACTCAGTGTCTTTAGGGTATAATCCATATTTGTAAACTATTTTCATAATTACACATCTGTAAAAGGTTACATGGTTACAACTGTAACCGTAACCGAATCGACGCTAATTCTGCTTGAAAGGCGGGCTCCACGAAGCGAAGTTTTTCGGGAAAACGCTTGGTAGTACGGAGGATTATGATTACTTTTGCGCCTAGAAACAAAGAAAGTAATGATGAATATATTACATTCAGGGTTAGGAATGATAAAAGGATTGCGCAAGCCGATTTCACTTCTGGCGTTTTCGTGCTTCGTGAGCCTGGGGACACTGGTGCTATACAACCTGCCGTTCTTCGAATATGTGGCAGACAACACGAATGAGACGACAGGCGGCAAACTGTTTCTGCTGGGATCGCTGGTGGTGATTATGCTGGTGCTCAACTTCATGATGACCTATCTCGTGATGTTCCTGCTGCGGATGGTGGGGCGCATCCTGCTGGCCATCCTCTCGATCATCAATGCGACGGCCGTGTATTTCATCTACACCTACAACGTGATAATCGATGCGACGACAATCGAAAACGTATTCAACACCAGATACTCGGAGGCTTCGGGCTTCTTCAGTTGGTCGCTGTGGCTTTCAATCTTTGTCTTTGGCGTACTGCCGGCCCTGTATTGTCTGTTTCAGCCAGTGGTCATCGGGCGTGTGAAGCGGCTGGCCATCTGCTGCGGCAGTTCGCTGGCCATCATCCTCGCCATTGCCTCGATGCATATCAGTCAGACACTGTGGATCAGCCAGCACGACACGGAACTGGGAGGACTGCTGCAGCCCTGGTCGTATGTGGTGAACATCTGTCGTGTGGCCAGTTTCACTCATGACGAGCAGGCAGAGGAGATAAAACTCGCCGATGGCAAGATAGCCGACGAGGAGAAGACGGTGGTGGTGCTCGTGATCGGCGAATCGGCAAGAAAGGCCAATTTCCAGCTCTACGGCTATCAGCGCGACACCAATCCGCTGCTGGCTAAGCGTGAAGATCTGAAGGTATATCAGGCCACCTCGTGCGCGACTTACACCACTGCCGGCACCAAGGCGATACTGGAGCCGCAGAACAGCGACGATCTGTATGAGCTGCTGCCCAACTATGCCTACAGGACTGGCGTCGACGTGACGTGGCGCACCTCTAACTGGGGAGAGCCGCCTATCCACATCGAGGAATATCTCACGAACGAACAGCTGGGCGAACAGTATCCCGACGAGAACATCTACCATGACGCCATCCTGCTGAAAGGGCTGCGCGAGCGGATCACATCGAGCCAGAAGAACAAGGTGCTGGTCATCCTGCATACCAGCACCAGTCACGGTCCGAAATATGCCGACAAATATCCCAAGGCATTTGAGGTGTACAAACCTGTGGCCAGAAACGTGGAAGAGGGCGAGAAGAACATCGACTGGCTCGTGAATGCCTACGACAATACCATCCGCTACACCGACTACCTGTTGGACTCGCTGATCACCACCCTGAGCACGATGAACGACTGGCACAGTGCCATGATCTTCATCTCCGACCATGGCGAATCGCTCGGCGAGAATAAGATGTTCATGCACGGTCTGCCCATGAAACTGGCGCCCAAGGAGCAATACGAGATACCCTTCCTGGTATGGACTTCGGAGCATTTCAGGACGTATAAGCCTGACAGCGAACTGCCCGAGGTGCTCGAACAGCACTATATCTTCCACTCCGTACTCAACCTGCTGGCCATTGAGTCGCCTGCCTACAACAAAGACTTCGACATCTTCAAATAAAAAAGTTAGTGCCCGCACACCTGCGAGCACTAACAGCATCAATTAATTCGTATGAGTAGGCTTCTTAGAGAGGATAGTCTTCGAAAGCGTAGAGTACGGTACTGAG
Organism: uncultured Prevotella sp.; assembly: GCA_900314995.1. GTDB lineage: Bacteria > Bacteroidota > Bacteroidia > Bacteroidales > Bacteroidaceae > Prevotella. The sequence continues at coordinate 59,788 of OMXK01000018.1, forward strand.
GTAACGCTCGCCCGTATCAGGCAGCAGGGCAACAATCTTCTTACCCTTATTCTCAGGACGCTTGGCCACCTGGATGGCAGCGAAGAGTGCTGCACCTGCAGAGATACCTACGAGCAGACCTTCGGACTGAGCCACCTCACGACCTGTGCGGATGGCATCGTCGTTCTCCACATCAAACACTTCGTCGATCACAGCGGCATCATAGGTCTTGGGCACGAAGCCTGCACCGATACCCTGAATCTTATGAGGACCACTCTGTCCGCCATTCAGCACGGGGCTCGACTTGGGCTCTACGGCGATGATCTTCACGTTGGGATTCTGCTCCTTCAGATACTTACCTGTGCCGCTGATAGTACCGCCAGTGCCTACACCACCCACGAAGATATCTACCTGACCATCCGTATCGCGCCATATCTCAGGACCAGTGGTAGCATAGTGCTTGGCGGGGTTGGCGGCATTCTCGAACTGCTGCAGGATGACTGCACCGGGAATGGAGTCGCGCAGTTCCTCAGCAGCGCGGATGGCACCTGGCATGCCGTCTTTACCAGAAGTGAGGCGAACCTCAGCGCCATAGGCCTTCACAAGATTACGACGCTCGACACTCATGGTCTCGGGCATGGTAAGGATAAGACGGTAGCCCTTCACGGCAGATACCAGTGCCAGTCCTACGCCCGTATTTCCGCTGGTGGGTTCGATGATGGTGGCGCCGGGCTTCAGAATGCCCTTGGCCTCCGCATCCTCGATCATGGCCAGGGCGATACGATCCTTCACGCTGCCGCCGGGATTGAAAAACTCTACTTTGGCAATTACCGGGGTCTCAAGACCCTTTGCCTGTGAATACTTGTTGAGCTCCAGAAGAGGAGTGTTACCGATAAGCTCGGTGAGCTGTTTTGCAATCTTTGTCATAAGTCTTATCCTTTTTTAAATTAATAACTAAATGTTTCTGGGTGCAAAGGTACGGCGTTTTTCACACTCCCACAATACCTCGGGCATGTTATTCGCATACCAAAAACATGGTATTTTGCTATAAATCGCGGTCAACAATGGCCGCTACGCACGAATCCGACCATACATTCTCGGCCGTTTCCACCATATCTATAATCGTATAGATGGGCAGAATGACACCCAGGATGGCGACGGGAGCGCCAATGCCCGACATCAGCGAGAGGGTGAGGAAATAGCAGCCCATGGGCACACCCGCATTGCCTACAGCAGAGATGACGGAGATGAGTATCCACAAGAGGATGGTTGTCCATGTGATCGGTGTGCCGCCATTCTGCATCACGAAGAGCGAGGTGACGAGGATAAAGGCTGCACAGCCGTTCATATTGATCGTGGTGCAGATGGGCAGCACAAAGCGGGCGATATTCTTCTTGACCCCCAGACGATTCTCGGCGGTATCCATCGTCACAGGCAGTGTGGCTGCACTGCTCTTGGTGAAGAGGGCCATCAGCACGGCAGGCATCATACGTCCCAGCACATGGACGGGGTTCAGTCCTCGTGCCAGCAGGAACAGTGGCAATACGACGAAGAACTGTATCACATTGCCACCCAGCACCACCAGCACATACTTGCCGATGCTGTCGGCTACGACACCTGCCGACACCTGTGCCGACAGTTGGGCTGAGAAAGCCACGATGCCAAGGGGCAGCGTCCAGATAAGGCCGCGAATCAGCAGGAAGAGCAGTTCCTGAAGTCCCAGCAACCCTTTCACGACGACAGCCTTATTCTCGGATTCAGGCAACTTCGACAGTCCGATGCCGATGGCAAAGGCCAACAGCAGCAGCGAGAGCACATTGCCTTCGAGAAAAGGCTTGACGATATTATTCGGTATGAGACTAATCAGATGACTATAGTAAGATAGTTGGGGCGTATCAGCGACAGCCTCCCCACCCTGCCCGATAGCCTCAGCAGGCAGATTGCCAGGAGCCACCAGCACATAGAGTCCTGCTCCCACTGCCGCTGCGGCGAAGGTTGTGAGCAGTGTATAGGTGAGCGTATGCCCGAAGATCCTGCCTGAGCCCTGGGCTCCGAAAGTGGCAAACGTCGTGATGACCGCCAGCACAATCGTAGGTACCGCCAGCAATTGGAACAGCCGTGTGTAGACCACTGCCACAAACTCCATCGTCTGGTCGAGCCAATGCAGCCCTAACAGTCCCAATACCGCACCAACCACGAGTGCTGCTATCCATAATATCGTCTTCGTCATAATCTTTTGTTTCTAAAGTTTTCGGGTGCAAAGGTACGAACAAATAGCGGAACAGGAAATACCAACATGAGGGTATTTTGCAAAAAAGTGTATACGATTGGCGATTAGTTCTAAAATTAGTCGTAACTTTGCAGCCTAAATAATGACAATATGGCATCCACACAACCTATTTTCCGCAGGGCGGAACTTCTGTTGGGCGATGAGGTGATGAGCAGCATCGGCCAGAAGCGTGTGATCATCTTCGGTGTGGGCGGTGTTGGCTCGTGGTGCGCCGAGAGTCTGGTACGTTCAGGTATCACGCATCTCACTATCGTCGATTCAGACCGCGTCTGCATCACCAATATCAACCGCCAGCTGATGGCCACCTCGAAGACCGTAGGGCAGGTAAAGGTAGAAGCCCTGAAGGAGCGCCTGCTCAGCATCAACCCTCAGGCAGAGATCACTGCCCTGCAACAGATATTCACAGCCGAGACTGCCGACAGCTTCGATATCGGGAGCTACGACTACATCATCGATGCCATCGACTCGCTGAAGGACAAGGCGCTGCTGATTCTGATGGCGACACAGACACAGGCAAAGTTCTATTCCTCAATGGGAGCAGCACTGAAGCTCGACCCCACAAGGATCAAGTCTGCCGAGTTCTGGAAGGTGCAGGGTGACCCGCTGGCTCGTGCCCTCCGTAAGCGTTTCAAGCGCGACGGGCAGTACCCAAAACACAAGTTCCAATGCGTATATTCCGATGAACTATTGGAAAACAAAGGAACCCCGCCTGATGACGGCGAGGAACCCTCTATGTTCAATAAGCCACATACCAACGGCACCCTGGCTCACATCACCGCCATCTTCGGCTTTATGCTGGCGGGATTAGTCATCCAGGATGCCGTGAAAGAAAATTCTTAATCAGCTACACAGTTTAGTTTTGGTGTGTCTGGCGCCAAGAGTGCACATAGTCCACCAAGGCACGTACGCGCTCGGGATCTGAGTCATTGGGGATAGAGTCATCGGCTCCGAGGATAAAGTTATCTGGAGCATTCTTCAGAATCTCGTCAACCTCAGCCTTTGCCTCCTCCAAGGTTCCCGTATAGAGCTTGCCCTGACGAGCCAGACCTCCGAGGACTGGACGATCGAACAGTTTGGCTACCTGCTGAGTGGTCAACGACTTGCCTTGGAATTCATGGTAGGGCACATTGACCACACTGCCAGGATAATCCAGATAGTCTTTAAATGAGTCAGCCGAGAAATGACCGCCACCCTCGCAAACGTGCAGGATATTGAAAGGTGCCACCTCGTTGGCTGCATCAGCCAGCTGCTTGTCGTAAGGCTTGATAAGGTCGCGGAAGAGTTTGCCGCCGAAAGAGTCGATATCACCACCCTGACTAGAGATATAGAAACCATCGGCACCTGCCTTGCGGGCTTCGCGGATATAGTAGACCAGACTCTTGGTAAGTGCCTCAAGTGCAGGCTTCACGGCTTCAGGGTCCTTCTTGATCAGATCGAACAGCTGCTTCTTAGCTGCCTTTGGGTCACTGGCATTCCATGTGCCTGCAGCCTGATTCAGCAGGGCAAGCGGTGAATAGACGGTAGGAATGATAAATGCCTCGTCCTTCAACTCACGAGCCAGTTCGCGGACAACACCAATCTGCTCCACCCACTCCTGAGGGGTTACCTCCTTGATCTTCTTGAAATCGGCAGCACTCTTGATCTCCACCTGCTGCGGTACAAATTCATACTTCACATTGACGAAATCGACATGTGTAGCACGAAACCAGTCGATGTGCGACTTCACGGCCTTATAACCGAACTTGTCTGGGAAGTGGACATTGAAGAACACGGGCACATAGTCGTTAGGGCGACTCTGATCCAATACTTGCAACAGGAGCTCACGCTTGTTGTAGTTGTCATAACTCTGTGCCGAAACTTGTGCACTGAAAGCGGTTGCAGCTACTGCACTCAGCAGAATACTGCGGAAAATCTGATTCTTTTTCATTGTCTAAAAATTTTAATGATTGATTTGAAAACGTTTATAATTATATTTCACTTTCTCACTTACTCAAAACTGCTATCATAGGGGCCATCGCCAGTCTCACCGCTATATCCCCAGTTCTGCTCCAGATTCGGGTTCAGGATGAGCTGATCCTGCGGCAATGGCAGATAGTAGTTGCGCTTCGACACGTTCTTGATCTTTAGAGACTCCGTAGCAGGCGAGTGCTCCTTCACATATTTCACGAGAATGTGCCAGCGCTTCAGGTCGAACCAGCGGTGACCTTCCAGAATGAACTCATTCCAACGCTCTTTCCGCACAGCCTGACGAAACTCTTCCTGCGACAGTCCGCTCAGTTCGAGTGTGGTACCATCGGTAGGCTGATTCTGAATTTCCAGATAGGGACTCCAATAGGCACGACGACGAATCTGGTTGATGGCATCGTAAGCCGCCTCTGTCGGACCATTCAATTCATTTTCCGCCTCTGCCTTGATGAGTAGTATCTCACCATAACGGATAACAACACTATTGGTAGACTGTCCTGCGGCATTGCCTGTAGAGGCTGGGTTGGCGAAGTTGAGCGAGTCGATATACTTGCGGAAGCGGGGTACGGTGAAGATAAAGTCCACCCCTGGCGTATTCGGATTGGGCAGATGCTTGGCCCATGAGCCGTCGCGACGCTGGTCGTTGGGATCCATCTTTTCGTAGTACTGGTCGCTGGTGGCCAGCAGCACGGGTTCTGCATTGTCCCAGTTAGTGGCAAATGTACAGTGGCCTGTTGTATTGCCGTTGATGGTGCGGTCGTGCTCCACTGAGAAGATATGTTCAGGACCGTTCTTCTTATCCACCGACCAGTTGTCGATGAATTTATCCAACAAGCGGTACTTGCCAGAGTCGATCACCTTCTGGGCATACTGCACAGCCTTCTGATAGTAGTCTTTCTGGTTGGCCTTGCCTTTCTCTGTAGACGTCTGGGCCCACTCCAGATAAACCTTTGAGAGGAAAGCCGTAGCTGCCAGACTCGAGGCTTTGCTGTCGCGATTGGAATAGTCGGCGGGCAGATTCTCTGCCGCTGTGAAATCGTCTACGATCTGCTGGAACACCTCGTCAGTTGTGTTACGTGGCGCTCCCTCACCCTCGCCGTCGTGGAGCACGATGGGCACACCACCGAAATAGCGCACGAGGTTGAAATAGAGATAACCACGCAGGAAACGGGCTTCGTTGATGTAGTTCTGCTTCGACTGTTCATCGAGCCAGTCAGCGGCTGTCACTTTATCAATGATCACATTGGAACGGTTGATGCCGATATAGTGAGACTCCCACGCATTTACCACGAACAGATTCGAGGGTTGCACGGCGAAGTTGGCCACCTCACGGATATGGGCAGAGTTGGTCTGGGCACCAGCCTTTACATAATCCGTCTGCAAGTCGTTCAGATAGATCATCTGATTATTCCAGATACCATACATGCCGCCTACGGTGAACTCCTGGTAGATACCGTTGATGGAGGTCTCGATGTCTTCCTTACTCTGATAGAAATTGTCCTTATCGATAGAACTGATGGAACTTTGTTCCAAGTCGGCACAACTGCTCAGTGTGAGCCCTGCTGCCAGGATATATGTTGAGAAATACTTTTTCATAATGCTTATAGAGTGATATTAAATCCAACAAGTACTGTCTTAGCCGTGGGATATGCACCATAGTCGACACCCTGATAGAGGGCACTGGTCTCGTCGATACCGTTACGGTTTGCCTCAGGGTCATAGCCACTGTAGCTGGTGAAGGTGAAGAAGTTCTGCAGTGAGACATAAAGCCTCAGCTTTGCATCCTTCGTAATCTGAGGCACAGGCAGCGTATAGCCCAACTGGATATTGCGTATCTTCAGGTATGAGGCATCCTCCACGAAGCGCGAGTCGGTATAGATAGAGGTAGCACTGCTGGCCTTCTGGATGGTGTTGCTGGGATTGGTGGGGGTCCAGCGATCGGCAACTTCTGCCAGAGGGTTGTAATAGTAACCGTTACCACGATCCAGACGGCAGGCCAGCGCATTGAAAAGCTTGTTGCCATAGCTGCCATTGGCACTGATGAAGAGGTCGAAGTTCTTATAGGTCACCTTGGTATTGAAACCATAAGTGAACTTAGGCTGGATATTGCCAAGCACCACGCGATCCTGCTCATTCACGACACCGTCGCCATTGACATCCTCGAACTTCGGGTTACCCGGCTCTACCGTCGAGTGCGTCTGTGCAGGAAGACTGGCAATGTTCTCATCAGCCTGGATAATGCCCTTGAACTTGTAGCCGAAGAAGGTGCCAAGGGGCTCACCCACTTTCACGATCAGCGGATTCAAGTATGACATGGTGGCACTGCTGAAGTTGGGGATAAACGATTCCGAATCACCCAGACTGGTCACCTCGTTTTTGTTATGGGCGATATTGGCATTGAGATTCCATTTCAGATCCTTCTTGTCAACGAGTACACCACCGACTTCGAGTTCAACACCCTTATTGGTAACAGAACCGACATTCTTCAGAACGGTGGAGAAACCTGTCACCTGCTCCACAGGCACGTCAAGCAGCAGATCGCTCGTCTTCTTGTAATAAGCATCGAGGGTCACTGTCAGACGGTTACGGAAGAAGCCTGTGCTCAGACCGATATTGTACGACGTCGTCGTCTCCCATTTCAAATCTGGATTCGACTTGTTCGCAATAACATAGCTGGTAGCCAGCTGATTGTTGATGACAACCGTACGCGGAACCACATTGGCGGCAAACTGATAGTCACCGATTTCCTGATTACCTACCGTTCCGACAGAGGCGCGCAACTGGATGAAGTCCACTTTCTTGCCTAGGTGGAGCCACTTCTCGCGGTCGATGTTCCAGGAAGCACCCAGCGAGGGGAAATAGCCCCAGCGATGGTCTTTGGCGAAACGGCTCGAACCATCGGCGCGCAGGGTAGCCGAGAGGTTATAGCGAGAGTCGTAGCTATAGTTCACACGGCCTATCCAAGACTGGAGCGTAGAGATATAGTGACTGCTCGTCGAAGGGAGCGTGGTACCTGCAGCACTCAGGTTGTCGTAGCCTGTAGCATCATTGCTGAAACTGTGGGCCGTAGTGGCGAAACTACTGCGGTCTGTCTGCTGGGCAGTATAACCAAGAAGTACAGTCAGGGAGTGTACGTTCTTAAATACATTGCTATAGGTAGCGGTGTATTCCGTCTGCCAAGTGTTGGTTTTCGTCTGACCCACAGAGGCATAACCGTTGTTGGCAATACCGCCCGTCGTATAAGAGGGAGCATAGAAGCTCTGACGCGTGTTAGAGAGATCGGCACCCAGACTGGCTTTCAACTTCAACTGAGGGATGATGGTATACTCTGCGAAACCCGTACCGATGATGCGCGTATTCTCTGTCTCCGTCTTTGTATTCTCCAAGTCGCTGATCGGATTACCCACCTTACCATTATAGATATCAACGCTGGTGGGATTGGGCTCGTAGTTGTAAGAGCCGTCAGCATTGTAAATAGGTGCGTAAGGAGTATGGGAGATGGCAGCGAACCAGTTGTTGGGGGCAAACATGCTGTTCACGTTCTCCTGTCCTGTCACTTTATTGTAAGCAGCATTGGCATTCACGCCGACGAGCAGGTTCTTGAAGATATTGCGCTCATAGTTGATACGCCCGGCATAGCGTCTCAGTCCTGTGTTGAGAATGATACCATCCTGACTCTTATAACTGAGACTGGCGCTGTAGCGCGACACCTCATCACCGCCCACGGCCGAGAGCTGGTGCTCCTGCTGGAAACCTGTCTGAAGGGCAGCATCCTGCCAATCGTAGGTTGCAGTAGGCTGATCCACGCCATAACCAAGTTCCCCTCTCTCATAGAGTTCATTCCAGACATCGGCCCACTGCCAGGCATCGAGGAAATTCAGCTTCTTGGCTATTTTGCTCCATCCGAAACTGGCATTATAGCTGATGTTGTTACGTCCGTGGGAACCCTTCTTCGTGGTGATGATGATCACACCGTTGGCACCACGCGTACCATAGATGGCTGTCGCCGACACGTCCTTCAGCACCTCAATGCTCTCAATATCTGATGGATTCAAGAAAGCCAACGGATCAAGACTGGCATCGTTACCCTTTGCACCGGTGCGTGTAGAGGCGGGATCGTTATAGACGATGAAACCGTCGATCACATACAGGGGCTCATTGCCACCCGTGATAGAGTTACCACCGCGGATGCGGATGATGCTGGCAGCACCGGGCTGGCCGCTGGTGGTCGTGACGTTCAGACCTGCCACGGCACCTTGCAGGGCACTCTCTACAGAGGTATTCTGTTGCTTCAGCAGTTCTTCACCTACCGACGAGATGCTGCTGGTGAGCTCCAGGCGCTTCTGGGCACCATAGCCCACAACCACCACTTCATCGAGTTTGCTGGCATTGTCAATTAGCGCAATCTCTACAGGCTCCTCGAAATCGTAGACATCCACATCCAACGGACGATAGCCCACATACTCTACCCTCAGTGTCAATGGGGGTTCTACCTTCGTCTGGAGGGAGAAGTTACCGTCGTAGTCGGTAACTACGCCCTGTCCCTTCATTCCCGAGCTTCGCTCGCCTACCCGTAGCCTTTCTGATTTCACGATGACGGAAGCGCCAATGAGCGACTCGCCATTGCGAGCATCTTTTATATGTCCCGTAATCAACCCTTGCGCCAAGGCATAGAGGGGGCCGATCGCAACAAGCGTTGCAATAAACAATCTTTTTACCATAAGCGTGTTTTACTTTTTACCTTTTTACGTTTATTTCTGTGCGGTGAGGGTAGTCTTCACCTTATCGATCTGTTCTTGTGTCAGTTTGTTATCCAGATTCAACAATCCATATTCGTGATTATACTTCGTGCCATTCTCGAGCACCCACTCGAGGAAATGGTTGATGGCATCGTCACCCAGATTATAGCTTACGCCAATCTTCTCGACAGCCACTTCCGATATCTTGCCGTTCTCCAAGACTGCAATCAGTTCGTCGAGCGTGGCCTTGTCAGAGAAGTTGTCTTCTATATTCTTCTTCACGTCGATGCCGATGATGGTCAGATCGTTCTTGACATGACGGCTCTGCAGGTCAAAGATGTTAGGCAGGGCATTGAACGATACCCCCAGCGGATCCTTTGCCAGAGCAGTGTTCAGAAAGAGGTCGTCGCCCGAGATGCGCTTTCCTCGGAAACTGCTGCTCTCCTCACCGAAGTTGTGGGCGAACGATGCGGCTACCGACGTGGCGTTGCTGCCGCTATAGATCACGAGGTTCTCAAACTGCTTGATCTTCTTCACATCCTCATCGAAATCGTCGTTGAGGAAATACAGCTGCTTCAGCTTCTTCGAGTTCAAGTGCTTGCCTTCCAGCACTTTGGCAGCCTCACTGCCGCTGGCTGTGATAGGCAGCACGGCGAACTCTCCAAAATAAACAATTGTATGGCTAAAGTCTTCGGTCTTCGCTTCCTGATTGTCGAATACGACATTCAGATCTATGTTACCCTGATTCTGATTGCCCTTGGCGATCTGGAACTCTACGCCTGGCTGTGTCTTTGCATATTCGGTTATCCACTTCTCTACCAGCGGACGGGCGAAACGCGGTGCCTTCACATAGCGCACGCTGCTTGTGTTGGTAGAATTCTGCTCAGCCCAGATGTTGCTGATGTTGATACTCAATAATACTGCTATTGTTAATACTATTCGTTTCATATTGCTTCTTTTTTACTTTGTTTATACCTATTATATATATCACACTCTCTTTCGTTGTCATCACCATCATCTGCTGGCAACCGCTCGACACAATGTGTCGCTTGCCTAAGCAAGAACAACACTCACGCATTCGCATATTACACATTCGTTTCATAATCTCCATTTGTTTGTCTGTTTAAATGTCTTTTTTCTGATGTTTTGTTCTTATGTCTTTTCGACGGTGCAAAGGTACGGCGATTTCCGCACCCCCACAATCCCACCATTGGGGCATTCTATATACCATCAATATGGTATTAACCCAAATCCCCCCGCCGCAACCGCCTCCCACTGCGCTTGCGGCAGGAGGCGAGAGCACAGTGAGAAGCGAAAGCGCAGAATAACAGATTTGATAAGGAAATGAAAAAGCGTATTGTTGAGATTGCAGTGAAGGTGGTAGTAGCTGCGCTCACGGCATTTTCGACGGCCATCACGACCACGAGTTGCATGAGGCACGGGCCGATTACACTCTGAATAATTGGGGCTCGCAGTATTAGGCTGTGAGCCTCTTTTTATATTCAGAATGAAATTGTCGATAATAGGACCCACAAAATGGGG
>OMXK01000003.1 GCA_900314995.1 uncultured Prevotella sp.
TAGGGGGCTTACTTTTTAAAAAAGTGAAGCGAATCGCCTGTTTTCAGGCATTCTCAAACGAACATTAATCAATTCCGATTTTTATCGGACAGCAATAATTAATAATAAGTATTTCCTTATTTCGGGGTACAAAGGTAGTGCAAAAGTTTGGAATCACAAAACTTTTCGGTGTTTTTTTTGATATAGCCTTGATTTGCGGCGGGGCCTCTCGCTAGGGTCAGGGCCTGACGAGAAAGTCGCTAGCGACTTTACGTCAGTACCAGACCCCAGTGAGAGGCGATGCGGCAGGGGCCAGACCCCAGCGAGAGGCAAAGGAGGCGGCGAGAGGCGGTAAGCCATAAAAAAAGCGGGGCTCTTTGGGGGAGCTCCGCTTATGGTTGGGGTTGCTGTCAGTTACTCGGCGAGGTCGGCAGGAATGACGGAGAAGGTGAGTTTCTCGTAGCCTTCAAAGTCGTCGAACTGCACCTGGAAGTTGGCATACTGATAGTAGTTGCCGCCCGTGTTGTGCGTATCCTTGATGGAATTGCTCTGAGCGAGGGCATTCAGGATCTTGTTGTAGATGATCTTGTCGTTGTGGTCGTCGGCAATCTGGATAGCCATCGAGGTGACGATGCCATTCTCGATCTTATAGGTATAGTCGCCAGCGGCATACAGCTGGAAGTCATCGGTCTCGAGGATGGTCTCGAGTTCGCCCACCTTCTCTACGAGCTCATCGTACGTGAGGTTGACATGATTGATAGGCTCGCGGTTCTCGTCGAGCTTGATATAAGTGGTGTCGACCTCGTTGGTGACATTGTTCTCCTCTGCGGACATCATCGTGCTACCTGTCAGCAACATCATGCCGACAAGTAAAAATTTCTTCATCTCTTTCATCTTTTTCATCTCTCTTAATATCTTAATACGGATGCAAAGTTAGTAATTTAAGAGATTACTTCCAACTCTTTTTGGCTAAAAATTCAAAAAATAACCATCTGCTGCCTACTTTTTGACTAAAATCAAGCAGCAAATGGTATCAAATTGTAAGCCAAAGTGGCAGAAAAGCGTTTATTCTGATTTCACGGGACGGATGGCAAATGTAAAGTCGTAGTCACCATAAGGCAGCAGATACTCCTTGCGCGGCCATGCTCCCCAGGAGTTGACACAGCCGAGTCCCATCTGGCGCTGCTGGATGTGCACCTGCGTGAGCGGGCGCTCAATGAGATCGCCAGAATGGCGGCCGATCCGATCATCCTTGCTCACGCCGTCGTCGAGATCCTCAGTGAGGTAGCAGAGCGCACTGGCCTCCATCGGGGCGTTGGAATAGAACTCGAGGCCCCTACCCTTTGCATCGATGACGCGGAACCAGCGCACATCGGTGTGATTGCCCGACTCCTGCGGACGAACGTAGGGGAAGTACTCATCGGCCACCTTGTTCTCATAGACGCCCAGGAACTCTGAGTCGTGGCGGTCGCTGTAGTTCTCGGCAGGCCCGCGGCCATAGTATTTCACCGTCTGATACTGCCGGGGCATCTGCAACTGCATGCCGTAGCGGAACATGGGCGAAACCTCGGCAGTCTTGTCGGCGGCGAGCTGCTGGCGCACGATGACCTCGCCGTCAGCGGTGAGCGCGTAGGTGAGCGTGAGCTTGCCCTTGACAGAAGGCATGTCGAACGTGACGACTGCCCCATTATCCTTCGTCTCAAACTGCGAGAGCTTCATCTCAGGATTCTTCCACACGGCAAAACGCTGCTGCAGCCATGCACCATAGTCGTTGTCAGTAGGCGCGCGCCAGAACTCAGGCGTTACTGACTGGCGATCGACGAGCATCGGACTATCGTCGACGTCAAGGTAGTCGATGAAGCCGCTCTCCTTGCCGATCATCAGCGTGGTGCCTGCGGCAGAGAGTTTCAGATAGCTGGTGGTCTCTTCCTTGTTGACATTTGACATTTGACATTTGAGTTCGGGGAACTTGTAAGGCTGGATGACGAACTGCTGACGGGCAAGCGTCTGCCCCTTCTCGATCAGCGGCTGTGCCTCGCGGCTGCGGAAGGCGAAGTTGACGCATACTTCCTCGTCGGCATGATGAGAGAGCACACTGGCGATGGTCTGCTTCAGTGCCTCGTCGGTGATGAGCTTGCGCTGCTGCGGGGCGATGCCGTTGACGGCGATGGTGCCGCTGTGCTTGCGGATAGTCCACACGAGTTCCAGATCGTCGAGCGACTTGAAGAAGTTCTCGTTGTAGACCTCGATGGTGCCGTCCTTCAGCCCCTTGTCGGCAATCCAGGCGTTCTGGTAATAATACTGCACCTCGTAGGCATGGGGATTGAGCCGGCGGTCAGGGGCGATGATGCCGTTGCAGTTGAAGTTGTGGTCGCTGGCAGCATAGCGGCCGTAGTCGCCACCATAGGTAAATATCTCCTTACCCGTAACGGCACTCTTGTCGCGCAGACCCTGATCGACGAAATCCCAGATGTAGCCGCCCTGATACTTCGGGTACTTACGCACGAGATCCCAGTACTCCTTGAAGCCGCCGATGGAGTTACCCATCGCGTGGGCGTACTCACACTGGATCAGCGGACGGGGATTGTCGCCAAGGGCATATTTCTCGCAGTCCTCATAGCCCATATACATCGGGCAGGCGATATCCGTGAAGCCGCTGTCGAAGGGCGCACGCTCGTAGTGGATAGGACGCGTGGCATCGTAGGCCTTCACCCAACGGTATGCTTTCTCGAAGTTAGGTCCGAAGCCAGCCTCATTGCCCAAACTCCAGACGATGATGCTGGGATGGTTCTTATAGGTGATGACGTTACCCTCCTGGCGCTCAATGTGCATCTGTTCGAAAAGCGGGTTCTTGGCCAAGGTGCCTTCGCCATAGCCCATACCATGGCTCTCGAGGTTTGATTCGGCCGTCAGGTAGAGACCATACTCGTCGCAGAGGTCGTACCAGCGCGGATCATCAGGATAGTGGGAAGTGCGTACGGCATTGATGTTCAGTTGTTTCATGATGCGGATATCCTGGATCATACGCTCCACAGAGACCACATAGCCGCCATCGGGGTCGAGCTCATGACGATCGGCACCCTTGATGAGGATAGGCTGTCCGTTGACGAGCAGCTGGCCTCCGGCAATCTCGATATGGCGGAAGCCGATCTTCTTACGCACAGCTTCGAGCACACGGCCATCCTTTTTCAGCTGAAGCTCCAATATATATAAATAAGGTGTCTCAGCCGTCCAGGGCTTCACGTTCTCGACAGTAGCCGTCAGACCTTCGGCCACCTGCCTGCCGTCGGCATCGTAAAGCACAGCCTCAACATCGGCCTTGCCACCGGCTACCTTGACATCGACGGAGAGAAGTCCCTTGCCGTCGGCATAATCCTGCCCGATGGTGAAGTCCTGAATGTGAATCTTAGGCGTGGCGTAGAGATAGACCTCACGGGCGATACCCGTGAAGCGCCAGAAGTCCTGATCCTCGAGGTAGGTGCCGTCGCACCAGCGCATCACCTGCATGGCGATGAGGTTGCGGCCTGGCTTCAGATACTTGGTGATGTTGAACTCGGCAGCCACCTTGGAGTCCTCGGAGTAGCCCACATACTTGCCGTTGACCCAGAGCGAGAGGTTGCTCGTGGCAGAGCCTACGTGGAAGAACACCTCCTGCCCTTTCCAGTCGGCAGGCAGTTCGAAGGTGCGGCGATAAGAGCCAGTGTAGTTGTTCGTCTCGCCGATATAAGGGGGATTGGGCTCGAAGGTCGTGCGGAAGGCATAGCCTGCATTGACGTAGGTCTTGTCGCCATAGCCATTGATCTCGAAAAGGCCCGGCACGGGGAAATCCTTCCACTGGGAGTCGTCGTACTTGAGCGAGAAGAAGTCCTTCGGAGCATCCTGATGGTTGCGCACGAAGCAGAACTTCCACATGCCCTCCATCGAGAGATAACGGGAGGAGGCACTCTTGTCGCCCCTGGCCTTGTCGATGCTCTCGAAGGCGAAGAAATGCGCATGGCGCGGTTCACGGTTCTGCTGGTTGACGAAGGGGTCTTTCCATACTGGTTGCTTGTCTGCTGCCGACATAGAGAGGGAAGTCAGACAGAGAATTGATAACAGAATTTGTTTCATAATTTGGTAATAATTAGTCATTTGGGCACAAAGGTAGTAATTTTTTGGCACGGAAGAGTCGGATTACCGGGCTTTTTTCGTATCTTTGCAAAAATTATGAGAAAAGAAGAACGATATGCCCGGGTTCTGGCTCACTTCCGCGAGCAGATGCCCAATGTAAATACCGAATTGGAGTTCGGCAGTGTGTTCCAGCTGCTCGTTGCAGTGATCCTGAGTGCGCAATGCACTGACAAGCGCATCAATCAGGTAACCCCTGAACTGTTCCGCCACTACCCTGACGCCAAGACGATGGCCAAGGCAGAACCTGAGGATGTGCTCGAGTATATCAGCAGCGTCTCCTACCCTAACGCCAAGGCCGATCATCTGGTGAAGATGGCCCGTACGCTGGTGGAGAAGCACGATGGCGAAGTGCCATCGGACATGAACGCCCTGCTGGATCTCCCGGGCGTAGGCAGGAAGACGGCAAACGTGATTCAGAGCGTGGCCTTCGGCAAGTCAACCCTAGCCGTAGACACGCACGTCTACAGAGTAGCCCACCGGCTGGGGCTTGTCAGCAAAAGTGACAACACACCCTACAAAGTAGAGCAGGCACTCGTGAAATACATTCCAGAGGAAGATATCCCCAATGCGCATCATTGGCTGCTGCTGCACGGCCGTTATGTATGCACGTCAAGGAAGCCGCACTGCGAGAAATGCGAGTTGGAGGAATTATGCGCAAAACACATTGAAGGATCGAAACTGGCCTGACGGTCTATTTCCGTTCGTGATTTTTCTGCTTAGACCAATTCTTGAAGGCACGGCGATGGAAACGGTCCTCGGCCGCGATGACATCACACACTTTCGACGCAGGAAGAACAGAGAAGAACTTGCTATGATAAGTCTGCTGGATAGTCTTCAGTTCCAATTCATAGACATCGCGCTTCTGGACCATCTTCTTGCACTCAGCCTCGTCGTCGGGCTTCACCCTGCACTCTTTCTTGATCTTACCATGGATGGCGCGCTGCTTGGTGTACATCTCGCGCAACAGCGGGAAGAACTTTGCAACCTCCTCGGGGGTGAGAGAAGCCTCCTGCGTGATAAACTGCTCCAAATCGGCCTGGAATTTCTCAGGCGAGAATTTCTGAGGATCGTGGGCAAAGGCCATCGACACGCTCCAAACCATCACAGCTCCAATTAACAAGAATCTCTTCATCTTCATGGTCAATAATTATCTGTCAGACAAGCATAGATATCAGAATTGTCGAGCATTACATAGTCGGCAGCCTCGTCAAAAGCTGCATCGCCGGGCTGATCGGCACTCGCCATCTGCGCAGGCACGGCAGCCTGCTCAGAGGTCTGAGGGAACGACTGCCATACAGCAATACTGACAACCAGGGCACAGACGGCTGCGGCTGCATAGTAATACAGCGACCGGATACCGATCCGCTTAGCCTTCGGCTTTTCGGAAGCGGCCTGCTGCACGGGCTGCTCCGGCAACGAAGCCATCACCTGATCAGCAAGATGATCGAAATAACCATCTGGAACAAGGAACGGATTACGCTTCCCTACACGCTCTTCTATGTACTTCTCTTCGTTCATGTGTATATATGACGTATCAATATTCAAAAAGTTTAATCGTGAGACTTAAAAAATTCCGAAATTTTTTTAACGGCTATATGATAGGATGCCTTGAGGGCACCTTCCGACGTGTGGAGCCGCTTGCTCATCTCACTATATTTCATCTCTTCAAAGTAATGGAGCTGAAAGACAACACGCTGTACATCGGGCAAGCTGGCCACAGCCTCCTGCAGCAATGCCTCCACCTCAGTACCATCAAAATAATTGTCGGCCATCAAACTATTGGCCACTGGCAAGACATCGTCGACGCTAACCCCGCTGTTCTTGTTATGGCGCAGGAAATCAAGACTCTCGTTGATGGCAATGCGCGACAGCCACGTGCTAACCTGGGCATCACCGTGAAAATTACTCAATCCATTCCAAGCTTTCAGGAAAGTGTTCTGAAGTACATCGTTGGCATCGTCATGCGTAAGAACAATGCGACGAATCTGCCAATAGAGCTGCTCGCCATACTGACGCACAATCTGCTCAAAGGCACCACGTTGGGTCTTTGGATCCTGAAGCTGCGCCAATAAATCGCGATCGTCTGTCAACTCAGTAAATCTTGGAGAAAAGCCATTAACGGAAAGAGAACTTCCTAACGATCGATCCTACCTTGATGATGTAGCAACCTTTAGGAATATCCGGTACAAATTTCTTCGCCGGGCTATCGATAGTCTCTTCAAACACCACTCTGCCTGTAAGGGAGATGATCTGCACGGTCAAGCCCTCGGCACCCATGATAGTCACTGTGCCCTGAGCGCATGATACCGTTACCTCACCAGTCTGGAAATCCATCACCCCAGCCACATAATTCTGGTTGGCACTGGCCGTAACCGGTGCTATCAGCGAGAGGGTAAGAATGGTAAATAAGACGAGTAATTTCTTCATCATACGCATCGATAGTTTGTGCAAAGGTAGGAATAACTTCTGAAAAAAACAAATTTTTTAAGGAAAAAATGCAGTTTTCAGCCGTTTTACACGTCAATAACGTCCATTTCGTTGGTCAAATAGGTATTTTCGAATACCTCCTTGGCCTCGCGGAGCAACACCTGCTCGTCGTCATAACGGGAACTGTAATGGCCCAGCAGCAGCTTCCCCACCCCGGCAGCCTTAGCCACCATCGCCGCCTGACGAGCGGTGGAATGGCAATACTTATTGGCCTGCAGAAGATGGTCCTCGCCGTAGGTGCTCTCATGATACAGCGTGGAGACACCCTGCAACTGCTCATGCAACTGGGGCAGATAACGCGTATCGCTTAAGTAGGCATACGAACGGGGAGAATCGGCAGGGCGCACCAGACGATCATTAGGGATCACATCACCATCGGCCGTCACCCAATCAGCTCCCGCCTTGATATTGCCCATCTGACTACGGGGTATGCCGTAGCAATCCATCATCTCAGGGCGGATATGAGGCTGGGTAGGTTTCTCGCTGATCAGGTAGCCGCAACAAGGTACCCGATGTTCGAGCGGGATACTTTCCACCTGAATGCTGCGATCCTCGTAGACCACTGCGCGAACCGTTGTATCCACAGGATGGAACACCACCTCAAAGCCAAGGTCGTGGGTAAAGAATCCGATCTGCCGCTGCAATTCGGGGCCCAAGGCTTCAGGCCCGTGAACATGCAACTTTGCCGTTCGCCCCAGCAAGCCGAAGGTAGAAATCATGCCTATCAGACCAAAGCAATGATCACCATGCAGATGGGTGATAAACACATGACCGAGTTTCGTAAACCGTACGCGGCTTTTGCGCAACTGCATCTGAGTACCCTCAGCGCAGTCGAGCATCAACACCTTGTCGCGCACCTCAACGACTTGTGAAGAGGCGTAATGACGAAGGGTGGGAAGCGCACTTCCACACCCTAGGATATGTACCTTGAACGGTTCCACTACGACCTGTTTTATATTTTATTGAACTCGTCGTTAGCTTCCTCCAGTTCAAGATCGATACTCATCTTCGGTTTCGGTTTCCAGCGATGATACTCAAACGTCTCTGTCTCGTCGCGTGGCTTTCCTATTGTGCGATAACACAGGGTGTCAGGACCAAGAGTCAGAATCTCGTAGCGGTTCTCTTCCTCCTCGTCGCCACCACCTTCGCGCACCAGCAGAATGTCAAGGTCGCCATTGAAGATCTTCCAAGTACGATAGATAATGACGCTCTGATCGATGCTCTCAGCCACGCCACCTTCTTTGATGCGGATACCAATCTCTGAACTGCCATCGATAGGATCAGGCATCACCCAGTCACCCAACAGCGCATTCAGGTTAATAACAACCTGGGCTTCCTTTTTATTCTTGTCGGCTACGACAGCCAGACGATCAGAGACCTGAAGCCCGCCAAACACCTTTCCATCTTCCTGCGCCTTCGCCAGACTCAGCGTCAAGGTATCACCATTGTCTGTCACCATCTCCAGAGTGTTCATTGCCGTACCGCCAGAACACAGGCCATAGATTGTGTAGTCACGAGGAACCAGGCCCTCTACATCAACCGTGTCGGCATCAGCTTCCGTATTCTGCTGCTTGCCACCACCACAACTGCCGATCATCATCATGCCAGCAGCTACCACTAAGAAAAATAAAGTTTTCTTCATAAGCTTTTACCTATAATTGAATATTATTTGTTACGTAATTTGGCTTTTGCTTCTTCCCAAAGCCGGTCCATCTCCTCGAGGGTCATATCTTTCAAGGGCTTCCCTATCTTGATACTGTGATCCTCGATATAATTAAACCGGTCGATGAACTTGCGATTGGTCTTCTCCAACGCATTGTCAGGATTCAGCTTATACAGACGGGCCGCGTTGATGACAGCAAAGAGGAAGTCGCCCAACTCTTCGGTGGAGTGCTCCTTATCATCCTTATCCAGCTCGGCCTCGAGTTCGTCGAGCTCTTCGCGCACCTTCTTCCATACATCCCGACGGTCTTCCCAATCGAAACCCACATTGCGGGCTTTGTCCTGAATGCGATAGGCCTTGATGATGCTGGGCAGCGCCTCGGGGACACCAGAGAGGACGCTCTTGTTGCCATCCTTCTCCTTCAACTTGATCTGCTCCCAGTTCTCCAGCACCTGCGTCACCGTCGACACCTTGGTGGCCTTCTGCTCCTCAGCATCCTGTGGCACATACGGCAGCGGTTTGGGATCCTCGGCATCAATCTGCGAGGGATGATAGACATGAGGATGACGGGTAATCATCTTATGCGTCAGCGCATTACATACGTCGGCCATGTCGAACTGCTGCTGCTCTTCGGCAATCTTCGCATAGAAACAGATATGGAGCAACACATCGCCCAGTTCCTTGCAGATGTCATGAACATCATTCTTGATGAGCGCATCGCAGAGTTCATAGGTCTCCTCGATCGTATTGGGACGAAGACTCTCGTTCGTCTGCTTCTTGTCCCAAGGACAATTTGCCCTCAACGCATCCAATACGTCAAGAAAACGTCCGAAAGCCTGCATTTTTTCCTCTTTTGTATGCATAAAACAGAAATAATTGGGGCAAAGATAATACTTTTCGGTGGATTTTTACTAATTTTGCAGCGATTTTTGAAAATAATTAAACATAAATATGGAACTTGCAAGCAAATACGACCCAAAAGAGGTCGAATCGAAGTGGTATCAGTACTGGCTTGACCACAAACTCTTCTCCAGCAAACCCGACGGACGCGAACCCTATACGATCGTGATTCCGCCCCCCAATGTGACAGGTGTGCTCCACATGGGTCACATGCTCAACAATACGATTCAGGATATCCTCGTACGCCGAGCCCGTATGGAGGGCAAGAATGCCTGTTGGGTACCTGGAACCGACCACGCCTCTATCGCTACAGAGGCTAAGGTGGTGAAGAAGCTGGCCGAGCAGGGTATCAAGAAGCGCGATCTGACACGTGAGCAGTTCCTGGAGCATGCATGGGACTGGACCCACGAGCACGGTGGCATCATCCTGAAGCAGTTGCGCCGTCTGGGTGCCAGCTGCGATTGGGATCGCACCGCCTTCACGATGGACGAGAAACGCTCAGAGAGTGTAATCAAGGTTTTCGTTGACCTCTATAACAAAGGCCTCATCTATCGCGGACTCCGCATGGTGAACTGGGATCCCAAGGCTCTTACAGCCCTTTCTACCGAGGAGGTCATCTATAAAGAGGAGCAGAGCCATCTGTTCCACCTGAAATACTATGTGGATGGGCTGAAGGCACTCGACAACGAGGAGGCGCTGAAGGCTGAGGGCAACATCATCCACAAGGACGAGAAGGGCTATTACGCCGTAGTGGCCACCACTCGACCTGAGACCATCATGGGCGATACAGCCATGTGTATCAACCCCAAGGATCCGAAGAACCAGTGGCTCAAAGGTCGCAAGGTGATTGTGCCCCTCGTGAACCGTGTTATCCCTGTGATTGAGGACCGCTATGTGGATATCGAGTTCGGTACAGGCTGTCTGAAGGTTACGCCAGCCCACGACACCAACGACTATATGCTGGGCAAGACACATAACCTGGAGACCATCGACATCTTCAATCCCGACGGCACCATCTCTGAGCAGAGCCCGCTCTATGTAGGAATGGACCGTATGGACTGCCGTAAGCAGATTTCGAAGGATCTGCAGGAGGCTGGTCTGATGGAGAAGATTGAGGACTATATAAATAAGGTGGGCTACTCGGAGCGCAACCCTGATACAGCTATCGAGCCCCGTCTATCGCTGCAGTGGTTCCTGAAGATGAAGCATTTTGCCGACATCGCCCTGCCACCAGTACTCAACGGAGAACTGAAATTCTATCCTCAGAAATACGTGAACACCTATAAGAACTGGTTGGAGAACATTCAGGACTGGTGCATCTCACGTCAGTTGTGGTGGGGTCACCGCATTCCCGCCTATTATTACAATGAGGCAGGCGACTTCGTGGTTGCCGAGACCCGCGAGAAGGCGTTGAAGCTGGCGCAGGAGAAGGATCCGAAGATCACCGATGCCGATCTGCGTCAGGAAGAGGATGCCCTCGACACATGGTTCTCTTCATGGCTCTGGCCTATCTCACTGTTCGACGGTATCAACAATCCCGGCAACGAGGAGATTAAATACTATTATCCCACCAACGTTCTCGTGACTGGTCCCGACATCATCTTCTTCTGGGTATCCCGTATGATTATGTCTGGTTACGAATATGTGGGTGACATGCCATTCAGAAGTGTCTACTTCACAGGTATCGTCCGCGATAAGCTGGGTCGTAAGATGTCGAAGTCATTGGGTAACTCACCTGATCCTATCGAACTCATTGAGAAGTTCGGAGCCGACGGCGTGCGCATGGGTATGATGCTCTCTGCACCAGCAGGTAACGACATTCTCTTCGACGAGGCTCTCTGCGAACAGGGCCGCAACTTCAACAATAAGATATGGAATGCTTTCCGCCTGGTAAAGGGTTGGAAGGTTGCCGATATCGAGCAGTCGGAAACAGGCAAGATGGCCACCGACTGGTTCGAGGCCAAACTGCGCCAGACGAATGCCGAGGTCGACGATCTCTTCAAGAAGTATCGTATCAGCGAGGCCCTGATGGCAGTCTACAAGCTCTTCTGGGACGAGTTCTCAAGCTGGTATCTGGAGATGGTGAAGCCTGCCTACATCGACGGTGAGGCACAGCCTATCGACCAGCAGACATACGATAAGACGCTCAAGTTCTTCGAGATGCTGCTGAAGATGCTTCACCCCTTCATGCCGTTTATCACCGAGGAGCTCTGGCAGCATCTCTGTGACCGTGAGGACGGTGATTCTATTATGCGCGACAAACTTGAAATCCCTGCCCCGACAGATGAAGACAACAAGCTCGCTGCTCAGATGGAGACTGTGAAGCAGATCATCTCGGGAGTCCGTATGGTACGTTCGTCAAAGAACATCGCACCCAAAGAGAAGCTTGAGTTGCAGGTAATCAACCAGAACGACTATGTTGCATTCTACAGCACCATCATCAAGATGGCCAACCTGAGCTTCATCAATCTCGTGCTTGAGAAGGATGCTACAGCATCTTCCTTCATGGTAGGTACCGATGAGTTTGCCGTGCCCCTGGGCAACATGATTGATGTCGAGGCTGAGATTGCCAAGATGGAAGCTCAGCTGCAACATCTGGAAGGTTTCCTGGCTGGCGTAAAGAAGAAACTCTCCAACGAGCGCTTCGTCGCCAATGCCCCAGAGGCCGTGGTTGCCCTGGAGCGAAAGAAGCAAAGCGACTCCGAAGAGAAGATCGCCGCGCTGAAGGAAAGCATCGAAGCACTAAGAAAGAAATAAGTAAATAAAAAAGCCCCGCAAAATTGAGCGGGGTTTTTTATTTATCTGATTCTATCCATTGACCGTACTAGTCGCTCGTCGGCATTGATAGCGCTACGAGCCATCAGGTAGAGGATGAATGCGATAGCCGGGAAAACTGCGGGCCAGGTAGGACGGAAGTCAACTGCGCCCCAGGTCTTATCCCCTACCGTCTGGGATACGACAAAATAGCAGACGTACCAGCCTACCACAAGCAAAGCATTAAACAGGCAGAAGAGCGCCTGCAACTTGCGGTTGCGATAGAGGAAGATGGTATAGGTGGCGATCGCTGTCGTAGGAAGCAGCACAGCCATCAGCGGCCAAGTATCGAAATGATGCTTACCAATGGGATCTGTGAACCACAGGTTATACACACGCGCCACCTCGATGCCTCCGACGTTGAAGGAACCGATCTGCATACAAAGACAAATGACGGTCATAATGATGGCCGCCAAGAGATAAAGGGTCTGTTTACGCTGAATCATCAGTACACCCTACTATTAATTCTCGTTATTCGAATTCTCACGAGAAGGGTCACGCCAGTAGACCTTGTCCTCGATAAACTCCTGCGTAGCGAGCAGCGTGGGCTTCGGCAGTTTCTCGTAGTAGCGTGAGATCTCAATCTGCTCACGATTCTCGAATACTTCCTCCAAAGAATCATTATAAGACGCAAACTCAGCCAGCTTCTTCGACAGGTCTTCCTTGATCTGAAGGCTGATCTGATTGGCACGCTTGCTTATGATAACTACACTCTCGTAGATATTGTCCGTATCACGGCAAAGGTCCATGATGTTACGGGTTACGGTATTAACCGGTGCTTTTGATTTCTTATAATCCATATCTCATTAAAAATATTAATCCTTAATTACGCGTTTGCACTTTGCAATGTATTTCTCTGCCGTAGGCACATTCTTTGACTCAGGGAACTCATTGATGAAACCATAACATTCATCCTCAGCATCCCGATAACGCTCTACACGCTTCTCTTCGGTACTATTCTCTGCCAACTGGAACTTACTCTTCATGATGAGCAGCATGAATTCCTCGCGGAGACTGCAGTAGGGGTAAGTCTTCAAGGCATTCTGAGCCGTCACGATGCTGGCAATGTAGTTACTCTCGTCATTCTGGTTGATATTACCGAAATACCCCCCCAGATTGTAATACAGCTCAGCTGACAGATATTCCTTCTGGATAAGCTTGTCATAGAGCACATAGAGACGCTCCTGAGCCTTGTCCCTCAATTTAGAGTCGGGAAAGAGATCCATAAACTGCTGATAAGCCGTGATGGCCCCATTCGTAGGCGACTGGTCGAGGCGAGGTTCGGGAGAACTCTCAAACAGCGACTGCCCCACATAGAAAGCAGCAGGCTCTGCATAGATCCCACGCGGATAACTGGAGCCATACTTCTTGAAAGTCTCAGACGCAGCATCGAAATCACCATTGCAGTACTGCGCCATGGCCAGCATATAGAGACACTCCTGAGCCTCCTCAGAGCCTTTCTTGATCGTCACGATCTCTTCCAACAGCGATATTGCCTGCTGGAACTTACCGCGAGCAAAGAATTCCTTAGCATATTCATATTTGGCTTCCGTGTCGCCATACTTGTAGACACGGGTAAATTCTGACGCACAACTGCTCATCAGTAATGCCACACATGAGAGTATAATGATACCTTTCTTCATATTTCGGGGTGCAAAGTTACGACATTTCAGCAAAATAACAAAGTATTTTATAAAAATTATGAATAATTTTCGTATCTTTGGCTATCTTATTTGTATCTTTGCAAATTGTTATGGGAAAATTCATTCTAACATCAGACTATCAGCCTACTGGTGATCAGCCAGAAGCTATCCGGCAGTTAACGGAGGGATTGGAACGCGGTGACAAGTCGCAAGTACTCTTGGGCGTAACGGGTTCTGGAAAGACTTTTACGATGGCAAACGTCATCGCAAACCGCAACCGCCCTACCCTCATTCTGAGTCATAACAAGACGCTTGCGCATCAGTTGTTTGCGGAAATGAAGGAGTTCTTTCCTCAGAACGCCGTCGAATACTATGTAAGCTATTATGACTATTACCAGCCTGAGGCCTATATACCCTCCACCGAAACCTATATAGAGAAAGACCTTGCCATCAACGACGAGATTGACAGACTCAGACTGTCAGCCGTATCAAGTTTATTATCAGGAAGAAATGACGTAATCGTTGTATCATCGGTTTCATGCATTTACGGTATGGGAAGTCCTGTCGCCTTGCAAGAGAATGTGATAGAACTTCACGTCGGACAAAAGCTAGACCGCAATGCACTGTTAAGGAAATTAGTACAGTCCCTATACATCAGGAACGATCTTGATCTGCAACGAGGCAACTTCCGTGTAAAGGGTGACACCGTTGACATCGCGATGGCCTATAGCGAGGTCGTGTTGCGGGTTACATTCTGGGATGATGTGATCGATGCCATCGAGGAGGTTGACGCAATCACCTTCGACCGTCTGGCGCGCTTTGACGAATACAAGCTCTATCCTGCCAACCTGTTTATGACCTCACAGGAGCAGACCAATATCGCCATCCGAGAGATACAGAATGACCTCGTGAAGCAAATCGCCTTCTTCGAAGAACTGGGCGATACAGAGAAAGCACAGCGCATCAAAGAGCGCGTGGAATACGACATGGAGATGATCAAGGAGCTGGGCCATTGTTCGGGCATCGAGAACTACAGCCGCTATTTCGACGGCCGACAGGCTGGCGATCGTCCTTACTGTCTGCTTGATTTCTTCCCCGACGACTATCTGCTGTTCATCGACGAGAGTCACGTCTCGGTTCCGCAGCTCAGCGCGATGTACGGTGGAGACCGCAGCCGCAAGACTAACCTCGTGGAATACGGTTTCCGTCTGCCTGCAGCCTTCGACAACCGTCCTTTGCGATTTGAAGAGTTCCAGCAGGAAGTCAATCAGGTGATCTATGTAAGTGCGACGCCTGCAGACTTCGAGTTAGCAGAAGCCGAAGGAGTCGTTGTGGAACAGGTTATCCGTCCTACAGGTCTGTTAGACCCCGAGATTGAGATTCGTCCGAGCGAGAACCAGATTGACGATCTGATGGAAGAGATTCTGGTTCGCAGTCAGCGTAACGAACGCGTACTCGTCACCACCCTCACCAAACGCATGGCAGAGGAATTAACCGGATACCTGCTGGATCACGATATCAAGACGAATTATATCCACAGCGAGGTAAAGACCCTCGAGCGCGTTCAGATAATCAACGATCTGCGGCAAGGCGTCTACGATGTGCTCGTCGGCGTCAACCTCCTCCGCGAAGGTCTCGACTTGCCCGAAGTATCGCTGGTGGCTATCCTCGATGCAGATAAGGAAGGTTTCCTCCGCAGTCATCGTAGTCTGACGCAGACTGCCGGACGTGCTGCCCGCAATGTGAACGGTAAAGTGATCATGTATGCCGACACCATCACCGCCTCCATGCAGTTGACGATCGATGAGACCCGTCGCCGTCGCGAGAAACAGATCCGCTATAACGAAGAGCATCATATTACGCCCAAGCAGATCGTCAAGAACATCAGTACGGTAGCCCTCCAGAAGGAGAACCGTCCGGATGTGAAGGAACTCCGCCGTGTGATGCTGCCCGGTGACCAGACTGTTATGACGGCTGCCGATCCGATCGTTGAGCGCATGACCCGCCCGCAACTGGAGAAGAGCATCGCCGAGACCACCCGCCTGATGAAGGAAGCTGCAAAGGCACTCGATTTCCTGCAGGCTGCCCAATATCGCGATGAAATTGCCCGGCTACAGAAGGAACTGGAATTGAAATGACGGTAAAAACGTGAAAAAATAACAAAATCGATGTTAATCGATGTAATCCCTGCAAGAATATTGAATATTCTTCGTAATTTTGCGCGGAAAAAACAAAACAACGCAATATGAAAAGACTAATGATTGCCCTCCTGACCCTGATGCCGATGTTGGCAACAGCGCAGGACAACACTTGGGAACGTGTAGAACAAGCCCCCGTGGAGAAGACCAATCCCGATGCCAAATATCTGGAACCGAATGCTGTTCCCGTTGTCGACGGGAAAGTATGCTGGGAGACTGTGATTGAGGCCCCGGGTAAGTCGAAACAGGAGATTTATGACATCCTGAAAGAGCAATTGATCAAGATGACGCAGGAGCCCAATCAGATTGAGAACAGCACGCTGGCCGTTCACGATTCCATCAACTTCGAACTGGGTGCCGTCTTCCACGAATGGCTGGTCTTCAAGAATGCGACGCTATCGCTTGACCGCACACAGCTAAACTACCAACTGCTCGTTACCTGTTCCGACGGGAAGGCCGACGTCAAGATGACCCGCATATCCTATGACTATGATCTCTCCCGCAAACCCGTACACTATTCTGCTGAAGAGTGGATTACCGACAAATATGCCGTCAACAAGAAACATACGAAGTTATATCCCATCTCTGCGAAGTTCCGCCGCAAGACCATTGACCGCAAGGACTTTATCTTCAACAAGTTTAACACCCTACTCAACGACAAGAAATGAACAAGGACAAGATACGAAACATTCTGAACCTCATCTTTATGATCGGTGCAGTTGTCGGTGTGATCCTCTATCTCTCCAAGAATGAGGAGAGGCACCAGCTCGGGCTGTACATCATTTTGATTTCGATGTGTTTCAAGATTGCCGAATCGTCTTTGCGAATGATTAAATAGCACTTATGACCAAAAGACTGAGCTTGTTACTTCTCTCGCTGTTGGCACTGATTCACGTCGATGCCCAGGATGTCTTTAACCAGATCGACGAATCGGGCAATATCACCCAGCGCAATGAGAACTTCAACAAGCACAACAACGATACCACCCGGAACAAGGAGATCCCGAAGGGCATCTATACTTGGAATATAGACCGAAAATTCGGCAACATCATCCCTGTTGAGCCCGACACGCTGTCACACTTGTTTATGAACACCATCTTCAACAACGGCGTCTATGGCGAGTTCAACAATACGGGTAACAACTATACAGCCCGCCTGAGCCGCATCTTCATCAACCGTCCCGAGAGCGAGTCGTTCATCTTCACACAGCCCTACAGCTTCGTGGAGAAGCGCCCTGAGAAGTTCCGCTTTATGAACACCCTCTCGCCTTATACCCGCGTGGAGTATGACGCCTGCGGCGATAAGACCAACGGTGAAGACCATATCGACGCCACCTTTGCCGTTAATGCCGGCAAGCGTCTGAATGTAGGTTTCGACCTTGACTATGCCTACGCTCGCGGCTATTACAGCAATCAGAGCACCTCCCACTTCAACGGCACCGTGTTCGCCTCTTATATCGGCGACCAGTACAACCTCCATCTCTTCTTCAACGCCAGCCATCAGAAGGCTACCGAGAATGGCGGTATCACAGACGACAACTACGTGACTCACCCCGAGTCGTTCCAGGATTCCTATGCCGAGAACGAGTATCCTGTCGTGCTCTCGCAGAACTGGAACCGCAACGACCACCAGCACCTCTTTCTCTCCCATCGCTACAATATCGGATTCTACCGTAAGGTGCCGATGACCGAGGCCGAGATCAAAGCCCGACAGTTTGCGCAGGCATCCAAGAAGGAGAAAGAGCGGAAAGACGCCGAGAAGAACAAGGATCGGAATGAATCCCCGCGAAAGCCGGAGACCAAGCCTATGGGGCGCCCCGACGGAGCTAAAATCATGGGAGCAGAACCCAAGCGCGACTCCCTCAGCATCGCTGCCGACTCTACCCGCATCAAGGTCGAAGGGCATGAAGCCGTCGACAGTCTGAACCGCCTGCAGGCCATCCAGGACTCCATCGATGCCACGATGAAACGCGAATACGTACCCGTCACGAGCTTCATCCACACGCTCGAATGGAACAACTACAAGCACATCTATCAGGCCTATCAGACGGATGCCAGCTACTATCTGAAGAAATACTATAATAAAGGCTATATGGCGGGCAACGACTCTGTCTACGATGTAGCCCGACAATCACAGATAAAGAACACCTTCGGCCTCGCGCTGCTCGAAGGCTTCAACAAATACGTGAAAGCCGGACTGAAAGGTTTCCTTACCTACGACTACAGCAGCTATGAGTTGCCCGATACGCTGAACGGCATCGCTTCACAGAGTAAATGGAACGAGCACAACGTCAGTATAGGCGGACAATTCAGCAAGACACAGGGTAAGACCTTTCACTTCAACGTGATGGCGGAAACCTGGATTGCCGGCGAGAATGCCGGGCAACTGCATCTCGACTTCAACACCGATGTCAACTTCCCGCTCTTTGGCGATACCGTACAAGTAGCCGCCAGCGCCTATTTCCACCGCAATCACCCTGTTTTCTTCCAGCGCACCTATCACTCCAAACACCTCTGGTGGGATAACAGCGATCTCTCGAAGGAGACCCGCAGCCGCATCGAAGGACTCCTCAGCTACGAGAAGACGAATACCAAGCTACGCTTCGCCATCGAGGAGATACAGAACTATACCTATTACGGGATGAACTACAGCGCAAGCAACGAAGCGCGCTGGGACCTTCAGGCGGGCGTCTATCAGGAATCGGGCAACATCAACATCATGACGGCCCAGCTTCACCAGAACTTCCGTCTGGGTCCGTTGAACTGGGAGAACGTCGTCACCTATCAGAACAGCAGCAACAAGGAAGTGCTGCCCTTGCCCACCTGGAACTTCTTCTCCAACCTCTATCTGAAGTTCAAGATAGCTAAGGTGCTAGGCGTCGAGCTGGGTGCCGACGTGACTTATTTCACGAAATACTATGCGCCCGACTTCTGCCCGATGATCAACCAGTTTGCCATCCAGAGGACAGCCGACAGCCGCATTGAGCTGGGCGGATATCCTTTCATCGACGTCTATGCGAACATGAAGCTGAAGAGCGTGCGGTTCTTCATCATGATGACGCACATCAACAGCGGATCAGGCAACAGGATGAGCTTCCTCACGCCCCACTATCCCACCAACAGCAACGTGCTCCACCTCGGTGTATCCTGGCCTTTCTTCAACTAGAGAAAAGGTGCCTAGACCAGCAGCAGGCCAATACTGACGCACAAACCGTAGACAAAGATATTACGCGCTGTTTCTCCCAAGCAGAGATTCAGCGCTTTTCCTTGATTGATGCGCTTGATCTTCAGATATGTCAGGATGTGAAGCAACAGATAGATGAAGGGAAACACGAACGCCAGCAGATGACCGTTCATCCAGAACGTGCCGCCCAGGATGACAGCACCGACGCCGACACCCAGATACAGCTGCAAGCCGGCTTCAGCCCCCAGTTTCACAATGATGGTGTTCTTGCCCGCCTCGCGGTCGTTATCACGGTCGCGGAAATTGTTCACGATCAGCAGCGCGTCGATCACGAGTCCGCAGGCGACGGAGGCCAGGAATACCTGCCAGGTAACCGTATGCAGTTGCACATAATACGTGCAGCACACCGGCACGATGCCGAAGAACACCAGCACCAGCAGGTCGCCCAGGCCCTGATAGGAGAAAAAGGTCGTATAGAGGAAGGCGAACACCACGCAGAGTGCCCCGACGAGAATCATCTCCAGCCCGCCGAAATATGCCAGCGGGAGCCCGATGACGCAGGCCGCACAAGTGGTTGCCGCGATTGCCTTCTTCATCGAGTCGAGCTTCACCCATCCCTGCGCACAAGCCCTGCGCGGCCCCAGGCGCGTCTCAGCATCGTCGGTGCCGTTGGCAAAGTCGAAGAAGTCGTTGATGAAGTTTGCATCGATCTGCATGGCAAAGGAGAACAGCAGGCACAACAGCGCCGCCGTCCAGCTGAACGTGCCCTCCTCGTAGAAATCCCTGGCGTCGGTAAAGGCCAGCACCACCCCGATCATCACGGGCACAGCGGCGCCGGAGAGCGTCTTAGGGCGCGCTGCCAGCAGCCACGCTTTCAGCGAATCGGTCTTAATTAGTGTCTCTTCCATCATTATTTTCCGAATTTTCTTGCAAAAGTAATCAGTTTTTCGTAAATTTGCAAAAATATTCGCAACAATTTATGATTAGCAACAGCCCTAGCCTTGATCTGGTGGAGTTTGTCGAGACCCAGATTCTTCCCCGTTATGCAGCCTTCGACCGCGCTCACAACCTCGAGCACGTCACCCGTGTCATCCGCCGTTCCATCGAGCTCGTCAAGAGCACGGGGGCCGATATCAACATGGTCTACGCCATCGCCGCGTATCACGATCTGGGGATGATCGGCCATCGGGCCGACCATCATATCCGCGGGGGTAAGATCCTGGCGGCCGATGCACGGCTGAAGAAATGGTTCTCGCCCGAACAGATAAAGATCATGCGCGAAGCCGTTGAGGATCATCGGGCTTCTGCCAGCCGGGCGCCCCGCAGCATCTATGGGAAGATTGTGGCCGAGGCCGACCGCGACATCGACACCGGGATCGTCATCCGCCGCACCGTTCAGTTCGGGCTGGCCAACTATCCCGAGCTCGACAAAGAGGGACAATGGAAGCGCTTCAAGGAGCACATGGACAACAAATACTCCAAAGACGGCTATATCCGCCTGTGGATTCCCAACTCGCCCAACGCAGCAAAGCTCAGCGAGCTGCGCGGTCTGATCGCCCAGCCCCAGCTGTTGCGCGCGGCTTTCGACAAGTGCTTCGAGGAAGAAACGGCGGCTCCTGCTACATGAAATACAAGTAGTACACCGCAGCCAGGATGACGATCAGAGCGATGAGCACGACCGACTTCACCAGACAGGTTGTCACCTTCTTAACCACGAGGAAGGCCACGATGACGGCCACCAGCACGAAAATATAATAGCCCAGATTATCCATCATTTGAACATTTTTCTGAATACGACAGGTATCGGTGTCTCAAACTCCATCGCCTCGCCCGTAACGGGATGATGAAAACACAGCAGCCAGGCATGCAGACACAAGCGGTGAAGCGGGTCGTCGCCGTTGCCGTATTTCGGGTCGCCGCATACGGGATGCCCCATGTCAGCCGAGTGTACGCGGATCTGATTCTTGCGCCCTGTCTCCAGCTTAAACTCCACAAGCGTGTGCTCCGTCGTGCGCGCCAGAACACGATAATGTGTTACTGCATACTTTCCACCGTTATCCGTTGGCGATGAGAAAGTTACGTAAGCCTTGTTGTCCTTCAGCCAATTGGCAATTGTGCCCTCATCGTCCTTCATCTCACCCGAGCAGACGGCCACGTAACGGCGGTCGTACACGATTTCGTGCCAATGGTGCTCAAGGATCTGTTCGGTCTCCATATCCTTCGCGTAGACCATCAGACCGCTCGTATCGCGATCGAGCCGGTGCACCACGTGAGCCGTACATTTCTGGCGCGACTTCTTGAAATAGTCGTCGAGCACCGACTTCACGTTCAGGCTCGAGTGCCCGGCAGCCATCGAGAGGATACCCTCGGCCTTCTCGATGACGATGAGCCACTTGTCCTCATACACGATTTTCACATAGCGGCTCTTGAAGCCCTGCTGGTTGCGCTTCGTCTTGCTCACGGCGATCTTCATGCCGCGCTCAAGCGGATAGTCAAACTGGCTCACGGTCTTACCGTTCACCCTGATACCCCTGCCCTGCAGCGTGGCCTTGATCTTCGTACGCGACTGCTGCACGTTCTGCAACAGCCACTCCAGCAGCGGCATCGGTTCTGCCACCGTATAGTGCTCGTAGTCACCCTCACGATTATAGCCTGCGTTGTATCTCATTGATGATCATTTACTCGTTTTCACGCTGCAAAGTTACGGAAAATCGAGTGAAATACAAAACAAACTGCCATTTTTCCGCACTACACACATCAAGAAAATGGATACTCTGCCGAATATCGACAAAGTATCCACAACATTTAGTATAATTAGTAACAGTTGTATGTATCAATAGAACTTGAAGTATCTGCGGGCGTTGTTGTACGAGATATCCTCCACCATGCGACCGAGGATCTCCTCGTCGTTGGGCAGCAGGCCCTTCTCCACATCGTTGCCGAGCAGGTTGCAGAGGATGCGGCGGAAATACTCGTGGCGCGGGTAAGAGAGGAACGAGCGCGAGTCGGTCAGCATACCTACGAAGCGGCTCAGCAGACCCAGCACCGAGAGGGCGTTCATCTGGCGGATCATGCCGTCCATCTGGTCGTTGAACCACCAGCCCGAACCGAACTGTATCTTGCCGGGCTCGCCGCCCTGGAAGTTACCCAGCATCGTGGCGATCACCTCGTTGGCGCAGGGGTTCAGCGTGTAGAGGATGGTGCGTGTCAACTTGCCCTTCATGTTCAGCCTGTTCAGGAAGTGCGACATAGCCTTCGCCGTGTTGAACTCGCCGATTGAGTCAAAGCCCGTGTCGGCACCCAGCTGATTGTACATCGCGGTATTGTTGTCGCGGATAGCGCCATAGTGGAACTGCTGGGTCCAGTCGCTGTCGGCATCCATCTCGGCCATCACTGAGAGGAAGCAGTTCTTGAACTGGCGGATCTCGAGGTTAGAGAGCTGCTGGCCGCGCATGGCCTTCTCGAAGATGGTCTCGATCTGAGAGTCGGTATATTCCTCGTCGTAGAACTCCTCGATACCGTGATCGGAGAGCTTACAGCCCTGCTCTGCGAAGAAGTCGTGACGCTTCTGCAGGGCGTCGACCATATCGGCAAACTTCGTGATGCTCACGCCGCTCACCTGAGCCAGCTGCTCTACGTATTTCGGGAACTCTGGCTTCTCGATGTTCATCGCCTTGTCGGGGCGCCAGGCGGGAATCATGATGGGATCGTCCTGCGCCTTGTGCTTGGCATACTCGATGTGGTTGTGCAGGTCGTCGACGGGATCGTCGGTGGTGCAGACACACTCCACGTTGTAGTGCTTCATCAGTCCGCGGGCTGAGAACTCGGGCTGCTTCAGCTTCTCGTTACACTCGTCGAAGATCTCGCGGGCCGTCTTGGGGTTCAACTGCTTGGTGATGCCGAAGGCGGTCTTCAGCTCCAGATGCGTCCAGTGATACAGCGGGTTGCGGAAGGTGTAAGGCACCGTCTCGGCCCACTTCTCAAACTTTTCCCAGTCGCTGGTATCCTTGCCCGTGCAGTATTTCTCGTCGATGCCGTTCGTACGCATGGCGCGCCACTTATAGTGGTCGCCGCCGAGCCACAGCTCCGTGATGCTCTTGAAACGATGGTCGTTGGCCACCATTTCGGGGATCAGGTGACAGTGATAGTCGATGATAGGCATCTTGGCCGCATGGTTGTGATACAGGTCCTGAGCCGTCTTGGTCTCCAGAACGAAGTTATCGTCATTGAATTGCTTCATAATGCTGTTTGTTTTAGTTGTTCGATTAAATTTTGTTGCAAAGATAATCATTTTTTCAGAGAAAACACCTATCTTTGCAACAAAAATACCACGTAAACGTTTGTTTTTATGCGCAGCAGGATTCTTCTCATCTATACAGGCGGCACCATCGGCATGAACCGCAACCCAAGGACGGGCGCCCTCGAGCCCTTCGACTTCGAGCATCTCGCCGTCCATGTACCCGAGCTTCAGCAGTTCGACACCCAGATCGACACTTTCCAGTTTACGCCTCCGATCGACTCCAGCGACATGACGCCCGCCCGCTGGACGGACATCTCCCGCTGCATCGCCGACCGCTACGAACAGTACGACGGCTTCGTGGTGCTTCACGGCACCGACACGATGGCCTACACCGCCTCTGCCCTCTCCTACATGCTGGAGAACCTGACGAAGCCCGTCATCTTCACCGGCTCACAGCTGCCGATAGGCCAGCTGCGCACCGACGGCAAGGAGAACCTGATCACCGCCGTAGAGATAGCCGCCGCGAAGGATGCCGAGGGCCGTGCGATGGTGCCCGAGGTGGGCATCTGCTTCGGAGGCCACCTGCTGCGCGGCAACCGCACCACGAAGCAGAGCGCCGAGGAGTTCAATGCCTTCGAGTCGTTCAACTACCCCCATCTCGTCGAGGCGGGCGTCAACATCACCTATCACCGCGACCGCATCCTGAGGCCCGACTTCTCGAAGCCGATGAAGCCCCACTTCAGGCTCGACAACAACGTGATCATCTTCTCGCTCTTCCCCGGCATCCGCGAAGACCTCATCCGGCACATCATCCACACGCCCAACCTGAAGGCCATCGTGATGCGCACCTTCGGCTCGGGCAACGCCCCGCAGAGCCCCTGGCTGCTCAACGCCCTGCGCGAGGGCACGAAGAACGGCAAGGTGATCGTCAACATCTCGCAGTGCATGCAGGGCGCCGTGGAGATGAGCCGCTACGACTGCGGCTACCATCTGCAGGAGGCGGGCGTCATCAGCGGCAAGGATCAGACCGTCGAGTCGGCCGTCACCAAGCTGATGTTCCTCCAGTCGCACTACGAAAACGACCCGCAGACCGTGCGCCAGCTGATGACGCAGAGCCTGCGGGGTGAAATCACAGTATAGTTTTGCAACTTGGGGCCTGGCCCCAGCGAGCAGTTTATTTGTTGGTCTTCATGAAGCGGAAGTCGATGCCGCCGCCGAAATCGCCGATGCGGTCATCCGACATCCCCATCATCTGAAACTTCTTGCCATCTTTCTCCACCACATATCCGCGAACCTTATCGGCCTTCAGCTGCTCGGCAGTCATCTCCTTGCCGCTGAACGTGTGATAGCATTTCACGCCCTTAGCCTCAAAGACCTCAGCCAGTTTGTTATGGATGGCATCCATGTCGCCTTCGGCCAGCTGATGGTCGCCGAAGAAACTGACGGCAATCGTTCCGCCGTTCGTAGCGCTAGCCATCTTCACAGTGCGCACATTGGGGATACCGGCCAGATCCTCAGCCTTGATACCGAGCGCGTCGAAGGAGCCTTCGCTCTCCACCTGGTTCTTCAGCGGATTGAGCGATACAGAGAAGTTGTAGTCGATGTAGTATTCATCATCCCTCTCTACGATCTCGAAGGCGGGATTAGGCTCGTCGGCATAGTACTCGAAGCTCATAGGATTCTCGAAGTCGAAGCACAGCCTGAGCCGCATGTTGTTCTTCTCGCCAGGCAGATACAACAGGGCATCGGAATCCCTGCGGCCGTTGTCGATACGCTCCTGCGTATACTTGGGCACACGGAAACCCTTCTCCTGCAGTTTCTTCACGTAGGCCTGCATCTCCTCCTTGGTCACACCGTTGTAATCTACCTGATACTGGTAGGAATTGTCGTTGGAGTCGAAACTCGTATACACGATGCGTCCCTTGGTCTCGATCTCTGGGATGCCGTACTTGTCGTAGACGGATGCCGGCCACTTGCCGTCAGCGAGGCCGCTGGCGTTGCCGCTTGATTCACCACTTGAGCTGCTGCTGCTCTTTCCTCCGCCGCAGGCCGTCAGCATGAGGGCCGCGATGCACATCAGTGCTAGATTCAGTTTTTTCATAAGATGTTGGTTATAATGATAAATTGTTGTTTTTGCAACTTGGGGCCTGGCCCCAGCGAGCAATATTTGAGGCAGGCATTGAGGCGGGGCCTCTCGCTAGGGTCAGGACCTGACGAGAAAGTCGCAAGCGACTTTACGTCAGTGCCAGACCCCAGTGAGAGGCGTTTGCTGTGCTCACTTCTTGATGAATTCTACGCGGCGGTTCTTGGCACGGCCGTCCTCGGTAGCGTTGTCGGCGACGGGTTCGTGAGAGCCCTTACCTACGGCACGCATGTTGAACGGATCGCAGCCTAAGCCCTCGAGTGCCTTCACGACGGCCTCAGCGCGCTGCTGTGAGAGCGGGTCGTTGATCTTGTCGGAGCCCTGGTTGTCGGTATGTCCCTGCACCTCAAAACGAGCCGTCGGGTTCTTCTTCATATAGTCGGCCACCTTCTGGATCTCCTCCATCGACTCCGGCTTCAGCGTAGCCTTGCCCGTCTCGAAGAGGATGTTGTTGGTCACGAACTTACCCGTCTCGGCAATGGCCTTCTCGATGGCAGTCATACTCTGCTCATTGCGCTCATAGAGTGCTACCCCACCCTTGGCCAGGCGAATATTGGTGATGTAGTCCACATGATCCTCCCAGAATTCAGTCTCGACAGAGAACCAGTCCATAGCCTTGGCATTGGGGATGTTGATGATGCGCTTGCCATTCACATAAACTTTCAAGGCACGCTTGTTAAACGACAGGGCGAAATGGTTCCAGTCATTCAGTTCCATGATATCCT
Source organism: uncultured Prevotella sp. (assembly GCA_900314995.1). Classification (GTDB taxonomy): domain Bacteria; phylum Bacteroidota; class Bacteroidia; order Bacteroidales; family Bacteroidaceae; genus Prevotella. Next base: position 26,146 of record OMXK01000003.1, read on the forward strand.
CCAAAGACGTGTTTCCATCGACCCGATCATCACCATTCGGCTTTAAGATATACCAGCTCATCCTGTCCTGACTGAACCAAATCCGACTGTCATGACGGTCGTTCTCTGAACTCAGATACAAATTATAAGCCGTATTTGTCCCTTCCTTGCCTGTGGCAAAGAAATCGAACTCTAAGGTATAGAATTCTGGCAGATACTTCTTATTGCCGTCTTTTATCAGAGGCGTGATTTCAGTAGAAGACCCATGCTCGAACTTGATGGCCATCTTACCGTTCATCTTGGCGACCTCGGCATTATTATCAATCAAGTCCCACTTAGAGGGGAACTCTCCCATCTGCTCGCCCTGAAGGTTATCCTCGAAGATAACAACAGTACCTGGAACGAAGTCACTTTTCACTTCCTCGCCTTGGGCGGTCTTCTTCTTTGCAGTGGGGACACCATCCTCACTTACGGTATCACCTTCGTCCGCATCGTCGTTGTCGCTTGCCTTCTTGGACTTGGACTGTTTGCTGTCCATATCAGGGTCCATGGCGTCGTCGACGGCCTCGGTCGTCTTGCTATCCACGTTGTTCTCTACAGTACGTTTGGCGGCGTCTTCAGCCACCTTACCCAGTTTCTTAAGCCATCCCTGAGCATCGGCTGTGCCAGCGCAGGCAAATGCTACGATGAGCATTAAAATCAGTTTTTTCATCATTGTGTTAGTTTTTATAAGTGATTTATTATTTCTGTTTGGGTGCAAATCTACGAATATTTTTGGAAATACGCAACAAATTATCGGAATTTTTCGCCATATTGTTGGTAATCTGACTATTTATCGCTATCTTTGCATCGCAATGAGCGTAATTATTCACCAACTAAAACAAAATACGATTATGAAAGAACTGAAAGGAACAAAGACCGAGAAGAACCTGCAGGAAGCATTCGCAGGCGAGAGTCAGGCACGCAACAAGTACAGCTACTGGGCCTCGAAGGCCAAGAAGGACGGTTACGTACAGATAGCCGCCATCTTCGAGGAGACGGCCAACAACGAGAAGGAGCACGCCAAGATGTGGTTCAAGCTGCTGGAGGGCGGCAGCATCAAGTCGACGCCTGAGAACCTTGAGGCGGCAGCCAGCGGCGAGAACTTCGAGTGGACTGATATGTATGCCCGCATGGCCCGCGAGGCCCGCGAGGAAGGCTTCGACGAGATAGCCGAGAAGTTTGAGGGTGTGGCCAAGATCGAGCAGGAGCACGAGGCGCGCTATCGCAAGCTGCTCGACAATATAAATAAGGAACGCGTGTTCTCGAAGGACGGCGACGTGATCTGGCAGTGTGCCAACTGCGGTCATATCGTAGTCGGCAAGAAGGCGCCCGAGGTCTGCCCCGTCTGCGACCATCCGCAGGCTTACTTCCAGGTGAAGGCCGAGAACTACTAAGGAGCCCCTCCCTAACCCTCCCCAAAGGGGGAGGGAATTCAGATAGAGCAGCTTTCGCTCAGAATAGGCGGGATTATTTTAATTATTCAGGCGAGCAGGATCTGGAGGATTCTGTCGGCGGTGCGGCCGTCCCAGCGATCGGGAAGGGCGCACTTTTTCCATTCGCCGGCGACCATCTGGCGCACAGCATCCGCAAGGCGTGCGGGATCTTCGCCCACGAGTACGTTCGAGCCAACGCTGACCGTCTCCTGATGCTCGGTATAGTCGTTGAGCGTAATGCAGGGCACGCCGTTGAAGGTAGCCTCCTCGGCGACGTTGCCCGAGTCGGTGACGATACCCTTGGCGTGAGCCGTGAGCCAGCCGAACTCGAGGTAAGAGAGCGGGTCGATCAGGCGGATATCATCATTCAGTGCGCTGACAGCCTCGCGGGCCAGGCCACGAAGCGGGGCGATGACAGGCACGGGGCCAGCCGACTCGCTGACAGCAGCCAGCAGCGCAGCCAGCTTGTCCCTGTCGGCTATCAGTGCCTTGCGGTTAAGCGTAAAGACGATGTAGCCGCCCTCGCGGATATCAGGCAGCGAGGCGGGTCGGCAGAATCGCCCGTAGTTGAAGCGCAGCGTATCCATCAGGATGTTGCCCACCATGAAGGTCTGCGACTGCTCCGACTGTTCGCGCGTGGCGACGCCCGTAGAGCGCACGCCGGCGGTGAAGAGATAGTCGCTGAGGGCATCGATGACGAGCCGGTTGATCTCCTTCGGCATATTGATATTAAAGGAACGCGTGCCAGCGACGAGATGAGCCAGGGGAATGGCGCGCTTCTTCGTAACGATGGCGGCGGCCATCGTGGAGGCCAGATCGTCGACCACAATCACCACATCTACCGGATGCGCATCGAGGAAGGCGTCGAACTGGGCCATCACGCGGCTCGTGATCTCATTGAGGCTCGTGCTGTCGACACCCAGATAGAACTGCGGACGCGGCATCTGGAGGTCGGCAAAGAGCGAGGGCTCCAGCGTGGGGTCATCCTCACGGCCGGCATAGACCATCAGACACTCGGCATCCTGGCGCTGCCCGATGGCGCGCACCAGCGGTGATACTTTCACGAAATTGGGGCGGGCACCCGCGATAATACAGATATTCTTTGCCATAAATCCTTAAATTTTGTGCAAAGATATGTAATTTCTTCGATATTCTTGGTGATTTAGGAAAAAAATAATTATTTTTGCAGTCACAAAGCAAATTACTGACAAGATGAACTATGTAAAAATTCTCAGACAGATTGTACTCGGCGCAGCCATTCTGACGAGCTGCCTAGAGGTGGAAGCCCAACAGTTGCAGGCATCGCGCGAACATTTCTCTACCGAAGACGGACTCTGCTGCAATACGGTCGCCAAGATTTTCCAGGATGACTACGGCTACATCTGGATCGGAACCTGGAACGGACTGTCGCGCTTCGACGGTTTCCACTTCTACAACTACAAGACCGGCAACTCGAGCCGCATCAAAAATCTGCACAACCGCATCTTCGACATGGCCATCGACCAGTCGCAGAACATCTGGCTGCGCATGTACGACGACCGCGTATTCGTGCTCGACCGCCATACAGACAAGATCATCAACCCCTTCGAGCAATATGCAGGCAACGAAGAGTTCAAGACCGACTCGCCGATACTGGTGACCAGTACGGGCGACGTGCTGGTGAGCATCAACGGCACCCACATCTACGTGATGCAGCTGGACCGCCATGGGCTGAAGAGCGAGCAGATAGCGACCGACAGTCTGAACGTGACGAGTATGGCCGAGGGCTATCAGAGCGACATCTGGCTGGGCACCGACAAAGGCATCCGCCGGCTGAACCGCGGCAAGGCCGTCGTGGAGCGCCAGGCCATCCTGCCCGGAGAACGGATCACCTGTCTGTACTCCAACGGCTTCAACATGTACGCCGGAACAATCAACGGCGCCATCTATATGTTCTCCAACGACAAAGCGCCCACCCTCGTGCGCAAGCCTCTGGGAACAGGCATCATCAGCGTGTTTGTCGACAGTCAGGGGCTCGTCTGGTTCTGCGACGACCGCATGGGCGCTGCCCGCCTGGATCCGGCTACGGGCAAGGAGAAATTCTTCGAGCAGCGCGTGCCGGTGCCCGAATACGACGGCCGGGGCGGCTCGTTCAACGAGAACAACGGCACCGTGTGGATACACATGAACCACGGCGGCTACGGCTACTATAACCGCGAGACCGACAATGTGGAATACTTCCACAACGACCCCTCGAACCCCTGGAACCTCTCGAACACGGTGACCTCGGCACTCGAGCTGCCCGAAGGCGTCGTGTGGGAATCGACCAGCCGGCGCGGACTAGAGAAACTGGAGATCCAGAAGAACACCATCGAGCGGAGACGCCCCGTAGCCAATGCCACCTCGACGCTGGAGAACGAGATCCGCGCGATGTATTACGACCCCCAGCGCCAACTGCTGCTGCTCGGCAACAAGCACAGCTGCCTGTTCCTCTACTACGACAACGGCCAGCACGCCACGATCACCCACGACTCGAAAGGCGAGAGCTTCGGCAGACTCTACGGCATCTCGAAAGACTCGAAGGGAAACTACTGGCTCTGTTCGAAGGACAAGGGCTTATTCAAGATGTCGCCCAACGGCTCCGGCGGATGGACCATCGAGCACTTCGGCCACCAGGCGGGCAACAACGAGAGTCTGAACAACAACGCGGCCTATATCGCCATCGAGGACAAGGCGGGCAATATCTGGGTAGCAACCTACGGCGGCGGTGTGAACATACTGACCGAGCAGAACGGCAAGCCCGTGTTCCTGCATCCGCAAAACGGTCTGAAAGGCTATCCGAAAGATGCCTTCATGAAAGTGAGGACCATCGAGAGCGACAACGAGGGCAACGTGTGGGCAGGAACGACCGACGGCGTGCTCATCATGTCGTATAAGAACAAGCAGTTCAGCTGTGAAGAGGTGAAGACGCCCAAGGAGAGCGACAAGATGCTGATGAGCAACGACATCATCATCATCAAGCGCGACGCCAAGGGCACGATGTGGGTGGGCACCAACGGCGGCGGCATCAGCTACACCATCGGTAAGGACAAAGAAGGTGCCTGGCTCTTTGACACCTTCGATTCAGGCGACGGTCTGCCTTCGGAAGAAATCCGCAGCATCACCTTCGACCAGCGCGGCAACGCCTGGTTTGCCACCGAGCACGTAATCTGCTCGTTCGACATCAGCGAGAAGATATTCACCACCTTCTCTACCCTCGACGGTGTCGACGAGACCACGATATCGGAAGGCGGCGCCATCACCATCGGCAACGGCGACCTGCTCTTCGGAACAGTCGACGGCTACTACGTCGTAGACCGCAAGAAACTGATGAACCCTACAGGTTCGCTGCTGAAACTGCAGATTACCGACTTCTTTATCGGCGACGAGATACAGAGTCCGCGCCTGAACGACACCTACGACTACTACGTGCCTCTCAGCAAGCACGTGGAGATTCCGGGCAACAGCCCCAGCTTCGCCTTCCGCTTTGCCGCGCTGAACTATCAGCTGCAGCACCGCGCGGTGTATCAGTATATGCTCGAGGGCTACGACGACGACTGGCAGAACGCCGACAAGAAGCGGCTGGCCTACTACAGCGATGTGCCCGCAGGCACCTATACCTTCAAGGTAAAGGCCTTCCTGCTGGAGTCGCCCGAGAAATACGACCTGAGAACCATCGAGGTCGTCGTCGAGGCATCCAACCTGCTGACGGTGATCACCTGGGGCGTACTCTTGCTCATTGTGGCCATCATCATACTCCTGATCATGATGTACCGAAGGCGGCTATCCGGCAAGAAGCGTTAAAAAAAGACAAGGTGGAGCAAGTTTTTCTGGCTTCACCTTTTATGTTTGCCAAATATTTCGTATCTTTGCACCCACATACGGGTCGTGCCGCATAGATCGGGATACTCTACATTATAATAAATCATCGGGACCGTTTCCCTTGCCAATGGCGGGCCACAGTCATCCCCCCGGGGGAGAGCAGTAATGCCGGTGGATTACAACAGCAGGGAGCACCCAAATCGTGTGAAACAGGAGTTTTCACCAAATCATCGGCACGAACCCTTTTTTTATGGAATCTATAGAGTTTTTATTGTGATATGTTTTCTGGAATAATCGAAGAGTTTGCTACCGTTGTAGCGATAGAGAGAGACCGCGAGAATATCGATTTCACGCTGAAATGTTCGTTTGTCGACGAGTTGAAGATCGACCAGAGTGTGGCCCATAACGGGGTCTGCCTGACGGTTGTCGCCATCAAGGACGGCACGTATACCGTGACGGCGATGAAAGAGACGCTCGACCGCACGAACCTGGGGCTGCTGAAGGTGGGCGACAAGGTGAACGTAGAGCGCTCGATGCTTATGAACGGCCGTCTGGACGGGCACATCGTTCAGGGGCACGTTGACGAGACCGCCAAGTGTGTCGCGACGGAAGATGCCGACGGTTCGACCTATTTCACCTTCGAATATCCGGAGAACCGGGAGATGGCGAAGAAGGGCTATTTCACCGTAGACAAAGGTTCGGTAACCGTAAATGGCGTCAGTCTGACCGTCTGCAATCCGACGTCGAACACCTTTCAGGTGGCCATCATCCCCTATACATTCGAGCACACTAATTTCTGCGATATCAAGGTGGGAACGGTTGTCAACCTGGAGTTTGACATCCTTGGGAAATACATTGCTAGACTGCAGCAGTTATAACCCCATCAAGAGCGGCTTGGGCGCCTTGCGGAGCAAAGGCTAGAACAGCAATAATTCAGACGGAGCGGAGATCAGGGTCTCTGCTCCGTGTTGTATCAGGAAATCGCGGTCGCGGAAGCCCCAGAGCACAGAGATACAAGGCAGCCCGCTGTTACGCGCCGTCAGGATATCGACATCGCTGTCGCCCACATAGACGGCTCCCTCCTTCCCTACTCCCAGCTGCCGCAGCGCCTCAAAGACGGTGTCGGGGGCGGGTTTCTTCCGGATGCCTGCAGCCTCGTTTTCACCGATGGCTACCTCGATTGTATCCGGAAAGAAATGCTGACAAAGTTCCTGCGTGGCCGCCATCATCTTATTGCTCACGACCGCCAGACGGGCGCCTCGCGTCTTAAACGTCTTAAGCGTCTTTTCGATTTCTGCGTAAGGTTTAGTGGTGTCGAGCGAATGCGCCATATAGTGCTGGCGGAATGTATTAAATACTTCCTCAAAGTGTTGCGCATCAAAATTATGGGGTACAGCGCGTTGCATCAGCAACCTGACACCGTTGCCGACAAAGTTTCGCACTTCATCAACCGAGCGTTCAGGCAACCCATGCGTACGCAACGCATAATTCGTAGAGGCAGCCAAGTCGCCGAGTGTATCGAGCAGCGTGCCGTCGAGATCGAAGATATATGTTGAATACATAATTATTTACCTTTTACTGCGTGTTATCATCGTGCGTACCTTATTATTATATCGCTCGGCCTTCAGCAGTTCCTCGATGGTGATATGCATGCGATACTTCCAATGGTTGTAAGGATCGCTGGGCACATTGATGCGTTCCTCGCGGACATGCTTCGAGCGCAACTCCGTATCCATCGCCAGCCAATCCTGCAGGGAGAGCAGACACAGCATCGAGGGGCAATAGAGATGGCGGGCAATAATCTCCTCGGCCAGATGAGCCGGCAGGTGTTCGGGAGCGCGGCCCTGCTTCTGAAGCATCGAGACGTAGTAGCGCTGGGTGCGTTCGGGACTCTCCTCCCACCACAGCCGTAAGGGCGACATGTCGTGGGTAGAGAAGGTGGCAACGCTACGGTAAGGATTACCGTCGAGATGTGTGAACTCGAAGCCGGTCTCCTTCGGCATCGACTGTATCTCAAGGGTCAGGATGCGAAGTTGGTCGAGTACAGGCTGCACGCAGTCGGGCAACATGCCCAGGTCCTCCGCACAGCAGAGCATCCGCGTCTGTCCGAAGGTCTCAGAGAGCCGCTTGAGCGCCTGGCTGCCCCAGAAGAGGTTATGACGCTGGTAATAGTAATTGTTGTAGAGCCGCATGAAGGCATCCTTCTCTTCGGCCGTCAGTGCATCGTAGACAGGCTCGTTGTAGACCCCGATGCGCGGGTGATACATCTCAGGCTGTTCGGGATCTTCGAGGAAAAGCACCCCGCTGATGAGCCGATAGAGCCCGTCACGAATCCAGAGACTGTTCTCATCACCCAGTCCCTCGAAATGCCTGCGCACCTTCCGCTGCGTATCGTATTCAGCCTTCAGGTCGTAGAGACCATAACCGCGCGGAATCAGAAAATGCTCCTTCACATAGGCCGCATGAATGCCGAACAGCCGTTCGAGCACGCGGTCGTTTATAAACGGACGGGTGAAGAGATCCTTGCGGAACGAGAGACCGAAGTACTCAATCTCGCCGACGGTCATCGGGAGTGCCGGGGAGAAATGCCCCAAGAGCCCGAACACCGCATCGCCCGGAATCTCCCAGATGCGGAAGAAACCCAGTACATGATCGATACGGATCGCATCGAAGTATTGCTCCATCCAAAGGCAGCGGCGGCGGAACCAGGCGGTCAGTTCCTTGCCCCACCGATAGGTTGGGAAGCCCCAGTTCTGACCATTCTGCGAGAACGCATCAGGCGGGGCACCCGTCTGCGCTTTCAGGTGGAAGAGCTTCGGATGGAGACTGGTCTCGGCGCTGTCGCGATTGACGCCGATGGGCACATCGCCTTTGATGACGACACCCTTCTGACGGGCATAATCGGCTGCAGCCTTCAGTTGCAGATGGAGGTGATACTGGATGTAATAGACCAGACTGACAGACATCGCCTCGCCCGCATGGCTGACTGCCCACTGGGCGTATGACTCCAGCCAATCGGCATTATCGTCGAACCAGGTCTTGAACTCCTTCGATTCGAGCACGCTCTTGCCCCTTTCAGCAAACGATTCCTGCACATAAGCCGTCTTTACGCGCTCCACAGCTACGTAGTCGCTATAGCCCAATGCATTCAGTTCCTGCTGTTGGCGCCGATAGGCCGTCATCCGGTCCTTCTTTCTCAACGAGCCGAGGGCCTCGAGGTCGAGATACTGCGGGTGAAGGGCGAAAGCCGACACGATGTTATAGGGATAAGAATCGCTCCAGGTATGCTCGACCGACGTATCGTTGACAGGCAACACCTGAATGAACTTCATGCCTGTGGCAACTGCCCAGTCGACCATCCGGCGCAAGTCGCCGAAGTCGCCCACACCGTAGGAATGCTCGCTGCGCAACGAGAATACCGGCACCACGACACCAGCCGCGCGCCAAGTGCGCTCCTTGATGCGAAGATTCTCACCATAGGCCACCAGGACAGTTCCGTCAGGGATACCGACCGGCTGTTCGGAAGGAATCAGACCTTCCGTCGTGCGGTTGTCGCCCTCTTCCCAAGTAAGCAGCGTATGGGTCTGGTCGTCGACGATCACATATTTATATTCTATGGGCAACGGGATAGCGTCGACATTCACCGAGAGCAGCCAGTCGAACCGTCCCAGATACTCCATCCGGAGATAACGGGCAGGATTCCAACTGCCCAAAGCAGGATGGCTGCCGATGACGGCCACCGACTGTCCGCGCTGCAGTTGGGGCGCTGACACGCGGAAAAGGATCGTCTTCCGATAGAGCGGCACCCTGAGTGCTTCTACCCGCTCGCCATGCGGCATCAGCTGCGTCGTCAGATAGGCATTGCTGTAGAGATGATACTGCAGCGGGATCTCGCGCCATTGGTCGGCGAGGATATAGTTTTTCGAGGAATCAAAGCAGTAGACACGTGGCACCGCATCCCACTCACGCCGCAACACTTGGCCGTCGGCATCTTCCACTTGATAATAATAGGAGAAAGAGGTTATCGGATGCTGCCTTGACTCAATGGCCGAAGTCTCCAGTTCCCATTGCCACCCGTCGGCAGTCGTCATGAGAAGTTTTCTGATTTTCTCCGTGCGGTCCTGACTTCTGTACGTCATCATCACAACGAGGTTTTCACCCCATTGAGTGCCGTAATGTATGGTAAACTTTAATTTCATATCCAAATATTTTGGTACAAAGATACAAAAAAGTTAGAATTAAGAGTTATGAGTTGAGAGTTTTTTGTATCTTTGCAGCAATTTTTCATGGTTATGATGATGAATAGAAGCAAAAAGAATTATTATCTGGTCGTCGCAGTGCTCTGTCTGGCAGGAATAATCGGCACGTTTGTCTACTACTTTGTGGGCAGCTTCTCCGATTCCGGGAAGACAGAATACGTGTATATCGACACCAACGACAACCTGGACTCCCTGTCGGCCAAATTCTCGCCCTTCGCATCAGGCCGCACCATCACGACGTTCAGGGTTCTTGCACGGCACACGGGATATGACGAGCATATCAGAACCGGGCGTTTCGCCATCCGGCCCGGGGAGAGCACCGTGACGGTGTTCCGCCATCTGAAGAACGGTTTACAGGAGCCCGTCAAGCTGACGATTCCCGAAAGTAGGACGACAGACCGGCTGGCGGCCTCGCTCTCTCACAAGCTGATGCTGGACAGTACGACGACAGCCATTCTGCTGCGCGACTCATCGTACTGTGCCAAACAAGGTTACGATACAGCAACCATCGTCTGCGTATTTGTGCCCAACACCTATGAGGTCTATTGGAACACGTCGCTTGACAATCTGATGAAGCGCATGCAGAAAGAGCACGACAACTTCTGGAACGCCGACCGCCAGGCCAAAGCCCGGGCGATAGGACTCACCCCGAATGAAGTGTGCACCTTGGCCAGCATCATCGACGAAGAAACCGCCAACAACGGGGAGAAGCCGATGATCGCAGGCATGTATCTGAACCGACTGAAGACCGGGATGCCTTTACAGGCCGACCCGACGATCAAATTCGCACTGAAGGATTTTGCGCTGAAGCGTATCTATCACAACATGCTGACGATCGACAATCCGTATAATACCTATCGTAATACAGGTCTGCCTCCCGGACCGATCAAGATTGCCTCAGTGGCAGGTATCGATGCCGTGCTGAACCGCGTGGACCACAACTATCTGTATATGTGTGCCAAAGAAGACTTCTCGGGCACCCACAACTTTGCTGCCACCTATCAGGAGCACCTGAGGAATGCCAGCAAATATGCACGGGCACTCAACCAGCGCGGAATTAAATAATAAGGTATAATAGCAGGATTCTCAGAAAAAATGTGTAATTTTGCACCCAGATAATTATAGCTATACAATATGGAAGAGAAAAATGTAAATGTAAGTGAGGAGAAGAAATCCGTAAGTTTCATAGAACAGAAGGTGAAGGACGACCTTGCGGCAGGTAAGAACGGCGGCAGATTCCAGACACGTTTCCCGCCAGAGCCCAACGGCTATCTGCATATCGGCCACGCTAAGGCCATCGCCATCGACTTCGGTCTGGCCAAGAAATACGGTGGTATCTGTAACCTCCGCTTCGACGATACAAACCCCATCAAGGAAGACACGGAATACATCGAAAGCATCGAGAACGACATCAAGTGGCTCGGGTTCCAGTGGGCCAACGTCTACTATGCAAGCGACTATTTCCAGGAGCTGTGGGACTTTGCCGTCTGGCTCATCCAGCAAGGACGCGCCTACGTCGACGAGCAGAGTTCCGAGGTAATTGCCCAGCAGAAGGGAACGACCACGAGTCCGGGAACCAATAGTCCCTATCGCGACCGTCCTATAGAAGAAAACCTCAAGCTCTTTGAGTTTATGAACAGCGGTAAATGTGAGCCGGGCACACTCGTGCTGCGCGCAAAGATCGACATGACCCATCCGAACATGCTGTTCCGCGATCCCCTGATCTATCGTGTGCTCAACATTCCCCATATTCGCACAGGTAACAAATGGAACGCATATCCGATGTATGATTTCACACACGGACAGAGCGACTATCTCGAGGGTGTCACCCACTCGTGGTGTACGCTTGAGTTTGTTGAGCATCGTCCCCTCTATGATCTGTTTGTCACGTGGATGAAGGAATGGAAGGGCGAAACCGACAACATCGAAGACAACCGCCCCCGTCAGACAGAGTTCAACAAACTGAATCTGAACTATACGCTGATGTCGAAGCGTAATCTGCTGGCATTGGTGAACGAGAAGCTCGTCAGCGGCTGGGATGATCCCCGAATGCCGACCATCTGCGGTTTCCGCCGTCGTGGCTACAGTCCCGAGAGTATCGTCAACTTCATCGACAAGATCGGCTACACGAAGATCGATGCACTGAACGACATGGCCCTCCTGGAGAGCGCAGTCCGCGATGACCTCAACAGCAGAGCTATCCGCGTAAGTGCCGTTCTGAATCCTGTGAAAGTGGTGATTACCAACTATCCCGAAGGACAGGTAGAGCAGCTGACCGCTGTGAATAATCCCGAGAACGAAGCTGACGGCACTCATACGATAGAGTTCAGCCGTGAACTCTGGATCGAGCGCGATGACTTCATGAAAGAAGCCGAGAAGAAATTCATGCGTCTGGCTCCCGGCAAGGAGGTTCGTCTGAAGAATGCCTATATCATCAAGTGTGACGAGGAACACCCCTGCGACGAAGATGAGAACGGCAATGTGACGACCATCTACTGTACTTACGATCCCGAGTCGAGAAGCGGTCTGCCCGGTTCCAACAGAAAGATCAAGGGAAAGACGCTTCATTGGGTGAGTTGCGAACACGCCGTCAAGGCTGAGGTTCGTCTCTACGACCGCCTCTGGAAGGTAGAGAATCCTCGCGACGAATTGGCAGCCATCCGTGAAGCCCAGAACTGTGACGCCGTCACAGCAATGAAGCAGATGATCAACCCCAACTCGCTGAGCGTTCTGAAAGACTGTTATATCGAGCCCTACGCAGCAGCCATGAAACCGCTTACTTATCTGCAGTTCCAGCGTATCGGATACTTTACGCCCGACTCAGATTCCACACCAGAGAAGCCAGTCTTCAATAAGACCGTAGGACTTAAAGTTTGATAATGACCGATAACGAGGAGTATTTCAAGAGCAAGGGGTTTCAGAAACTCCTGAAGCAATACGAAGCGTCAGTCAAGTCTGGGCAGCCTATCTATATGGATGCCGATGATTTGGCTGACATTGCTGACTATTACCAGTATAACGGGAAAATGGCTGATGCCGACGCCGCTATCAACCTCGCGTTGGAATACAACCCAGATGCCGTAGGCCCGTTGCTTTACAAAGCCCGCGAGGCACTCTCCCGTCGCGACTTCGACAACGCGAGAGCCTATGCAGAACGGATGGAAGCTGTAGATCATCTGGAAGCCCTCTATTTCAAAGGAGAGATTCTGATTGCCGAAGAAAAGGTTGAAGAGGCTGACGAACTGTTCCGTGAACAGATGAAGGAAATAGAGTCCGACGAACTCATGGATTATGTCTATGATGTCGCCAGTCTCTTTTTCGACTACAATTGTTTCAATAAGGCTTTCGAATGGGTAGCCCGTTCGCAAGGCGATGACTCCGACGACTTCAAGGAACTGATGGCCCGCACGCTCTTCGGACTCGGCAAATACAAGGATAGCGAGCGTATCTTCAACGAGTTGATTGATCACGACCCCTACTCCACCCGCTATTGGATTGCATTAGCAAGCGCCCAGTTCATGAACGAAGACTATCAGTCGGCAATCACCAGCAGCGAATATGCTATCGCCATCGATCCCAATGATCCCGACAGTGTGCTGTCAAAAGCCAACAGCCTCTATAATCTCGAGAACTACGAATCGGCACTCACCTACTATCAGCGTTATTCTCAAATATTGGAGGACGACGAGTTCGGCTACTTGCATCAAGGAACCTGCCTCGTCAATCTCGGACGATTCGAAGAAGCAGCCAAGGTGCTGCAACAGGCCGAGAAACTGGCCAACGGCGATTCTCCCTATATGACCGAAATCTATCAGGAGCTATCCTTCACCTTTAGCGAGCTTCACGATCCCGATCGCGCCGTCAGTTATATCGACAAGACGAAGGATCTGGATTGTGATCACGTCAACATGGAGATTATCCGAGGACATATCCTGCTGGCAAATAAACGTAGTCAAGAAGCTGAGGAAGCATTCAAAAAAGCCCTCAAATTATGCAACAATGCCCCGCACGCCATCTTGCGGATTATTGTATCCCTTTATGATAACCATTATGTGTATCCGGCATATCTCCTTCTGAAGCCTTTTCTGAAGCATGCCAAAGCAAATTGGAAAGACGGTTATTCGTACATGGCACTCTGCTGTATGGATCTGCACAAAAAGAAGGAATTTCTGCAATACGTAAAACTCGGTTCAGAAAAGAATCCTAAGGAAGCCAGGCTGGTACTCGGTTTTCTATTCCCTGAAGGTATGAAGCCTTCGGAATATTATGACTATTTGGTTAAAAAATTCGAACATAGATAATTATGGGTTTTATTACAAATATATTAAACAGTTTAGGTTGGTATCCGACTATTTTCATTCTGATGCTTCTGGAAAGTACAGTTGTGCCGGTCCCGTCAGAATTTGTTGTCACACCAGCCGCCTATCATGCTGCCAGCGGTTCGCTGAACGTTTTTCTCGTTATCCTCTTTGCTACATTGGGAGCTGACATCGGTGCCAGTATCAACTATTTCGTCGCCCTCTACGTGGGGCGCCCAGTCGTCTATAAGTTTGCCAACAGCAAATGGGGAAAGATGTGTCTGCTCAACCAGGAAAAGGTCGAGCGAAGTGAGAAATACTTTGACGATCACGGTGTTGCCGCTACGTTGACGGGCCGATTCGTTCCTGTCATCCGCCACTTGATTTCCATCCCTGCAGGACTAGCTCGGATGAACTACGGCAAGTTTCTGCTTTTCACCACGATTGGTGCAGGAGGCTGGCATAGTGTATTGGCAGCATTAGGCTGGTATCTGCATGCCATTGTGCCAGAAGAGCAGCTCAACGACAAGATCAGCGAATATGCGGAATACATCAAGATTATCATCTTGGCATTGCTCGTTCTTGCGGTTGTTTACTTCTCCGTAAAGACCTGGATGAAGAAAAAGAAGCAGAATTAGATATAATATGCAATTATTTCGCTTAAAAATTCTTTTTTATTAAAAGAATTGCATATCTTTGCACATTATTATCATCAATTCACATTATGGCGAAGACAAACAATCATCTGGTTATTATGGCAGGCGGCGTAGGCAGTCGCTTCTGGCCGATGAGTACAGCGGAGAATCCGAAACAGTTCATTGATGTTTTGGGCGTTGGGAAGACATTGCTCCAGTTGACAGTCGAGAGATTCGGCAATCTGGTAAAGCCCGAGAACATCTGGGTCGTGACGAATCAGAAATATTCAGACATCGTAAAAGAGCAACTGCCTGACATCCCTTCCTCCAACATCCTTTGTGAACCCTGTCGCCGTAACACGGCTCCCTGTATCGCTTATGTCAGCTGGCGTATCAAGTCGAAAGACCCCAAGGCCAACGTTGTCGTTACTCCAAGCGACCATATCGTGACGAATCCGGCCGAATTCCAACGGGTCATCAAAGAATGTATGGTTTTCACTGGTGAGACCGACGCTATTGTCACCTTGGGCATGAAGCCCAATCGTCCGGAAACAGGCTATGGCTATATTCAGGCAGACTTAAGTACCAGTTCACTCCGCAACAAAGAAATCTTCAGAGTAGACTCTTTCCGCGAAAAGCCTAATCTGGAGACAGCAAACGAATATATTAAAAAGAACAACTATTTCTGGAATGCGGGCATCTTTATCTGGAACATCAACACCATCGTCAACGCATTCCGCGTTTATCAGCCCTCAATGGCGAAGCTGTTCGAATCGCTGCTTCCCGTCTACGGTACAAATAAAGAACAGGAAGAGATCAACCGCTTATTCCCAGAATGCGATAACATCTCCGTCGACTATGCCATTATGGAGAAAGCCGAAGAGATCTTCGTCTGTCCTGCCGACTTCGGCTGGAGCGATCTCGGCACGTGGGGTTCCCTTCAGATACAAAGCAAGAAGGACATCTACGGCAATGCCTGTATCGGGCAGAATATCGCAATCTTCGAAAGCCACAACTGTATTATTCACACGACACAGGAAAAGAAAGTGGTTATTCAGGGGCTTGACGGCTATATCGTAGCAGAAAACAACGACACGCTCTTAATTTGCAAACTTTCAGAAGAACAGCGCATTAAGCAGTTCTCTGGTGAAAACTAAATAAATATGGATAATAAAAAAGTTGCTCTTATTACAGGTATTACAGGCCAGGATGGCTCATACCTAGCTGAATTCCTCATTGAGAAAGGTTACGAGGTTCACGGCCTTTTACGCCGTTCCTCATCTTTTAATACAGGACGTATCGAGCACCTCTATCTCGATGAGTGGGTGCGAGATATGAAGAAGGCTCGTCTGGTAAATCTGCATTGGGCAGATATGACGGATTCTTCTTCTTTGATTCGCATTATCGGCGAGACGCGTCCGACAGAAATCTACAACCTCGCAGCTCAGAGTCATGTAAAGGTCTCGTTCGATGTGCCTGAGTATACAGCCGATGTCGATGCCACAGGAGTACTCCGTCTGCTGGAAGCTGTACGCATCTGCGGTCTTGAGAAGACTTGTCGCATCTATCAGGCTTCAACTTCCGAACTTTACGGCAAGGTACAGGAAGTTCCTCAGAGTGAAACGACCCCGTTCTATCCCCGTAGCCCCTATTCAGTAGCCAAACTCTACGGTTTCTGGATTATGAAGAACTACCGCGAGTCATACGGCATGTACTGCTGCAACGGTATCCTCTTCAATCATGAGAGTGAGCGTCGCGGTGAAAACTTCGTAACACGAAAGATCACGTTGGCCGCTGCCCGTATCGCCCAGGGGTATCAGGATAAACTCTATTTGGGAAATCTGAACTCACTTCGCGACTGGGGTTATGCCAAAGACTATATCGAGTGCATGTGGCTGATTCTTCAGCAGCCAGAACCCGATGACTTCGTGATTGCTACTGGTGAGTATCATACTGTTCGTGAGTTTGCTACCCTAGCCTTCAAGGAGGCAGGCATCGAACTCGAATGGCGCGGTGATGGTGTTGATGAGAAGGGATACGATAAGGCTACGGGTAAGGCTTTGGTAGAGGTTGATCCGAAGTACTTCCGTCCTGCAGAGGTTGATCAGCTGTTGGGTAATCCTGCAAAGGCTAAAGCCAAACTCGGCTGGAATCCTCAGAAGACCTCTTTCCCTCAACTCGTTAAGATTATGGTTCAGCACGACATGAAGTTCGTTAAGAAATTATTCATCAAAGCCCAGATGGAAGAATGAGTTTAGACAAGACAAGTAAGATATATGTAGCGGGACACCACGGACTTGTGGGTTCCGCTATTTGGAATAACCTCCTTCAGCGCGGTTATACGAATCTAGTGGGTCGTAGTCACAAGGAGCTCGACCTCACGGATCAGGTTGCAGTCAAAAGGTTCTTCGATGAAGAGTGTCCCGATGCTGTTGTACTGGCAGCAGCTTTTGTAGGCGGCATCATGGCCAACTCACTCTATCGTGCCGACTTCATCATGATGAACATGAAGATTCAGTGCAACGTTATTTCTGAAGCATACGCTCACGGTGTAAAGAAACTGCTTTTCTTAGGTTCTACATGTATCTATCCGAAGAATGCACCTCAGCCCATGAAGGAGGATTGTCTGCTGACATCTCCACTGGAATACACCAACGAAGAGTATGCCATCGCAAAGATTGCGGGTCTGAAGATGTGTGAGAGTTATAATCTGCAATACGGCACCAACTATATTGCCGTGATGCCGACAAACCTCTATGGCCCTAACGACAATTTCCACTTGGAGAACTCACATGTGATGCCAGCCATGATGCGAAAGATCTATCTGGCCAAACTGATTCACGATGAGGAATGGGACAAGATCGCCATCGATTTGAACAAACGTCCCGTCGAAGGCGTAACAGGCGAAGGTCTCAATGGTCAATGGTCAATGGTCAATCGAAAAAACGCCCTCAGCGTTTTGGCAAAATACGGTATATATAATAATAAGGTGGTACTCTGGGGAACAGGCACCCCACTCCGCGAGTTCCTTTGGAGTGAGGATATGGCTGATGCTTCCGTCCATGTGTTACTGAATGTTGACTTCAAGGATGTAATTGGCATCGAGAAATATTCCTCCGTTCATTATGGGGCTTCCACCAATGGTGCAGTAGACCGCAACCATTCTGCAGGTCGCGGTGGAGCTATCCCATCACTAGGCGAGATCCGGAATTGCCACATCAATGTGGGCACAGGAAAAGAACTCACCATTCGCGAACTCTCGCAGCTTGTCGTGAAGGCTGTCGGTTTCGAGGGCGAAGTGGAGTTTGATGCCTCCAAGCCTGATGGTACGATGCGCAAACTCATCGATGTTTCGAAACTTCACTCACTCGGCTGGACCCACAAAGTTGAAATTGAGGATGGTGTTGCCAAACTATTTGAATGGTATCGCCAAAGTCTACAATAAAAAAGCCCGCATCTAGCGGGCCTTTTTATTGAATATATCTCAGTTTGATTAACGCTGGATCTTGCTCTCAAGCGTTTCTTTCCAAGCCGCATAAGCAGCCTGATACTCAGCACGATGAGCGGCATCCGGCTCAATCACCTGAAGTTTATCAAGTGAAGCGAAGGCTTCATCAGCATTTGCATAGATACCTGCACCGATACCAGCGCCCTTAGCTGCGCCAACAGAACCATCAGTGTCATAGAGTTCAATGGTTGCACCACTCACACCAGCCAACGTATCACGGAACAATGGGCTCAGGAACATATTAGCCTTACCTGCATGGATCTTCTTGATATCCATACCCATCTGCTGCATAATCTCCATACCATAGCAGAAAGAGAATACGATACCCTCCTGGGCTGCACGAACGAGATGCCCCTTATGATGCTTGTTGAAATTCACACCGTTTATAGAACAGCCGATTTCCTTATTCTCCAGCACGCGCTCAGCACCGTTTCCGAATGGGATAATTGTCACGCCTTCACTGCCGATGGGTACCGAAGCTGCCAGATCGTTCATCTCGGCATAGCCAATCTCCGGCGTTATGTTACGATGAGTCCAGGCATTCAAGATGCCAGTACCGTTGATGCAAAGCAGTACGCCAAGACGAGTCTGGTCTGCTGTATGGTTCACGTGAGCGAAAGTATTTACACGACTCTGTTTATCGTAGTTCACCTCACCCAGCACACCATAAACCACACCTGAGGTACCAGCTGTAGCAGCAATCTCACCTGGATTCAGCACATTCAACGACAATGCGTTGTTCGGCTGGTCACCACCACGATAGGTAATCGGAGTTCCAGCTTTTAGCCCCATCTCGGCAGCAGCCTCCGCACTCACCACACTCTGCTCAGCAAAGGTCGGAACAATGTCTGCAATCAATGAACTGTCAAAACCATAGTACTTCATCAGGAAGTCAGCCACCTGGTTGTTCTTGAAGTCCCAGAACATACCCTCAGAAAGACCACTAACTGTCGTATTAGCGACACCACTCAGGCGCATAGCGATATAGTCACCAGGCAACATCACCTTATATATATTATTATATACATCAGGCTCATTTTCCTTAACCCATGCCAACTTTGCTGCTGTAAAATTACCTGGAGAGTTGAGCAGATGACTCAGACACTGATCACCACCAAGGTCTTTGAAAGCCTTTTCGCCATAAGGTACAGCACGTGAATCGCACCAAATGATTGATGGACGGAGCGCTTTAAGATTTTTGTCTACACATACCAGACCATGCATCTGATACGAAATGCCAATCGCCTTGATTTCCTCAGCTGTAGCACCAGACTCAGCCATAATTTTCTTCAGACTCAACTTGGCATTATCCCACCACATCTGGGGATCCTGCTCTGCCCATCCAGCTTTTACAGCCATAATGGGAGCCTCCTTCTCGGGGAAGAAAGCTGTTGCTACACACTTGCCGCTATCGGCGTTAACCAATGATGCCTTCACTGATGAGCTACCGACATCAAAACCTAATAAATATCTGTTTGCCATATTACAATAATAATTGTCTATTTATAATACGCTTTTCATGCAAATTTCCCTATTTTTTTTTAACTTGACAACTTTTTCTAGAAAAAAAATCATTTTTTTACGATATTTTGAGCACAATTAAAATATTTTGTTTACCTTTGCACACCAGATAACGTTATTATTTGAATAAATACATTTCATATATGAAGAAGAAAATACTAATACTTGACGACAAAGAGACTATTGCAAAAGTGCTCTCTATCTATTTGATGAGCGACTACGATGTGCAATGGTTACCTGATGGCTTGCAGGGAGTTAAGTGGCTCCAGGCAGGCAATACGCCTGACCTCATCATCTCTGACATCCGTATGCCAGGCATGCGCGGAGACGATTTCCTGGAGTGGATAAAGCAGAATGAGCTCTTCCAGCATATCCCTGTGATCATGCTATCCAGTGAGGACTCTACAAGTGAGCGTATCCGACTTTTGGAGATTGGTGCTGAAGACTATATTGTCAAGCCTTTCAACCCAATGGAACTTAAAATTCGAGTCAAGAAGATTATTCCTTAATCAGACTGACGTTGTTATAATATGATAGGTGTAGTATATTTAGGTAATAATCCGGAAACTCAAGAGCGGTTGAAGTATATTCCTGGGCGATTGGTACAATACACCACCAATTATAAGGAAACCGCTTCTGCATGTGCTCCTCATGTCCGCAATGAGCATTTTATCGTTTTCTACGAGCAGAGTGTTCAGGCTGAGGATATTACCGCTATCACCTATATTAAAAAAAGAAATAAGAATGCCTACATCATCCTGCTCACTCACCAGTTGACGCTCGATGACAGGAAGATGTACCAGAAGTGTGGCATCAATGACACCGTCGATGCCAATGCTTCCATCACAGAGCTTAATAAGAAGATACAGTTTATTGCCGATCGTGAAGGCATGCTGTTCGACGATGCTCCATCAAAGCATCGCATTCTGCGTTTCAAGATACCTCTTTGGAAACGTCTTTTCGACATTTTCTTCTCTTTATTGGCCATCATCATCCTTTCTCCGGTCTTCATCTTAACGGCTATTGCCATACGATTGGAGAGTAAGGGGCCGATTATCTTTAAGTCAAAACGAGTCGGCACCAACTATACTGTCTTCAATTTCCTGAAGTTCCGCTCCATGTATGCGGATGCTGAACAACGGTTAAAGGAAGTAGCCAAGGAAGCTGGTAACCAATATGCCGAGAAAGAGGACGAAAAGGAAGAAGAGAAAGATCATCAGAGCGTGATTACAGCTCCGCTTGGCGAAGAGGCAGAAATGATGATGATGGACATGGGCATGGAGTCCGACATGATGATCAGCGACGATGAGGTAATGCTTGTCGGCGATGATTTTGTTGTGGCTGAATCCGATTTCAACAAAGAGAAAGAAGAAGAGAACAATAACGCATTCGTCAAGATTGAGAACGACCCGCGTATTACGAAAGTGGGTAAGTTTATCCGTAAATATAGTATTGACGAACTCCCACAGTTGTTCAATATCCTGAAGGGTGACATGTCCATCGTAGGCAATCGCCCGCTACCTCTGTATGAGGCAGAGAAACTCACCGTAGATTCCAGCATCGATCGTTTCATGGCTCCTGCAGGTCTTACTGGCCTTTGGCAGGTTGAAGAGCGTGGAAAAGGCGGCATGATGTCAGCCGAAGAACGCAAGCAACTGGATATCACCTACGGCCAGACCTACAATTTTGCGTTAGACATGAAGATTATCTTCCGTACGCTGACTGCATTTATTCAGAAAGATAACGTTTAAAGGACCATATAGACCATTATTAATATGAACAAATTAAAAAGACTGCTATTCTTAGTTGTAGCGTCAGGAATCGGCTCAACAGCTTTCGCCCAGTTTGACGAAAGCGGTATTGCTGCCGGCTTCTTTGATTCCAGTAAGGATAAGGAAATCAATTTCTCCGAGTTCCACCTCCCCCCGTTGGCAACACTTTTTGAGAATGCGAAATCAACTCCACAGATTATGACACTCGAGAAAGCACGTGAAATAGCCCAAGCTGAAGTTGCTAAGCAGAGGCGTCACATTTTTTCATATTTGACAGCACATGCGAGCTATAGCTGGGGTAAAGGTGATATTTGGGGTAATAACTCCACTTCCTATAATCACATGATATATCAGTATCAAGGAACAGAACAATCATATTGGAATATTGGAGTCAATTTAGCTCTCCCTGTTGAGGACATTTTAGATCTAACGGCAGCTGTGAAGCGCAAGAAAATGGAAGTTGATCAAGCTGTAATAGCTAAGGACATTGCATACGATCAGTTAAAACTCCAAATTGCAACATTATATGTAAAAATTACAAATAATCTAGTAACTTTAAAAACTATTGGAGAAGGAGCAGCAGCCTACCAAGGTGCTGGTGCTTTGAATCGTGAGGATTTTGAAAATGGTAATATGAGTATAGAGGATTATGCTTGGACAAAACAAAGAGAAAGTGCACAGGTTCAAGGATATCAAACACTGCAAACAGAGATTACTACTGATATTTTAACTTTAGAGATTATAACTCACACGCCTATTATCACTAATTCTACAACAGAGATAACGCTTGATAAGAGCATTCATAAGTCTGACAAAGAAATCGCTAAAGAGAATAAAGCCGTTGAAAAGCGGATAAAGAAGGCTGTAGAGGAAGACGAAAAGAAAATGAAAGCCCTAGAAAAAGCAGAGAGAAAAGCAGAGAAAGCTGCCGCTAAGGCCGCAAAAAAGCAGAAATAAAATCATTTAATTAAGGAAAGCTGTTATGGATTTATTCAGATATATCGTTAGGTTCTTATATAAGATTCGTTGGTATTTAATAATTTTACCATTAATCGCATTAGTGGTTGCATGGTTTATGACCCGCAACATGGAGCGCATCTATGATGCGAATACGACCATCTATACGGGTATGATTACCGGTTACAACATCGAGGGTGGGACAGGTACAGCAGGTGGAAATTCGCAAACAAACATGACAAACTTGATGTTATTAATTACAACGGATGTAACCATCCATGAGGTATCTCTTCGATTGTTTGCACGTTGTATGATGTATGGTAATACCAATAAGGACAACAATTACATTTCCGCAGAGCATTTCCGCCAGCTTAACAATAGTGTACCTGCTGATGTTAAAGCACTGATTAATCATAACAGTGAAAATGCGACCTATGCCAACTTAAAGGCATATGAGCGTCCGTCTCAGGATAATTACATCTTTGGATTGCTCAACTATAACCAATGGTTTGGAATTAATAATATTACGAGTCGTTTGAAGGTTCTACAGCTTCAAAGGAGTGATATTATTGATATAGGGTATTCCTCTAATGATGCTGGTATTACATACAACACCTTGGACATCCTAAATGAGGTGTTTGCTCGCCAATATGCTCAGTTACGCTATGGTGAGACAAATAATGTCATCAAGTTCTTTGAACGTGAGGTAGCGCGACTCTATCGTATTCTGACTGGTGCAGAAGATGATCTCATTCGCTACAATGTTGAAAAACGAATTATTAATTATCAAGAACAGACAAAAGCACTAACGGGTCTTGATGCCGGCCAGCAAGCATCTGATAATCAATTATTAAAAGATCAAACAACTACTCGCGCTTTGATGGACTATTTGGAGCGTCAATTAGGTGATCGTGCGAAAATCATCAAAGCCAATAAAGAATTTACGGATCAGGTGACGGATATTTCGCGAATCCAGTCTCGTATTTCTAACCTCCGACTCATGAACAGTGAGGGTAGTGAAAGCGGAGTCGAATCTCAATTAGAGTTAGCAAAAGCTGAACGCATGCTACAAGATGCCACTAACAATGTGCGTGGACTCGTAAAAGATATTGAAGCAGGAACCTACAGCACAGAAACAGGTGTAAAAGCTAATGATATGATTACAAAATGGTTGGATCAAGTCCTACTCCTTGAAAAAACCAAAGCAGAACTCAGTGCGCAAGACATTATGCGACAGAAACTTGACAAACAAATTCTCTATTATGCTCCTATTGGTGCCACTCTTAATCGCAAAGATCGCCATATCGGTTTCATCGAGGGTAACTATATGGAAATGCTAAAAGCATTAAATGCAGCCCGTCTCCGCCAAAAGAACTTACAGATGACCACAGCGACATTGCGTGTACTCAACCCCCCAATGTTCCCGATGAATGCCCAACCAACAAATCGTTTAATGATTCTGTTAGGTGCATTCTTATTGACATTCTTATTGACTGCCATGTATTTCTTTATCATAGAATTGCTGGATCGTACCCTTCGTGACCGTATGCGTTCAGAACGCATCACAAAAGTACCCGTTATGGGTTGCTTCCCGAAGGAAAGCACATTGCGTTATCGCCGCTTCAACAAAACTATTGCCGATATGGCTCTACGTCAGTTAAGCAAGTCACTCCTCCCCCACTTCAAGGAAGGTCAGCAGAATGTACTCAACTTGCTCTCAACCGATGCTGCTAACGGCAAAAGTTATATTGCTCAGGAACTGGAAAACTATTGGATTTCTATCGGTCTTCAGGTTCGTCGACTAACCTACGATGAAGATTTCCTCGCCGAAGATAGCCGTTTCATCATGGCTAAGGACATCAAAGACATCTGTCCCGATATCCTACCTAATGAAATTGCCATCATTGAATACCCGAATTTGGATGACCACTCTATTCCACCGGCCTTGCTGAACATGGGTACCGTTAACCTAATGGTAACCCGTGCCAACCGTACTTGGAAGGATGTAGATCAGAAAGCTTTGAAAGAGTTAGAGTCGCAGTTGGAGAATAAGAATTCACTCTTCATGTACCTCACAGAAGCTCAGCGGTATGCAGTAGAAGAGTTTGTCGGACAATTACCTCCATACACAAAGTTCAATAACTTTGTATACCGCATGTCTCAGATGGGACTGACAGCTGTGGAGAATAATCATGCTAAATAGAGAATGACAAATAGTTTGTCAACATATGCCAAAGATAATAGAGGAAGAGTAATATTACTCTTTCTCTTGTTTCTAATGGCTCTTTATGAGTTCTATAGCGTTGGATTATCAGGAATGGCAGTAGTTTGTATGATACCTTTACTTATTGCCGGCATATATTTCGCGTTTGAACATAAAATGACACTATTTTGGCTTATTTTCATCATCAATTATATCATAATGGGCCTTAATAGATATATCGAACTACCATTACCAATTACAGCAGTTACCATCCTTCCCCAATCAATTTTATTAATGGCATGTATCATTGACATACGTGATAAAAATAAAGCCAACTATCTAAGTTTAATGTTATTTGCGATAACCATCTGGATATTATATATGTTATTGCAAATATTTAATAGAACATGTGATTTGCCAATTAGCATGGGGACTTGGTTCCAAAACTTTGTCTTTTGGGGAATTGCTTTTATATTAGCATATTATATTGTGACGATACTTTTCCAAAAGCCAGAAAGGATTATGACTTGGTTTCGCTGTTGGGCCTATTTGGCTATTATAGCCTCCTTTTGGGCATGGCGCCAACAAGTTTTCGGATGGGATAACACAGAATATGCCTGGTTAATGGCTGAAGGTGCAAGAACCCATTTAATTGGTGGATCGATACGTTATTTTTCTTTTTTTTCGGATGCTGCAAATTTTGGTTGTAGTATTGCAGCATCTGCTATTGTCTTTTACATTTTAGCAATAACTACAATAGTTAAGAAAGATAAGATTTTATTCTTAATAAGTGCATTATGTTGCACCGAAGGGTTCTTCTTATCAGGTACGCGAACTGCCTTAGCTTGTTTTATTGTAGGTGTTGCTCTATATGTTGTGTTATCTAAGTCATTTAAAATAGCAATTCCCGTAGCTATTTTAGGAGCCATTTTCTTCTTTATCTTAGCTTTCACACAAATTGGACAAGGAAATATGCAAATTCGACGGATGCGATCTGCATTTAATAAAGATGACGCTTCTGCCAATGTCCGTGATGTAAATAAAGCAGCGTTAAAAAAATATTTAAGAGACGCCCCTTTTGGTCTTGGATTAAATATTGATGAAGGTAAAGTACCAGCAAATCATAAATATAAGATAGTATATCAAACCTCTAACGACTCTACTTATGTTTTTCTCTGGCAAAGGGCTGGTATTGTTGGGGCAATTTTGTTTGCTATTGTAAATGGTATAATTCTATTAGGAGGTATTTATATCATCTTCGTTAAATTAAAAAATAAGGTTTGTATTGGAATAGCAAGTGGCTGTTGTTGCGCTTTCGTAGCAATTCAAGTTGGAGGATATGCGAACCACATCTTGCTACAATACCCAAATTTATTACTTTACTATGGAGGTATGACCATGGTTTATTTATTACCCGGTATTGAAAATGATTTCAATTCATATATTAAACAATTATATGACGAACAGGAAGAAAAAAAACGTCTAAAACTCGAAAAGAAACTTGCATCTAGAGTGTGAATTATCGATCATCACCATCAATTACAACGGGTTGAAAGACACCTGTGCATTGATTGAGACCATCCCCTTCAATGACAAAATGGAGGTGATTGTAGTTGATAACGCATCAACAAAAGATGAAATTTCTGCGATACAGAAGAAATTTTCATACGTAAATGTAATTCGGAGCGATAAAAATCTCGGTTTTGCTGGAGGCAATAACCTTGGGATTAAAGCCGCCAAAGGAAAGTATATATTCCTTGTGAACAACGATACCATTTTTAAAGAATTCAAAATACAGGCTCTCATTAATAGACTAGAGTCATCAGATGATATAGGCATTGTCTGTCCCAAGATTCGTTTTACATGGGGAAGCAATCAAATACAATATGCAGGATATACACCTCTATCGAAAATAACAGTCCGAAACCAAGCCATTGGTTTTGGAGAAGAAGATAAGGGGCAATACGAAACAGCCCACCCCACCCCATATGCCCATGGAGCAGCAATGCTGATTAAACGCGAGGCATTGGGAAAGGTTGGTCTCATGCCTGAATGCTATTTCCTATATTATGAAGAATTAGATTGGTCCATGATGTTTACTAGAGCCGGCTACCAAATCTGGTATGAACCTGCATGTACGATCTATCATAAAGAAAGTCAGACAACAGGACAAAATAGTCCTTTGCGTACTTATTATATCACACGAAACCGTCTATTACTTGTGAAGCGAAACTATAAAGGACTAAATAAGTATCTTGCCTATGGTTACCTGATAGGATTAGTAGCTCTTAAAGACATATTTAGATTTGGAATAAAATGCCAATGGGGACTATTAAAGGCGACTATCAAAGGCATTCACAATTTTATAAATACTCATTTTTCATAATATGGATTTTTGGCTTATATTATATATCATCGACTGGGGATTGTTCATTGTTACTGCAGGAACAGTCTTATATTTAGCAATTTTTGCAATTGCAGCTCTCGTTAAACGCAACCATGAGTCACCTCGCACCAAAAAGCAAAACCGTATTGTCGTTCTAATACCTGCATACAAGCAAGACGATGTAATTGAGCATACGGTCATTTCTGTATTAAGCCAAGCGTATCCCCAACGCATGTTTGACGTTACTGTTATTTCCGACCATCAAAGCGAAATGACCAATATGCGATTGGCCCAATATCCCATCACATTATTGACACCTAACTTTGCAGAGAGCACGAAAGCAAAATCATTACAATATGCCATTTTGAATCTCCCAGAGTTTAAAATCTATGACATCGTCTTGATTTTAGATGCAGACAACATCGTGGAACAAGATTTCTTACAGAAAGTAAATGAGGCTTTTGAAATTGCTGCCACAAAAGCAATCCAGACGCATCGCATTTCCAAAAATAGAGATACAACAGTTGCTCGTCTAGGTGCTATTTTTGAAGAAATCAATAATGCTATCTTCCGTCGGGGGCACATTAACATGGGGCTATCCTCTGCTTTGGCTGGTTCTGGTACAGCCTATGATTTCAACTGGTTCAAAACCAATGTCATGAAGACGAAAACCGCTGGTGAGGACAAAGAACTAGAGGCTCTCCTGCTAAGACAGGAAATCTTCATTGACTATTTTGAAGACATTTATGTATATGGAGAAAAGAAACGTACGACTACAAAACTAAATCAACAGCGTGGTCGGTGGGTTGCTCAGCAATTCCATAATGTCATTCGAAACATCAAGTTTCTGCCTGGAGCTATCTTTAGAAAACAATACGACTTGGCAGACAAGATCATCCAATGGATGTTACTGCCTCGCACAACAATGATGGCCATTATCATATTAATGAGTATTGTCCTGCCATTCATATATATGACTTTGGCCATTAAGTGGTGGATATTGGCAGCCCTTGCTTTATTCATCTTTGCATTGGTAACTCCTGACTACCTGATAGATGAAGTGTGGGACAATTCCTTCCTCCGCTCTCCATTTACTAGTTTTTGGAAGAAATTCAGAGATAAGAACAAAAACACTACAAAGAAATGATCTGGACAGCAATACATGTAGTAGAAATCATACTATGGTGCATCATTGCTTGCTCTGTTGCATACGTGGTATTCTTCACTATAATTTCTCTATTTTATGAAAAGGAAGATGGGATTGCTATTCATGCTTCTGCTCTTAGCAACCATATGGCAAAATTCTTGATTCTGTATCCTGCCTACAAAGAGGATAAAGTCATTATCAATGCGGTAGAACAATTCTTGTTACAAGATTATCCTACGGATCTATTTACAGTTGTTGTTATCTCAGACCACATGCAACCAGAGACAAATGAGATTCTCAAGAAAATGCCGATAACCCTCCTCACACCTACTTTTGAGAAAAGTTCTAAAGCCAAAGCCATGCAATATGCCATCAATGAGGTGAAGGGTGATTTCGATAATGTGGTTATTTTGGATGCTGACAATGTAGTCCGACCAGATTTCTTATCTCAGCTAAATGTACTTTGTACCATCTATGATGCCATCCAATGTCACCGTTGTGCCAAAAATGCTAATAATGATGTAGCTGTTTTGGATGGAGCAAGTGAAGAAATCAATAACACCATTTTCCGTAAAGCCCATAACCGTTTAGGCCTCTCCT
Source organism: uncultured Prevotella sp. (assembly GCA_900314995.1). GTDB lineage: Bacteria > Bacteroidota > Bacteroidia > Bacteroidales > Bacteroidaceae > Prevotella. The sequence continues at coordinate 54,726 of OMXK01000003.1, forward strand.
CTGCCCTCATTGGTTCTGGTATGTGCTTCAGCTATGAACTCTTCAAAAAGAATGTATTCCAACTCAGTACGGCTGGCGAAGATCGTGAGATGGAAGCCCTCCTACTCCACCAGGAAGTTTATATCAAGTATGCCTCAGATATTCACGTTTTTGATGAGAAAGTGAGTAGTCAGGACAATTTCCAACGCCAGCGTATGCGTTGGATGACAGCGCAGGTACAGAGTCTGTTAAGCAACCTACCCAAAATTCCTGGTGCTATAATACACGGCAAGATAAACTTTATTGACAAGACGATACAACAGGCTCTAATCCCTCGTTCCATCTTAATTGTTTTACTAACAGTTATATCTATACTGATGACAATTATAGTACCAGAATGGTGCGAGAAATGGTGGCTCCTATTTGGTTTCTTGGCAATGGCTCTGTTCATAGCACTTCCAAGACAATTGCGATTAAGCTCATTTGCAAAAGTATTTGCTATCCCTGGATTAGTCCTAAGAATGCTTAAGAACATCCTGCACATGGACCGCAAGAATACTGATTTCATACATACGACACACGATAAATAAATGCCAGCCTCTCGTACAAAAAGAACTATTCAAAACTCTAAGGTATCACTAATACTCTTTCTCATTCAGATACTAGTGGGGTTTTATTCTCGAAAGGTCTTTCTTGACTATTTGGGCGATGAAGTTATCGGACTTAACACAACATTAGGGAACATCTTAAGTTTTCTCAATCTGGCTGAATTGGGCATTGGTATTGCCATGGCAACTTCCTTGTATAAACCCCTTCACGATGAAGACCAAAATGCCATTATTGATATCATCACCGTACAAGGTATCCTTTATCGAAGGGTTGCATGGGTGTTATGTGGATTAAGCATTCCAATTCTTGTTTCATTACCATATGTATTTCCAAATACAGAATGTGGTCTTTTGTATGTCTATGTAGCCTATCTGGTATTTTTAAGCGGTTCTATCTTTAGCTATCTATGGAATTATAGAGAAGTTCTTATTCAGGCAGACCAAAAGAATTTTAAACTTATGCCATGGATTCATGCTGTTCGATATACTAAAATATTTCTTCAAATAGCATTGCTCAAGTTTACTCCATTCAGCATTTGGGGGTGGATTGGCGTAGAATTTTTAGGTAACATTTTAACTGTATTCATCATAAATAACGTCATTCAGAAAGAGTACCCATGGTTTCATAAATCTAAGGAGTCATCAAAAAAGCTATTGAAAAAATATAAACTTCTGTTATTGAAAACGAAACAACTGTTTATACATAAGCTTGCCGGATTTGTTTTATACCAAACATCACCACTTATCATCTATGCATTTGTCTCTTTGGATATAGTGACGCACTATGGTAACTACATGATGCTCATAGGCTATTGTACATCACTCATGAATGTAATTTATGGTGGTATGGCGGCCTCAATTGGCAATCTAATAGCTGATAATAACAAATCTCATACGATGAATGTCTTTTGGGAATTATTCACATCCAGAATATGGATAGGTGGAATAGCCTGCTTTGGCCTTTACATTAGTATCGGCCCGTTTATCTCGTTATGGATTGGTACTAAATACATTCTAAGCGAAAGCACATTGCTTTTGTTAGTTTTATATATGTTCATCCAAATATCACGTTCGGTAATTGAATCTTTCAAGGATGCTTTTCTACTCTTTGGGGATGTTTGGGCCCCAGTGATTGAGGCATGTATTAATTTAGGTTGTTCAATTCTATTTGGATACTTTTGGGGGCTTAATGGTGTACTTATTGGTGTCAATCTAAGTCTAATATTGATTGTTTTATTATGGAAGCCCTATTATATATTCACAAACGGCATGAAGTCGTCCGTTATACCCTATTATATACAATATGCATTACATCTCATCGTCTTAATTGGAGGAGCATTCATTGCCAAAATAGTAATGAGGCAGATTTATTATGAAGATAATGATTATTTTACCCTGTTCTTTGACATCCTTTTAGGCTTTATCACATATATTATTGTGACATATGCGATACTATACCTCTGCACAAATGGAATGCGAATGTTTACAACTAGAATCAAAAACATATTAACATCAAGAATATGAGAAAGATAAAGGTAATTCATATTTGCTCATCGTTAGATGGAGGGGCCGGATTATGTGCTGCACGTATTATGAGGGCCACGAGCCACTTAGGCATTGATAACCGCGTACTTGTTAAGAAAGGATACTCAGATACTTTTGTTGATGTGTTAGAGCCTAAAAGGTCAAAAAACAGAGTACTTTTCTATTTGCAAAAGCTATTACACCACTTTCACTTGTGGCCCAAAGCATGTAGGGTTAATTACAAAATCAAAAAGGCCATTCTGAACCATGATATTATCGGGTATTTCTCGTCTCCTCTATCGGAATATTGCATTACCAATCATCCCTGGATTTCAAAAGCTGATATTATTCACATACATTGGGTTGGAGGCTTCTTGGACTATAAGACTTTTTTTAAAAGAATAAATAAGCCTATTGTGTGGACATTACATGATGAGAATCCTGGACTTGGAGGGTTCCACTATAGGTTATGGAAGAATATGTCTACAACAAAAGGACTACAAATAGAGAAGGAAATGGCAGTAATTAAAAAAGAAGCTTATAGCTATGTAGAATCAATGCATCTTGTAGCGATATCATCGATGATGAAAGATTTTATCAGCCAAAACGACCTATTAGGGCATTATCCATGCACTTTAATACACAATGGAATTGACGAAAATCTTTTTTTACATATTGATAAGAAAACAGCGAGAGAGGCATTAGGTCTTGGGATAGACAATTTTGTATTAATGTTTATTGCAGACAGTATTGATGATGACAGAAAGGGGTTAAAAGATTTAATAAACGCACTGGATATACTTAATAAGCCCAATACGACCTTAATATGTATAGGTGGTTATAATACTATTCCGAAGGCTACATTTGATGTCATATGTGAAGGTTATATTTCAAACTCGAGGTTATTATCCATATATTATTCTGCTGCTGATTTCTTCATGATGCCTTCCTATCAAGAAGCGTTTGCACAAACGCCAATGGAGGCTATGGCATGTGGCACCCCAGTCATAGCTTACCCTTGTAGCGGCGCACATGATCTAATCAAACCTTTTAATGGAATCGTTTGTGAAGACTTTACCACAGAAGCACTGATTGGTGCCATAAAAAAAGCAATAGGCAAGCAATATGACCATAATGAAATACGCAAGTATGTTATTGACAATTTTTCATATAGTATTATTGCAAAACAATATGTTCAATTATACGAGGAGATTCTTGACGAAAAACAATAAATAATGGGAAGATGAAATTTTCAATTATTACTATTAATTATAATAATCATAAAGGATTACGTCGCACAATCAATAGTGTCATTAACCAAACCTTCCGTGATTTTGAGTTTATTATCATTGACGGAGGGTCTGATGATGGTAGTGTTGATGTAATCAAGGATTATTGTGACCACATCACCTATTGGGTTTCTGAACATGATAAAGGAATATACAATGCCATGAATAAAGGAATTATTCAAGCACATGGTACTTATATCAACTTTATGAACTCTGGCGATGAATTTTACAGTAAAGACACTTTGGAAAAGGTCAGTATACTTATGAATGGAAGTGATTTCATCATAGGAAAAGACTACAATCAAGATCCAACTTCTGGAAAAGTTTTCACTACCATTCTTCCCACCAGAACCTCAATGGTATCTTTTTTCATGTGGACCCTCCCTCATCAGAGTTCATTTATTCGTCGTTCCTTATTTGAAGCCTCACGATATGATGAAACATTACGTATAGTAGCTGATTGGAAATTCTATTTAGAAAAGATTGTATACGAAGGAAAGAGGGTGCAACTTCTGAATTTATTGGTAAGCAATAGAGAACAGGAAGGTGTCAGCAATTCACAGGCTTCCATAACTATTGAAGAACGGCATAAAGTTTTGTCAACCCTATTGCCACCTGGCATTTATCAAGACTATGAGACTTTATCAAAACTGGATCGCAGCACATTGTACAAATTGCTGAATCTCATAGACCAAGATAAAACCAGAAAATGGATTACTTATTTTATAAAAGTACTAAACCGTTTATTCCCCACGAAATCATTCATATAATTAATTATGAAAATTGCGATTATTACTTCTGGAATACTTCCTGTTCCTGCTGTTCAAGGAGGAGCCGTAGAAAATTTAATTGATTATGCTCTGGAATATAATGACATACACCATATACATGACATAACCATATATAGTGTTAAAAACAAAAAAACATCATATCATAATGCACTCCTGTCAAGCGTAAACCATTATGTATATATTGATACAAAGTCTCTTATTTATAAGATTGGAGCAAAAATGTATTCATATTTTGGAAATTACTATTACTACCACTACCAATTAGAATACTTTTTCGAAAGGGTTTGGAGAAAGATGAAGAAGCATTCTTATGACCTCATAATTATAGAAAACAGACCTGGATATACTATTCCATTATCTAAACGTACTTCAACACCTATTATTCTACATATTCACACAAACATTCTTTTTGAACCATCGGATCAAAATAAAAAAATAATTTCATCGGTAAAAGGAATCTTTGCAGTATCAAATTTTATCAAAAATGAGATTCTGAAGGTAGGAGTGAAGTCAGATATTCGTATCGTTTATAATGGTTTAGACCCTAACCTATTTAACACATCAAACATAGTACCTATCAACCGTAAAGAATTAGGGTTTAAGGAATTAGACTTTATAGCTGTCTTTTGGGGAAGATTAGTTGCCAATAAAGGTATTAAGGAACTATTACAAGCTTTTCTGTTACTAAAGAAACATAAAGACATCAAATTGCTTATTATAGGAGCGATTAATTTTGAAGATTCCGAAAATCAATCTAATTCTTTTGTTGAAGAATTAAAAAAAATAGCAACAGACCTTGATGACCATGTCACATTTACAGGATTCATTCCATATAATAATATCGCAAATTATCTATTAGCAGCTAACGTTGCCGTTATTCCTTCTCATATTAATGAAGCATTTGGAATGACGTGCATAGAAGCGTGCGCTGTAGGTTTACCTGTCATTGCAACAAATGATGGGGGCATTCCTGAAACATTAGTAGATCAGAAACACATTCTTTTAGATGTTAGCCCCCAATTGCCCCAATTAATAGCAAATGCGATTTTAGAAATCAAGAATAATTATTCATCATACCAAGGCAACTCACTCAAAAGAATATTCCACAAAGATTCTTATGCAAAGTCTTTTTTTCAAAGCCTATCAAATATCATTAATCAATCATAATTAACAATTATGCAGGTTCTCGTTTTTAGAAAGCACTAACCAATTGAATTTTTAAATTTGTTTGTTAGCTCTATGAATAAGTTCTCCCACCTAGGCATTATCACCTCAGCTTTATAGCGTTGGGCTGAAATTATCGCTGCCTTGCCCATCTTTTGTCGTAAATCCATATTATCCATCAATTCACAAACGCGGCTAGCAAAAGTCTCAATATTTCTATTTTCTACTAAAAATCCATCAACACTATCTGTAATAATATCGGCAGGACCATAAGGACAATTAAATGCCACCACAGGAAGTCCACAACTCATCGCTTCAACAAGAACGAGACCAAAAGGTTCATACAATGAAGTCATAACAAGCATAGAAGATTCTAAATATTTATCAAAGATGTCTGGAACTGCCGGGTGAATTACGATATTCAAATTCAATTCCAACACCAGACTAGCATAATACGGTTTCAATTCCCCATTACCATAAACATTTAATACCCAATCAGGATGACTCTGCTGTACTATTTTCCAAATTGAAATAAGTGCTCCAATATCTTTTTGTACATCAAAACGTCCTGCAAAAACTACATTTTTGTTTTCGCATGTACAATAATGACCAGATGTATTCAAATGCACAATATTAGGAATCACGCTTAGACGATTGCAATACTTCCTCCAATCATCAGCATCGCCTGCAGTTAGCGTCACAATTTTATCCAACTTTCGGAACTTTTTCCTTGACAAATATGACAAGAATCGATGTAAAAAGGTCGCATTTTCTATTTCGATATCTTTACAAAGAGAATGAGATTCAAAAATCAATGGTATATCACCTTTAACAGAAAGAACTGATTTAACATAACCATCGCGCAAACACGAAATAATATCAGGACATAATTTGTCAAGACATTCTTTTAAACGTTCCTTATATAATCTACCATATTTATAATATTGTAATATTCGCTTCACTCCTTTATATTTATACTGCCGATGAGAACGTATATCCAAATCTATCACATGAATCCTATCACCCACAAGAAAGGGGATTGGATGATTCCCTTGATCTGCTGTAACAACAAAAACTTCATGGTCTGTGTTGTTTACAATATAATTCATTTTGTCACAGAGGACTCGTTCTATGCCACCCCATACAGCTAATGCATCCGTAATATACAATATTTTCATTATTACACATTTAAATTTCAACAAAGATACAATCTTTTACTAAATTATGCAAACTATTATTTTTTATTTAGAACAAATAAAGATACTTTAATATATTGATGGTGACTTATCAGCTCTGTTTTCTTATATTTCTAAAAAGCCATAAATAATATGTAGTTTACCTATAATATTGGTCTCATTCCCTTATTACATTTTCAAATAGTGCAATCCACTTCTGCATGATGTTCTCGAGACGATAGCGTTCTGAACTTACCTTTGCCTGAGTTGCATATTCCTGACGTTCTTTATCATGCTCTATAAGAAAACAGATGGCCTCCGCCAATTTATCCACATTATTCCTCTCAACTAAGATACCATCTATATGATCCGTTATAATGTCTTTTGGCCCAGCAGGACAGTCAAATGACACACAGGGTAATCCTACTGCCATCGCTTCAATCAACACTAAACCAAATCCTTCATATCTGGAACTGAGAACATAGACAGAGGCCTTGGCCATTTCTCCAAATACATTATCTGAAACTCCCATACATTGAACAACTGGTTTTAGGCCAAGACCTTCTGCTTGTTGTTGATATAATATATTATTCCCTGGACCAAAGATTTTCAACTTCCAATCTGGATGTTTTGGGGCCACTTGCGCCCATGCTTTTATCAGCATGTCAAAACCTTTCTGAGTATCATATCTGCCAACTGAAATCACAGCTTTATTATTCCAATCAGCTTGTTGTGTTGGATAAATAGCTAAAGGATTTGGAATAACTACTTTATTTGAAAGCATACTCCAATACCCAAAGTCTTCTTCTGTCAAAACCACAAATTTGTCTAAACGAGCCAATTGTTTAATTAATAAACCTTGCCATTTTGCCGTAATCCAACGATTAATAAATGAAGGGAAGTACGGTTTATTAACTTTCCGATAATCTGGTTTTGCAAAATGGATCTCACCAATCTTATGACTTCCATCTTGAATATCATTTATAAAATTAATCTCACGACGAACAGCAGAAACAGTAATATCCGGCTTCACCTCCATCAAATATGAAGTTAATTTCTTTTTATAGACTGCTTGTTTCTTTCGAAAAGCTCTCATCTTTTTTAGAGTTGGCATCGTGTCCAAATCATCAAAGTTTATATCAAAGTTTACATATTCTATATTGGGCTCCATCTTATAGTAGAATGGCAAATCAGGACGTTCTGTCAATACCACATAAATCTGCCAGTCAGTATGTTCCGCAAGATAGTTTACCTTACAACTCAAAACCTGTCCCATCCCACTTGGTTGGTACAATCCTCCTACGATATAAACTATTTTCTTCATATATGTATAGTTTTATTCTGCAAATATAGGCATTTTTTTTTAACTACAAAGTTTTTACCTTATTTTATATCAATAATCATTTAAAAAGCCGCCCTGAATAGAATCGAGCACCTAATGGAGTCAGGTGTTTGCCATCGTAGGTGATATAGTGATGATCTGGGGTAAAGACAGGAACTGTGCTATCGAGCTGCATCGTTAGACTTAGCAGATCGACGTACTTATCTTTCCATTCCTCCTTCAGTAGGCGATTGACAGCATGGTAATCGGGATGGATTGGGGTCGTTTGGGAGAAGTAGTCGCTTTTATGGCGGTTCTTGTAGAAGATGCCGTTGCTGGTGCCGTGATTCTTGGTGCCGATGCCCCAGATTTCTGCGCTAGGTTTCAGGTTCTGCCAAACCTTTTCTGGGACATCATGTTTCCAACCGAAGAAGTAGATGCGGTCACATTGGCGGATACGACTTAATGGGCAATCGTTGAGACCAACATGATATAAAAGTTGGATGCTGTCGAATAATGAGGATTCGAGCAGTATATTAGCAAAATCACGGGCAAAACTGTTACCAATGACAAGAATCCGCTGTTTTGTGGTATCGCAAATAAACTCTCTGTCATACTGATAGATACGATCCGTATAGCGTTCAAATGTTTCAGGATCATAAGAGCCTTGACGGATATCGAGCTCAGGCACATCCCTGACAGCTCCGCCTTGGCAATAGATCCATATCGCGAAGAAATTGATAATCAGGAATCCAGCAATCAGACACAACTTGGAGACTTTTCGACGCTCTATCATATAATAGGTAATCATCGACAGCAGAAGTGTTGTGACGATGATCGACAGCAAAACTGTCAGCGACAATTCGTCTGAAAAGAAATAGCGATAGAAAGCAAAGAGTGGCTGATGCCAGAGGAATATGCTCAGACTCATACGGCCTAAAGGGACGAATACCTTAGAGCGTTGGGCAATGGATAATATGCAGGACTCTCCTATATTACAAATAAGGTATAAGAGCGTGAACGATACAGTCAGAATGAGAATCAGTTCACGAGGTAGGAAACTTTCGCGAACCGTATTCGTGCCGCCAACCAGATTATAGGGCATCGCCCTCTCCCCTATCGTAAAGGCTCCAAAGAAAATCATCAGGAGTATACCTATCATTGATGTATAAGTGACTGAAGACGGAATCTTACTAGGCTTAAGTGCTATCAAGCCTCCGATGGATATCTCGAAAAAGCGATAAGGCAAGAGGTAGTACTTGTTGCCGATGGTATCAATAGGGCTCAAATAGAGAATCAGCGACAGGATTGTCAGAACAAACAGCATACTTTTCATCCGCTTCCAGAACATCATCATCAACATAGGGAAGACAACATAAAATTGGAATAGTACACCAAGGAACCAGTTGTGCATCAGGATCTTATGATAGATGGCAGCCCAATAATTCTGGGTTGTAATTGTCTGAAGGAAGTTGTTCGCAAAGAGAGATGACGCAATGACCTCCTCACTCAAATAGCGATAGTCGCCAGGCAACATACCCCAATAGCCAACTGCTAGCGAACAGCCACTTACAAGAAGTACCAAAGGCAACAGCCTGAAGAGTTTCTTCTCAAGAAAGCGACCATAATGGAATCGCCCATCGGCAATTTCGTGCATCACCTTTGGTACTACAAAATAGCCATTGAGCACAAAAAACACATCGACACCAAGATAGCCACTCTTACACCATCCTGCATGATAGAGCACCACGGCAATAATGGCCAGTCCCTTCAACAGGTCCAAATCATAGCGGTATGTAGAGTCTATTCTCATATCATTCATCCTATACTACTTTGTGTGTCATAATCTGAGCATGAGTTTCTCGTAATGAAAAGGGTAGTTTCTCGTAATGAAACTATATGTTTCTCGGTAGGAAACTATTTCTTAAAATACATTCTGTACTGGCTTGCCCTGCTTCTGCTCCATATGCCTGATCCATACTTCGTGAGCTTCCCTGACAACTTTCTCGAGCCTATTGGCTCCGAAATAATAGTCGAGCCACTTCAAGATGTCTTTACTCGGCCAATTCTCGATGCCAACCCTACGAGCCATGTGACCGGTTAGTTTGTCGTCAATATATGTTTCGAGGACATACTTTACCAAGGCAATACTGGCATTATACCTCTTCATGTATAGACGAACAAATTCCCCATAATAACGATTGCGGAGCTCATTGTCGTTTAAGACTGCGTACAATCCATTACTGATTCGGATTAAAGCATCTTCACTTGGCGTAATGTGGAACTTAGGAACATTGCCTGCAAGCAAAACATGCATGTTAATGCCGTATTTATGCTGTCGTTGGTTCTCACTGATCTTATCGCGATCATTGTCATTGGCCATCGCGTTGATCTTACAGTCGAAAATTTCATAGGGGATTATCGGTTCCTCTATCACTTGATTTGGCGTGGGTACAAAACGATCACCCACTAGTGGCGACATGAAGGCGACCATCTCATGACTATCCTTATCCCGTACGATACGAAAGGCCTCCGACTGTTCTACCAGTTCGGTTAGTTCCGAATCCTGTTTGAAGCCGAGTGCTGTTCGTAACTTATTGAAGTGAACACTTGTATATGCCAGTGTTACTTCATCCATATAGTCGATGGCACCGTCGAAGAGGTATTTAATCTTGCCGATAGCCGTCCACGAAAGTTTCTTGGCGCGCCAGTGGCGGTTGTAACTCCTGGCACTCGTGGCCGCCATTACCATATCGTTCTTATGTCTCATAAATTATTTAAAATTTTCGACGGGATGCCACCTACAGTCATCCCCGTCAATTCTAATTTCTAATTACTAATATATGGCCCTATTTATAGGAATAGGGCCTATAGAATATAGGCTTTAAAACAATCTTCGGTATTTACCGAATGCAAATCTAATAAAATAAATTGTAACAAAATGCATTTGAGGCATTTATTTGGAAAAAATTAACGATTGCACGTAACCCAAGACAAAAAAAGCGCTATTTGTTTTGTCATGTGCTCACTTATTCGTACCTTTGCCTCGGAATGATACATTACATACAACTGATACGACCGTTGCAATGGCTCAAAAACTTCTTCGTTTTTGCGCCAATCTTCTTCAGTAACAAGTTACTGGAGGCTGAATCCTTCTGGCCGACGCTGATATTATTCGCATCGTTCTGCCTGATTTCAAGCTCCATCTATTGCTTCAACGACCTGCGAGATGTGGAGGCAGATCGCCAGCACCCGAAGAAATGCAAGCGTCCGATAGCATCGGGAGCCGTATCCGTCAAAGGCGGCTATGCGATGATGCTTGTCTGCACCATCGGGGCATTCCTACTGATTCCATTCGCCAATAGTGTCAATACACCTTATTTATATATAATAGTGGCTGCTTACTGGCTGATGAACATTGCCTACTGCATCAAACTGAAACAATTCGCGATTCTCGACGTGGCAATTATCGCCGTCGGATTCGTGATGCGAGTGCTTATCGGCGGTCTGACGACAGACATCTGGGTATCCCACTGGCTGGTGATGCTGACATTTCTCGTGACGCTGTTCCTGGCCTTCACGAAGCGCAACGATGATTTCCGCCTCTATGAACAGACGGGCACGAAGCCGCGAGTCTCCATCACGGGCTACAACAAGACGTTCATCAACGAGGCCACAGCCATCATCGCTTCCGTCACGATGGTGTGCTACATCATGTACACCATGTCGCCGGAGGTGATTGAGCGCATGGGGACCCGATATGTCTATCTGACGAGCGGTTGGGTATTGGCAGGCTTGCTGCGCTATCTACAGAACATGATAGTCTTCGGCCTCAGTGGCAGCCCCACGAAATCAATCGTCAAGGACCACTTCGTGCAGTTCTGCATCCTTGGCTGGATTGCCTCTTTCTTTGCGATTATCTATCTATAAATAAAATAATAGAAAATGGATTCTAAGAGAATAAATTGGATTGACTGGGCAAAAACTACTGCGATCACAATGGTCGTTTTTGGGCACATTCCAGAAGCGAGAGGGAGTTTTCTCATCAACTATATCTGTTCTTTTCATATACCATTTTTCTTTTTTCTCTCAGGATATCTATTCAAAGTTCGTAATAATCATAGAGAAGAATTTAATAAGTTAAAGACGTCTTTGATCATTCCATATTTTATCTATAATATCATATTTTATCCATATTGGTTTATAAAACAATATATAGAGAACGGAGGGATATCCTCATTCTATGATTTTGCGCTCAAACCATTACTTGGAACAATCTGTTTGCAAATCGAAACTTCATACACTACGCCCTTAAATGGAATAACATGGTTCTTAGCTGTCCTATTCATTATTAAAATCACTCTTATAATCTTCTACAAAAATGAAAAAAGGATAATCATAATTGCCATGGCAATTATATTAATAAACATATTAAACTATAATTATCATTTCGCAAGATCTCTTACAACTGTTGGACTACTTGAAAGTTCCCCATTTTATATTCTTGGATATTTAACAAAAAAGCACGAATTTCTAACTCGAAATCATAAACACAATCTCATTACAGGTTTATCACTCATTTGTATAAGCACAATTATTCATTTAAGCAAAGCATATATACAAGAAACAACATGTATTATATTGATTACGTTTTACTCTTTAAGTATATGTGCCATTTTTGGTATGTGTTATTTATGCAAATCCATAAATAACATTTCTTCACAAATTGTGATTAACATTTCTATAGGTACCCTGATGATTATGGGAATTCATTGGATGTTTATAGGAACTATAAATAAGATCTTGGAGCACTATTACAATTTAACAGGTGGCATTGTATATTCATGGTATAATGCCCTGATTCTTGCGATTATTATAGAAGCATGTATATACCCTTTTATTATCTTCGCAATAAAACGAAAGCCTATTCTGCTAGGCAAATAGGGGGTAGCTTGGTTTTTACCCATCGATATGATGTATAGATGCCTACAAAAATGGCAACCTTTATCAGTGGGCATAGGAGATAATGGAAAGAAAGACTAGCGGTAGATATGCCGAAGAGGGCGAAGAATATCTCGTCGATGAAGGACATGAAAAACACATAATGTGCCAAGTAGATAAAGTAGGCGGAATCACACAAAAGGGACTGTCCCTTCTGTGAGATATGACTGACCAGACAAATAACAGCGATGGCACCAGTAATTCGGAATACCAGCATCAGTGATGAGAAGACTGATGTATGATATGTACAAATCATGGCTATAGCCAGAATCACAGACAGGATATAGGCTGGTAATTCATATCGTTTCATCTTCTCAACCAAGTCCATCTTGCGGATACTCAGGAAAGCTCCAAAAGTAAAAAAAAAGACAGCATAGGCTGAAAGGCCTGGGATAAAAGCACATATACCAGATAGATAGAGAATCGTAATCAAGCCAAGTAGCCAAAAGCCCAATCTTCGAATACCTATATACACAATAGGCGTAAGGAGCGATACGACCATTAAATCTCGTAAAAACCAAAGCGGCATATTTGCGGGAGCCGTCATCAGTTGCTCGTTACCCAACCAATCTATCTGAATGCCAGCAGGTTTCCAATATACCCAAAACAAACTCCAACTGAAAGATTTCAACTTGATTGCCATCAGCAAATTCCAAATCAAATATGGAATCAATAGCGTCTTTACGCGACGAAACATTTTCTCTTTGTAAACTGAGAGATTCCATTCCTTGACATTTGCAAAAAACAGATAGCCAGAGATGATAAAGAAAACGGGGACGGCTACTTTAACGAGCGTTTGACTGATAAGCAGTTTGAGAAATTCATAAGTATTCCATTCTGAAGAAAGCAAATAGAAATCATCTGCTACATGTCCATAACTGTGGGCAAAGGTGACTAGGACGATCATCGGAAAGCGCAACTGCCGGATGACATCATATTGAGAAAGACTACGAGTAGGCAAGTTCTGCTCAGGAATAAAACTATTGCTGTCGTTCATATTTCACACCAAAAAGATAATGACCCAAGAAAGGACTGAGCCGAATAATATAGCTAACCACCAGACAGATTAATATAACCATGAGTGCCAGTAACAATGCCACGACGAACTCCCATGTTCGACTATTGTATATCAAGAAATGAGTCTTATGGAAAAGGAGGAAACGAGGCAATACAAAATAGTGAATTAAGTAGACATCAAGGGTTCGAGTACCTATATACTGGAGGCTACGCCCCAGAAATCTATCCTTCGTAAAAGCAGTAGCAAAAGAACGGAAGAAAGTAAACACCATCGTCAAACCTAAAACACCTCCAACAGCAAAGATAAAATAAGCCAAGCAAGAATTTTCCGTATGAAGCTGACAAGCGATTAGAGCGAATCCAATGACAACAAGAACCAGGACAAAGTGATTTCCCGTCCATCTGAGATAATCCTCAAAATGCCGCTTCACACATGTACCGATATAGAAGAACAGATAATAACGCCAAGTGGCAAAACTCAAGAGACCCAGAACGTCAGTCAACAATCCCATATCTTTAAAATACAGATTAAAATAGACATCATAGAAAAATGCAGATGCAGAGGTGGCCAATGCAAACAACCAATGCCACTTCTTCAAATAACGTTCAAAGAAAATGTAGAGCAAGAAGAACACAAACAAGGCGAAAGTGAACCAATATCCGCCCTTAGTGGTGCCTAATCTACTGAAAAACAAGGGAGGTGGGGCTAATAGTAATAGGAAGATGACCGTCGGCACTATCTGCACCATGAATTTATGCTTGATCGTATGGCGTATTGTAATACTATTCCACTGGCGTCCAACCTGTTCAAACAGCCATCCACTAATGAAAAAGAAACACGGCAAACGAAACAGGAAAAACACATCGTTCCAGCCCATCGTCCAATCTCCTAGACAATAACGACAGATATGTGAATAGACCACGAGAATCATGGTAAATCCCCGCATCGCATCAATGTATTCTACTCGTTTAGTTGCCATTATGGGCGCAAAATTACGAAAAGTCGAGAGCAAAACAAAAGAATTCATTCTTTTTTTTGCCGAGACGAAGTAAGTTCGCCATCTTTGATGGCAAAATTACAGAAAAAAGCTGGAACTTTTGGTGATTTGAAGATAAAATATTACTTTTGTCGTATGAAAGAGCGAATTAACTGGATTGACTGGGGTAAGGCACTGGCGGTTATTACCGTCGTGTTCTGCCATCTGCCCCAATCGCAGGAGTGGTTCTACTATCGCTATTTGCAAACCTGCATCATATCGATATTCTTCTTTCTTTCAGGCTATCTGAAGAAAGATCATGGCAGCGACAAGGAGAACTGGAAGAAATATTGGAATGGGCTCATTATACCTTATTTATTATATAATGCGATTGTCTATCCCTATTGGTTTGCCAAATACTATCTGCAGAATGGCGATATGCCAGATATGTTCCATGCGTTGCGCCCCATCTTCGGCGCCCTACTCTTCCAACACGAGAATGCCTTCTGCGAACCGCTTGACGGACCATTATGGTACCTGCCGGCCATCCTGGCAATGCACATCATCGGTGATTTGTGCAGAAAAACCAAATATCATCACATCATCCTGATATCGCTATGCGTATTATCATACTTCGTTTACGCAGGAAACAAGTTCTGGAATTTCTTGCCAAATCTTTCATTCATAGGTCTCATCAGTCGCTTACCCATTTATTATATAGGTTATATCATGGGGCAGAAGAAACTATTCAGAGACATCAACCACATTAGGCATTTCGGCTTTGGACTTATGCTAATGCTTGCTAGTATAGCCTTTTTCCACTGGCATCTACAATTGTTCTATGCAGGAGCCGTGTCACGGTTCCTATCTACGGACTTCCTATTACATATCGCACTCTTCTACCCTGTCAACATCTGTTTTATGTTCGGAGTGCTGTATTTCTGCAAAGCGCTCAATGGTATTCATTCCAAGATAATTGTCAACCTATCCATCGGTACTTTGGTCATCATCGGTCTCCATATCGTCTTGATTACGATAGTGAATTTCGCCCTCGAGCACCTGCTTCACATACAAGGCGTCATCTGCTATCAGTGGTACGAAGCCCTACCCGTTGCCCTGCTCATCACCGCCATCCTCTACCCCGTCATCCTCTGGGGCAAGAACCACGCTCCCATCCTCTTAGGCAAAAAACGTCCATAATTATTTGGAGATTACAAATTAATGAACTATATTTGCAGAAAAATTGGTAGATATGGCAAAAGATATCAAGTTCAGCGTAACGATTCCTGCCTATAAGGACAGGTATCTGAAGGAAACTATCGACAGCGTTCTGGCACAAACCTACCAGAATTATGAGATTGTGATTGTTAATGATGCCTCTCCATACGACCTTGACAGCATTGTCATGCAATACCACGATCCTCGTATCCACTATTTCAAGAACGAAAAGAATTGTGGAGCCAAGAACGTCGTCGATAACTGGAACATTTGCCTCAGCCATGCCATGGGAGAATTTGTAATGTGCATCGGTGATGATGACAATCTGACACCAAGATGCTTGCAGGACTTTGCTGATTTAATTGAAAAATATCCAAACTTGGATCTGTATCATGCCAGAAGTGAGATTATTGATGACGGTTCCAATTTCGTCCGTCTACTAGAGAAACGTCCAGAATGGGAGTCGGTTTACTCACTAATATATAATCCACGTAACTCACATCTTGGCGAGTTTCTTTTTAAAGTCCAAACTCTTCGAAAGAACGGAGGATTCTACAAACTTCCTTATGGTTGGCAAAGTGATGACATCAGTGCGTTTATAGCCGCAACCAGCTTTGGTATGGCTAACACCCAAGATGTAGGTTTCCAATATCGTGGCAATGGGCTATCTATCAGCCATGACCTCACTTGCATTGAGGACAAGATTGAAGCGGTTCGTTTTTCTATCAAATGGAGATTGGATTTCGTGAACCAATCCAATTCTAAAAATGAGAATGATCTTCGACTTATTAAACTGATTAAGCGTTTTGCTCTAAAACAAGGCAATCAAGAAATTGATGATATGATTGAGTTTGACATCCGAAAACAATTTTGGAGTCGTAGTTGGTTCTGGGCTATCCACCGCGGGAAACATGGTATCTCATTCAAACGCTATCTTTTATGCGTTCTCAAATCTTTCAAATATTCTATATAGGAACACAAGTTTACAAAAAATGACCCAAACACTAGTATAAAGGGAATGGATTAATAATATATCTACCAGGATTATTATAATTTATTACTTTTGCTGGAGAGCCAACGGCTGTTGCATTACTTGGAATATCCTTAGTAACTACTGCCCCAGCTCCTATAGTTACACTATTACCAACGTTTACATTTTCAACCAAACATGAGTTTGGGCCAATATAAACATTATCTCCAATAATTGCAGGTGTTTCATGATTTGTACCTATACTTATAAAATGAGACAATGACACATTATTACCAATAATAGTTCCACCATTAACTACAATAGACATCCCATGCCCCAACTCAAATCCATACCCAATCCTAGTCATTGGGGGTAAATAGATATTTGAACGTCTACAAACTATATTAAAAATAAAACAAAAGAAACGGAAAAGGGTGCCTCTATACTGACATAACCTAAACCAGAATAATACTGAATTGTCAAAATGTCTTATATTCTTTAATAAAATGGTCTTTGTGGATTCCATTTTACCAACGACACGATAGTTGTCGCTCTTAATTAACAACAAACAGTCTTTATAACCCTCTGGAAATGGAATGTCGATATAACAATCACAACTTAATAAAATCTTTTCTTTGCGCATAAAAAAGAAATAACAAAAACATATTTTATAGATTCTCAAATAGGTTCTTCCACTGAGGCATAACTTTCTCCGCGGCAAAACGTTTTGATGCCTCAATTCCTGCCGTCCCCATTTCTCTTCTCAATTTTTCATTCTCAATAAGTAAACAAATTTTTTTCGCAAACAGCTCTACATTATTCGGAGGTATAAGAAAACCATCAATACCGTCTCGAATAATATCTCTAGGGCCATATGGACAATCGAAAGAAACTACAGGTAATCCGCAACTCATTTCTTCCGGAAGCACTAATGCAAAAGATTCTGAAATTGAGGTTAAAATCGCTATAGAGCTATTACAATACTCTTTATGTATATCACTTGTTGGCTCATGAATTCTAAAGTTAATATTTAGCGACTCAATAAGAGGAGCGTATTTATCCCTTTCCTCACCTTCCCCATAAAAATCCAAAATCCAATCTGGATGATTTCGATTGACAATTTTCCAAATTTTGATCATATTTGGAATACCTTTTAAATATGCAAATCTTCCAGCATAAATAACCCGCTTTTGCGTATATGTACTATAATTACCTGTTTTATTCAGGTTAACAACATTGGGTATAACTATCACCTTTGTATTTTTATTCTTATGTATCCAATCCATTGCATCACCTTGAGTTAATGATACTAATACATCGGCTTTCCTATAAACGGACAACGCTTTATTTCTAAATAACTTTTTTAGGACATTCGTCACCCCGTCAACAGAAGTAACATAATACATCGTGTGCGATTCTATTATCAACTTAGCAGAGCCCTTATATCTTAACAATGCTCCTGCTGGCATATCATCGGTACCAATAATAATATCAGGTTGGATAGCTCTGATTATTTGTTTTACTCGGTACTCAAATTTAATCTGCAATTTTAACTTTTCCCACAATCGCCTTATACCTTTGTATGCATACTGGGTATGCATTCTAATGCCCAAATCAGAATAATGAACTTTTTCACTTAATTTAAATGGTATTTGATGAGTTCCTTGATCTCTAGTTATCATATACACATCATAACCATAATGATCAGATAGATAGTTCATCTTATCTGCTAAAACCCGTTCTACTCCCCCAAAACGAGCCAAAGTTTGATAGTAATACAAAATCTTCATAGAATATGAGCGACGACAAGTTTTTTGTGATATAAAAACGCCAAGAATATATACTCTTTCTTACGTATTGTTAATTAATGATTCAAACAACGACACCCACTGAGGCATGATGATCCTAGGAGAGTATCGCAAGACATTTTTACGACCATTCTGTCCCATTTCTTTTCTCTTTTTTTCATCATCTATTAATAAACAAATCTTATCTGCCAATTCTTTACTATTAAGATATCCAACCAGAAAGCCATCTTCACCATCTGTTATCACATTTCTAGGGCCATGAGGACAATCAAATGCTACACACGGAACTCCACATGCCAATGCCTCCAACAACACCATTGGGAAACCCTCATAACGAGAACTCATCACATAGATAGAACTCTGTTTGTATGCTTCTATTATATGATCTGTTGGATTATTCAAGATGAAAGAATCTTCAAGATGATACTCAATTATTTTAAGACGAATAATATCTTCATATTCACCAGAGCCATATGCATTAATAACCCATTCTGGATGTGTTTCATGTACAATCTTCCACGCATCTAATAGGTATTTATATCCTTTGGCGTTATTAAATCGCCCGACAATGATTGCTTGTTTATTCTCACATGAACTAGGTTCTTCGGGATAAAATGGGAAGGAGTTTGGAATTACATAAGTTGGCACAATTTCTCCCCAATCACGTTTATGTTCCTGCGTCAAAAGAACCAATGCATCTAGTTTGCTAACTTGACGATCCATGTTCCATCGGAAGAACTTTGTCAAATATCTGAATAATAAATTCTTGTTTTCTAACAAATGAAAATTACGAATGAAGTGCTTTGTCGTATGAGCTTCTCCTATCTTTTTACTACCATCTTTAATTTTTGTGATAAAACTAATATCGCGGCCTAATGTAGAAATAACAATATCCGGACGATCCTGTAATAGTAATGCTTCCATTTTCTTACGATACTGATGCATCAACTTACAATACATCCATATCCTTACGGGAAAAGAATGTCCATACTCTTTTGAAAAATCAATGGCTAAATCTATCCATCTTACTTTTGACGAAAGTGGAAATGCAGGTTCGCGGCCTAATTGGGTATCAGTAACAATTGTAATCTCATATCCATGTTCCGCCAACCAGTTCGCCTTTTCAACAATTACACGATCAGCGCCACCTTTGGTTACTACTGCTGTATATATATATGTTATCTTCATACAGTCACTTTTTTCATGCAAAAATACATATTAATTATTAAATCTAAAAGAAAAAACCAAAAATATTTGTTATTTTAAGAATAAAATTGTAATTTTGCTAAAAAAAGGAAGATGCATATTATATATATATTGAAATCCTTTGCGCAGATAGCAGGGACAGAAAGAGTTATGGCGGACAAAATCAATTATCTTGCCAATCATGGTTTCAGCGTTTCCCTTATTACATATGAACAAGGAGATCATTCACTCGCATTCCCGTTAAACAAATCAGTAGTTCATATAGATTTAAATACGAGGTTCTTCACTTTATCCAAGTTACCAATATATTCACGATTAATTCACTTCATCATTTTAAAACATACATTTCGCAAAAAACTCCAAACTTTTATTGAAAAAGATAATCCTGATATTATAATTACAACAACATACTCTCTAAAAATAGCAAAAGACATTTTAAAAGTAAAAAAGAATGCAAAAGTAATCATAGAATCGCATGTAAGTCACGATTCGGTAATAAGACATTATGATTATAAAAAAGGATCTATATTACGCTATCTTGCTATGTTATATGATTACAACAATATAAGATACATAAAGCAGTTTGATTACTTGGTTGCACTAACAAAAAAAGATGCGAGCCAATGGAGAAAGCATCTTACCAATGTTATTGTAATTTCAAATCCTGTTACAAGATATCCAGATATTTTAACAAAGAATAAGAAAACCAAGTTCCGCATTATTGCTGTAGGAAGGCTTAATCACCAAAAGGGATTTGACAAGCTTATTGATGCTTTTTCATTAATAAGCGAAAAATATCCATTATGGCATATTGATATTTTTGGGCAAGGAGAACTATATGAAGTTCTTTGCTCTCAAATTGAAAAATATAGCTTAAAAGACAGAATTATAATACGACAGCCTACTCCCAATATTTATGAAGAATATCTTAATAGTGATTTTTATGTTTTAAGTTCTAATTTTGAAGGATTTGGTTTAGTTATCATAGAGGCAATGGCTTGCGGCTTACCAGTTGTCTCATTCGACTGTCCATATGGTCCGGACGAAATAATAACAAACAACAAGGATGGGATTTTGGTTCCCAAACAGAATATAGTTCTTTTAGCTCATAGTATGGAAAGGTTAATAGAAAACGAAAATGAAAGAAATATAATGGCAACAGAAGCAAGGTTGACAGCAAAAAAATACATTATAGAAAACATTATGCAGCAATGGGAAAGGCTATTTTTTAATATGTAAATGTTATCACTAGGATACGCACATTTTATGAAATAAATATATCCTATCCGAATTGCAGACAATTCATCTTATCTACCATCGACTCACTCTATTCTTCTATCTTGCCAAAATCTTATATACATATTAGATATTCATAATTTCACTTTTTCACTATATTATCTTCTTTATCTATATAATGATCTGTTTTATGGAAGATTCTCGCAATGCCTTTTAACTGAGTTCTGATATTTTCAAAAAAAATCACATACATCGGTTTATTGCCAATAGTACCATAACCAGTGACAGCACGACAACGACGGTCACGGACAAAGACGATTTTTCCGTACTTTTTGAGATTAAAGGCCATTGAGCCGTCTTCTCCACGGATGATATCGACACGATATGGTTCCTTACGGCCATAGTCGGCATTATAAGCAAAGACTAGTCCACGTACACTCAATTCCGGACGCTTAAAGTGCTGAATCCACAAGAAGAGATCACGTGTCATCTCATAGATTTTTAATCCCAACTTGGAATGATTCTCATCAGGGAAATAGCCCCAAGTTGCAGAAGCGCAGACTACTCCTGGTTTTGTCAGATGATCAAGCATTATCTCAAAATATTGAGGAGGATAAATCGTATCGCTATCCACATCAAAGTAATATTTACCTTTAGCATGTTGCAAACCACAACGACGGGCATAACCACAAGAATGCTGGTACTCTGAGAAATAGGGGATCCCTGATTTCTCATAGATTTCCGCAGTACGGTCCTTTGAATCATTATCTACACCAATGATCTCTACTGGATATTTACACTGTATTTCGCTCAATGCCCATAGACAGGCCTGCAGATGAGTTTCCTCATTATAGCCAATTACTACGATAGAAGCAAGAGGCTCTGGACTTTGCAAACGTGCCAGTCGCTCGCGCGTTCCATCAATTATCTCTTGAGGCACCTCACTAAATGGTTTGCCATAAACAGAAATATATTTATCATACCAAGCCATCCCTATACTAGACTTTTAAATTTCGCAATACACTTAATCAGAAACATACTATAAGAAGAGGGGAGTTCGCCCAAAGTCCAAAGCAAAAGATTACGGATTTTATAATTCTTAAATCTAATAATATCCACGAATGATGCAGGATGTTTCAAATAGCTATGCATCTCCTTATCAGAAATAGGAGGATCTATATATTTACGTTTCTTAATTACATTACAGATAATGTAGAAATCTGACATCAATGCGATATAACACCTATTAGGATAATAAGATTTTGTCTCAATAGATTTGTTACCGCATTTCAATTGATCAACAGCCCCAAAATACTGCACTATCTTTTCTTTCTCAATCTTATCCTGATGCCAGGAATTAGACAAAGAGTTTTCTCTGCATAAATAGGTATAGGTAATGTCTGGAAGCAAAACTGCACGATCAACCATGGTTACCAGATTGAGGGTAAAAGCCATATCTTCCCAAAAATCAGCTTTAAAGAAGCTTAGATTATTCTTTCGGATCAATGATAGTTTAACTAAATAATTACAGGCAGAGGCCTGAAAACCGGCATAACGCTGATATGCAAACTCTGCAAAAGAATCTGCATCTTCGAAAAACATTTTCGGGTATTGAAAAAGAGACCGTTCTCCGGATAATTCTATCCTCTCATAAGAGCCAAAGGCCACATCGGCTTGGTGCATTCCTATCTCATGCATTAAGAGAAAAATCGTATCTTTATCTATCACATCGTCAGAATCCATGAAATAGAGATAATCGCCTGTCGCATTATCAATTATCTCATTACGTGATTCAGATACACCTAGATTGGTACTATGAGTAAGAATGCGCATAGCACCTCCGCGAGGATGAGTTTGACGGATGGATTCCAATATATTTAGAGACTGATCGTCGCTAGCATCATTTACTACTAGAAACTCTATGTCCGAGTAGGTCTGTGACAAGGCTGACTCTATCGTTCGTCTGATAAAGTTCTCAACCCTGAATACAGGAATTCCTATCGTTACTTTATATTGCATCGTTACGTTATCTTTTATTTAGCCTCAACTTCTTCGCTAAAGCGACATAAAGCTGATACCATGTCCATTTATTGATTTTATAATCGGTTGCATAGATATATTTGCCTTTGAATTGAGCTATGTTCAATTGGTGTCCTCCATCTACAAATATGCTATTGCGAGGGAAAATATTATGCATAAACACTATTTCCTCATAATGATTCTCATCCATTTGGGTAATTTCCATTAAGGAAATATTATCACCATAGGATTTATGACAATCTTGCGTCACTCGTAATAGCTTACCCTTATATTCTATTAAAGAACCACCATTTCTTCCGAATTCATTACTTACACAGATTGGAGATTGAGGATGCTTAATGAATTTACCATCCAACAAATCATCTGTCATATAAAGTTCTTGGTAATACATCCAATCTTTTTGATAGGATGTAAACAAGAAATACTTGCCGTCTTTATAATAGACATGGCTATCATTGAAACAGAAATTAATCTGCTCATCACGTTCTTGCTTTAGAAGAATACGAACGAATCTAAAATCAGTCAGGTCAGCATTTGCCTGATAAAGGCGAATGGTATCACTTTCTTGTGATTCCGGAATCATGTAGATTTTACCATGATCCTCAAACACATAAGGAAAAGAGAGATGGAATGGTTCCGACAAAACTACCACTGGTTTCGACCAAGTTTGGAGATCCTTTGTTTTCGTCATCTCAATGCGTCCTGGATCATCCCAATGCTGGGACTCGTAAAACAGAAAGAGTTCATCATCTTTTACAAACAAAAATGAATCGGCCTGGAATCGCAAAGGTTTGGGCTTCCATAGACCTTTTAATGGATATTTTAGAATAAGATGCTGCTCATTAAACACGTCTAAAGACAAATCATCACTGGCAAAGAGTGCAACTGTAAAAGTTACATCTTTTCTGAATAATGTATGAAATATCTTATCTATTATCATAATACAATACTTTCAAATAAACTATGCCAGTGTTGACAGACAGAATCCAACTTGTAACGTTGAACATTCTTAACTGCTGCTTTTGCCATTTGCTGTCGCAAATTCACATCGCACATCATTTTGCCCATTGCTTTAGCTAATGAACCAATACTACCAGAAGGAACAAGCAGACCATCTTCATTATGACGGACAATATCTTTGGGGCCACATGGACAATCATATGATATAACTGGCAAACCACATGCCATAGCTTCAATCAATACCATTCCAAAACCTTCGAAGCGAGAACTGAAGACGAACAAAGAGCTGTTCAGATATTCTGCCTTTATATCGGAAGTGCTACCATTCAGATGACAACGAGTCCTATCGATTTGCAATTCTTCGATAATTTGTTCATAAGGTGTACGGTCTCCCATGCCGTAGATCGCCAGTTCCCAGTCTGGATGCTGTTGTTCTATCTTCTTCCATGCCTGGAGCAAGAGGTCGAAACCTTTCTGATAGACATAACGCCCCACGGCAATGACACGCTTATTTGTTAATGGGCTTACCTGATCGATATCAAAAGCCAAAGGATCTGGAATTACCTCGACATTCGACAGTTCTGTCCATGAAGCCTTATCTTCCTCTGTCAGCACCACAAAACGATCGAGACGTTTCAGATGGGATACCAAATTATGCATCCAATATCTGGCAAAGAGCCGCTTAATCAAGTTGGTATCGCCAGCCTCGAAATTACGATAGTTGGCACGGTTGACATGGAGTTCGCCGATTTTGCGACTGCCATCCTGGATATCATTGATGAAATTGATTTCTCGACGAAGAAGACTAACCGTGATATCAGGTTTGAGACGCATCAGTTCTTCCGTCAGACGCTTCTTAAAAATACGTTGTTTCTGCAGATAAACAAAGATTTTCTTGACAAAGGAACAGGCCCAAAGTGCCTCAAAATTAACATCGAGATTAATCACCTTGATTATATCAGACAGGGGATAGAACAATGGTTTCTCCTTGCCTTCTGTCAGGATGATCGTTATGTCATAGCCCAGCACATCGGCCATGTAATTGGCTTTCAGAGTCAAGACACGTTCTACACCTCCAGACATGTACAGGGCAGGAGTGCAATAGACAATCTTGAGGGGGCTATTTGACATAATTTCTCGATATTTTCTGCAAATGTACGCATAAAATTTGATTATTCCAAATTATATCCGTATTTTTGCATCCATAAAGTGAAGAAATGATAAAAGTCAGTGTTATATTACCCATTTACAATGTAGGGCCTTATCTAGATGATGCCTTCAAATCTCTTATAAACCAAACTCTACAAGATATAGAGATCATTGCTGTCAACGATGGGGCTACGGACAATAGTCAGGAATACATTGACAAATATAAAACCATAGATTCTAGGATAAAATGCATTAAGCAAAATAACCAAGGACTTTCTGGTGCTAGAAATACTGGAATGAAATATATTCAAGGAGAATATGTTTATTTCATGGATTCTGATGATATTCTAGAATTAAATGCATTAGAAATATGTTATACAAATGCTAAGAATAATGAAGCTGATGTTTGCTTATTTGACGCTGATATTTTTTACGAGAAGAATGCATCAACTATACCATGGGACTATGATCGTTCATCTGCATTAAAGGAAGGAAACAAATATAACGGAGAAGAATTATTTAATTATCTTATTGATATTCAACTACACAAAGCTGTCGTATGGCTTCAATTCATCAAATGGGATTATCTTAAAAAGATTCATCTCAATTTCTATCAAGGGATCATACATGAAGATGAACATTTTACACCACAATTATTGTTACAGACAAACAATATCTATTATATAAATAAGAAGTTTATCAAACATAGAGTCAGATCTAGCTCCATCCAAGGCAAAAGCTATTCCAAACGTAATATTAACTGTTATCTGACGGTGATAGATGAACTGCTGAAATGGCGTGATACGCCTATCATCCATAAATTTGCGAAATATACCTTAAGCAAGGTATTTTACACAGGCCATCAGATACCATTCAAAGAGAAACCCGCCGTATTCTGGCGGGCATTAAAGTCAGGGTATCTGAAATACATTGGATTGAAATCTGCAATAGTGTTCTGGTTTAAGAAATAAAATCTTTAGGCTTCTTCAACCACGTGCCGCATCTGAATCTTCCAACTCAGATTCTCTACGGTCTTGCGGATTTCTGCAGGTTCAAAGGTATGAGACTCAATGAAGTCCACCATCTGCTGAACATCAATCGGAGACTCGTCGGGAAGTGCCTTTATGATGTATGGTTTGTCTTCGAAATCACTATCAATTTCGGAATAGATAAAGGGGATACCACGAGTAGCATACTCGCGATTCTTTAAGGTCTTGATGTGCGTAATACCACTACGATGACGAGCGAGGCTACCAATTGCGAAACAACTCTGATTAAACACATCATTTAGTTCATCGCCAAAAAGTTGGCCATGAAACACAACATGGTCTTTTAACCCATACTGATCGATTAAAGTTTGGATACCCGGATAATCTCCCTGACCATAGAGGTCAAAAGGATCAATACCACCAACTATGTGGAAGATGATATTTCTTGGAGAAGTGGCATTCTTGTAATACTCACCTAGACCCGCTATCAAACGGTCGTAGCCATGCCACAGATGAACTTCTGCAACAGCTATCAGATGAATCGCATCATCGACGGGCTGAAAATGGTGGAGGGGAATACTATCGAAATCTACGCCATTACTGATTCGGATGGTTCGTTGTCCAAATATTTCATCAGCATCAGAAAAAGTAACGATGGCTGACATCTGACGCGCTAAACCATGACGGAAGAGTTGATCAATCTTCAAGCCCAGACGTTCCTGCCGAGAGAAGGTGTCAAACTCCTGATCATAAGGATAGGTGGGAATCTCCGTGACTGACTTAATGCCTAACAGGCGAAGTCGCTTAAACAAACGAATCAGAAACGGATTGGCATTTTGGAAACAACGGGCATAGACAAACTGAATACCATTGAGTTTGCAATAATCGTAAATACAGCCGTAGTCTATACGCTGACGAAGGCCTGCCATAAACCCTGTACCATAGTCTTGAATGACCTGGTCATCGACATAGCGGCAGCGATGACCTTGGGCATCAAAATCATAATAACAAAGGTGGACTTCATATCCATTTTCACGAAGGCCTTTCACCTGATAATGGATCTTTTTGCTGATGCCACTCACTTCAGAAAATCCGTGATAGACGAGGAACAATATCTTCATTTTCATTATTTTGCTGCAAAAGTAGGTAAAAATTTGGAATTAAACAAAATAATTTGTATTTTTGTCGTCGTAAATGAAGTCATGACATGAATAACGAGGCTATCAGAGGACAATTCAAGGGCAATCCCAGGTTGAAGAAATTTGTGGACTGGATGATTATGAACCAAGTGCAGACAAGGCCACGATGGTTCATCAGGATGCTAGCTCCGCTCTATCAGCATAGGGGGAAGCATTCAGTGGTTCATCGTTCGGCCAGAATGGATACCCCACCCTATCGTAAGTTCTCGCTAGGTAATTACTCGGTCATAGAATCTTTTGCCTGCATCAACAATGCTGTGGGCGATATTATCATTGGTGACCATACCAGGATAGGCCTGCACAACACAATTATTGGGCCTGTGACTATTGGCAGTCACGTAAACCTGGCACAGGGCATTACGGTCACAGCACTTAATCATAATTTTGAAGATTCTGATAAACGAATTGACGAACAAGGCGTCAGTACGACTCCTGTCATCATAGAAGACGACATCTGGATTGGTGCTAATGCAGTGATTCTGCCCGGTGTCACTATTGGAAATCACTCAGTAGTTGCCGCTGGAGCCGTTGTAACAAAAAATGTTCCACCCCACTCGCTCGTTGCAGGCGTGCCGGCTAAAATTATCAAACAGATATGAGAATAGGTATAGAAGCTCAGCGCATTTTCCGCAAAAACAAACATGGCATGGACTATGTGGTGTTGCAGGAAATCAAGGAACTGCAAAAGATGGATACAAAAGATGAATATTTCATCTTTGTCGCTCCAGGTGAAGACAGATGCCTGGAGGATACCAGCAATGTGCATATCATAGAAATTGGCGGTGGATTCTATCCCCTATGGGAACAGTTCACATTACCCAGAGCAGTCAAGAGACTGAATCTTGACGTGTTGCATTGTACCAGTAACACGGCTCCTCTTCGTTGCAACATTCCACTCATCCTGACACTACATGACATTATCTTCCTGGAACCCCGCGACAAGTCAAACAAATCGCTCTACCAGAACATGGGATGGTTTTATAGAAGACTTGTGGTGCCAAGAATTCTCAAGAAATGCAGACGTATCATCACAGTCTCTAACTTTGAGAAGAAGAACATCATGACGAAACTCAATATTCCTGAAGAGCGGATGGCCATGATCTACAATGGTTATAACGAATGGTTCAGGCCTGTGACCGACACAAAACTGGTATACAAACAATACATTGATACCGAAGGGTACTTCTTTTTCCTAGGTAATACAGATCCCAAGAAGAACACTGAGCGGACGCTTATTGCCTATTCAAAGTATCTTGAGAAGTCGAATGTGAAACGCAAACTATTGATGGCTGATTTGGATAAAGAATATCTTGATGGTATCATAGAGAGGAATCATATTGAGAACATCAAGAAAATGATTGTGATGCCCGGGTATATTGTCAACAGCGATCTGCCATATATTTACAATAGTGCTTTTGCCTTCCTATACACTTCGTTGAGAGAAAGTTTTGGCATTCCCCTGCTCGAGGCTATGGCTTGTGGGACACCTGTCATTACCTCTAACACATCATCCATGCCAGAGATTGGTGGCAAAGAAGCTATCCTAATCAATCCAGAAAGTGCTGATGAGATTGCAGAGAAGATGCTGCAGCTGGAGGAAGATGATACGCTATACAAGGAGCAGGAAGAAATTGGTATTCAAAGAGCCAAACTCTTTTCTTGGAAACAGACGGCTGAGCAACTGCTAGACGTATATCATGCAATCCAAAACCAGAAATCATAGGCTTTTCAGCCAAAGAGATCCAGAGATAGGTCTTGCTGAGGTTTTTCCTCTTTTTCTTCTTCGGAGGATTGTTCTTTGAAGTCCAACATCAATTGTTGGGCATCGGGATTGTTCTTGGTGTTCAGACGGTAATAGCCTCGCTGTTCCATACTTTCTATCAGCGAGGAAGGCAACTTGGAGTTTTTCAACAGGTATTGCTGAACATACGAACGGATCTCTGACAGATCAGGTGTATAAAATAATGTTGAATTCTGGTTATAGACATGCTTGGCCAACAGTTGAACACTGATGCCCTTTTCACCTACAGCTGTAAGGATCCTAAGTATCTGACGGTCGTATGTCATAAAGATTAAAAAAGGCCGGTAAGACGATTACCGACCTTTTTTTATTTGTAAGTAAATGGATTAAGCCAAAGTTACTTTCTCATCTTCGTTAGCGAGCTTACCCTCCTTGAAGAGCCAACCCAAACCGAGAAGAGTCTCCTCCTCAGAAATCTTTGCAGCCTTTGCAATCTCCTTTACGGTGAGAGCCTTTCCAGCGGCTGCCAGTGCCTGATAAACATCACCAGCCTTGAAACCTGCATTCTCAGCGTTTACAGTGAGAACTGACTTAGCTGCTGCCTTCTTAACGGTTGCGGTCTTCTTTTCAGCGGCTGCCTTAGGAGCGGCGGCCTTCTTTGCTGTTGCTTTCTTTTCTGCCATAATTCTTAAAAAATTAATACTTTATTGAAGTTATACTCTTGTTCATTATTAAATCGCGTGCAAAAGTACGACTATTTATTCATACAAGTTATTGATATTTAAGTATTTTTGGCAAAAAGGTAACTATTCTTGACGAATATCAATTTTCAACTGCAACTCTTCAAGTTGTTTCGGGTCTAACTCACCTGGTGCATCCAGCATCACATCGCGACCACTATTATTCTTCGGGAATGCGATACAATCACGGATACTGTCGAGACCTGCCATCAACGATACAAAGCGATCGAGACCGAAAGCCAGACCTGCGTGAGGAGGTGCTCCATACTTGAAAGCATTGATCAGGAAGCCAAACTGAGCCATAGCACGCTCGGGGGTAAAGCCGAGAATCTGGAACATCTTCTCCTGAAGTTTACCATCATGGATACGGAGTGAACCGCCACCAACCTCAACACCATTGCATACGAAATCGTAAGCGACGGCACGAACCTTCTCCGGGGCAGAATCCAACAGAGGAATATCATCGGGATTAGGCATGGTAAACGGATGATGGGTAGCCATCAAGCGCTGTTCCTCATCGCTCCACTCAAAGAGCGGGAAGTCGACAATCCAGAGACAGACGAAGTTGTCCTTGTCACGAAGGCCTAGACGATCACCCATCTCAAGACGAAGCGTACAGAGCTGAATGCGAGTCTTATTGGCATTGTCACCAGAGAGAATCAGCACGAGGTCACCATCCTTGGCACCAGTTGCCTCCTTGACTTTTGCCCATACTTCAGGTTCATAGAACTTGTCAATGCTGGATTTCACTGTACCATCTTCATTAAACTTGACGTAAACAAGTCCCTTGGCACCAACCTGCGGACGCTTGACAAATTCAGTCAACTCATCGAGCTGCTTACGAGAATAGTTAGCACATCCTGGCACACAGATACCACCGATATAGGTCGCATCGTTGAATACAGGGAAGGTACCTGTGCCTTTCAACTGATCCATCAGTTCTACAAACTCCATGCCAAAACGGAGATCTGGCTTATCAGAACCAAAGCGACGCATGGCCTCATGCCAAGTCATACGCTGAAGCGGGGGAAGTTCAACACCACGAATCTCTTTGAACAAATGACGGGCCATATCCTCGAAAAGCTGGAGTACATCCTCCTGCTCAACAAACGACATCTCGCAGTCAATCTGTGTGAATTCCGGCTGACGGTCTGCACGCAGATCCTCATCACGGAAACACTTGGCAATCTGGAAGTATCGATCGAAACCACTGACCATCAACAGTTGCTTAAGCGTCTGGGGAGACTGGGGCAAAGCATAGAACTGCCCAGGATTCATGCGAGACGGCACCACGAAGTCGCGGGCTCCCTCAGGCGTAGAGCCAATCAGAATCGGTGTCTCAACCTCAATAAAATCCTTGGCATCAAGGAAGTTACGGATGAGGATTGTCATACGATGACGCAGCTCGAGGTTCTTACGAACAGCAGCACGGCGAAGATCGAGATAACGATACTTCATACGGATATCGTCACCGCCATCTGTATTATCCTCAATCGTAAACGGGGGTGTCAGACTCTCACTCAAGATATTGAGTTCTTTCACCAGAATCTCGATGTCGCCAGTAGGCATCTTAGGATTCTTACTCTGACGTTCGCTCACTTCACCCTTGACCTGAATACAGAACTCACGGCCTAACTTATTGGCACGATCACACAGTTCTGCATCATCAGCCTCATTGAAAACCAACTGTGTCAAACCATAACGATCGCGCAAATCGACGAAAGTCATACCTCCCATCTTACGACTGCGCTGTACCCATCCGGCAAGTGTCACGACACTGCCTGCATCTGAGAGACGAAGCTCTCCACAAGTCTTGCTTCTATACATATTTATTATATTTTTATTCTGTTTGAGGTGCAAAGGTACAAATTAGCGGGTAAAATACCAAATATTTCTTAATTATTAATTCCTAATTCTCTTTTTTTTATTACCTTTGCCCCGAAATTTATACTTAAAACCAAATGAAAATGAAAAAACTATTTGTAATGACCATGTTACTCATGTGCGGACTGACTGCTGCTTTAGCACAGAAGCCGGCAGAGATTAGATTCGACAAACTGACACACAACTTCGGGACCTTCTCAGAGAAAGAACCTGTTGTCACTTGTACTTTTACATACACCAACATTGGAGAACAACCGCTGATTATCAATCAGGCTGTTGCCTCTTGCGGCTGTACTGTTCCTGAATATACGAAGGAGCCTGTTAAACCAGGCGAGAAGGGACAGATTAAGGTGACTTACAATGGCACAGGCAAGTTCCCGGGGCATTTCAAAAAGTCCATTACCATCCGATCCAACGGAGCGGTTGAAATGACCAGGCTCTATATCGAAGGAGATATGACAGAAGCTAAATAAACGAAATCACCCGCCGATTGGCGGGCGATTTCGTTTTAGAATGTATAGGCAAAACCCAAAGAGCTATACTCCTTAAACTGCCAATAACCTAAATCATCGTCATACAGACTAGCATCGTCGAAACGTGGGAAGAGGAACAGATTGGCGGTGATGTACTTCGACACACGGAGTTCAAATGTATTCTCCCACTCTATCTCCGCACGCTTGAAAGACGTAAACGCATAGAAACGTGTCTTCCAAGTTACGACATCATTGAATTTCCACACCAAGTCGGCAGTCATATTCGGGCCAAACTCAAACATGGAATGCTTCCCTGGATCGAGACCATAACTTGGACCCAAATCAACTCGACCTACATAACGATAGTTAACAGCAATTGGAGAGAAGTTGATGGTTCCCGTCAACTTCTGATTTTTCGACTCAACCTTATAATCCATACCAAGACCGAGATTTATATTTAAAGGAGAGAAGAAATCCGAATAAATCTTTGGATCATTTGACTTATAGCCCTGAGTAAATTGCGTATAGGCCTGTAACTGAAGTGTATAGTACCAATTCTTAGCTGCTTCAAGTCCAAGTTTGCTCGTCAGACGAATCAGATCTTCGTTAGACTTGAATTTATGGAGTGAGTCTGTACGAGAACGGAGGAAACCTAGTTTCAACTCCAGCTTATTGTCCCACTTCCATTTATTCTTATTATCAAAATTAGCCTCTGCCGTCAAAGCACCTACCATCGAATAGTTGCTTTCACCACCTTTGTACCAGTTGCCAGACACATAGTTCTGCATAAACTGAAGGAAGCCGTCCCCCTTGTAAGTCCAGAATTTGGGTTTCTGAACCATTACGGTATCGGGAATATCCTCTGGGGCATCCACCAAAGGCACGGTATCAACCTTGTTTACAAACTCAACCTCATTGATAATCGGCTGATACAAATCTTCTCGAATAGATCCTGTCTCTTCCAGATCCGTCTCGGTAGTACGAACCAGATCAGGACGTTTCAGATACACTTTCAGCAATGCAGCATCAACCTCATCGGCTACCCGATCCTTACCTGCTGACTCAGAGTTTAAAGCTAATGTCTTGTCGGCGACATTGTGATAGAACGTCAATGGTGCGAACAGCCGATAATAGCGTCCGTCCAGACTGTCATTTGGCTGTGCGGCACTCGCGCTGAGCGCTGAGATCACCGCAAATAATAATGTGACTTTTCTCATAACTGAATGCAAAGATACAATTTTTTCTTCATAGAATGCATACATTTCGTATTTTTTTAGTAATTTTGCACCTTGATTTATCGCGTACATTAATAAATAAAGCAAAAATAAATGAACAGAGACACTTTAATCGGCTTCATTCTGATAGCATTGGTCCTAATTGGATTCAGCTGGTATAACCAGCCTTCTGCTGAAGAAATTGAAGCCGCACGCAAGCAAGACAGTATCGCTGCAGCCATTAAGGATAACGCTGCCAAAAAGCAGAAAGCTGACGAGGCAGCCCGTAAGGCTCAGGCCGAAGAAGAAGCCAAAGGAGACTCTACCGCCCTTTTCTTTTCGGCACTTAACGGTACCAACCAGCCCATTGTGCTGAAGAATGACAAGGTTGAACTGACCTTCAACACCAAAGGTGGCACCATCAGCAAGGCTATCATCAAAGGGTTTGAGGATCGTGACAACAAGATGAACGTGACACTCTTCGACGAGAATACCCAGCAGATGAATTTCATGTTGTCGGGCAAGTCGGAGAACATTATCACCCAAGACTTATTCTTCACACCCTCAAACGTTACGGACAGTACGGTTACGATGACTGCACAAGCAGGTAACGGCGGAAGCATCGTTCTCGACTATCAGTTGGGCAAAGATTACATGTTACATTTCATGTTGCGTACCAACGGACTAAACGGACTCTTTGCTCCCAGTTATAAGGAGATGGACATCGAATGGACTGACAAGGCCCGTCAGCAGGAGAAAGGGTTCACCTTTGAAAACCGATATGCAACCCTTACTTATAAGGAGAAGAATGGTGGCACAGACTATCTGAGTGAGACATCCGAAAAAATCGATGAGAAGATAGAGGAATCACTTGACTGGGTAGCTTTCAAGAACCAGTTCTTCTCAGTGGCCCTGATCTCGAAAGATGACTTTGCCGCCAACTCGCTGATGACCAGTATCCCGCAGGAAAAAGGCTCCGGCTATCTGAAGCAGTTTAATGCCAAGATGAAGACGGCTTTTGACCCATCGGGTATCCATCCAACAGAGTTCGAGATGTACATCGGTCCCAACGACTTCCGTCTCATCAAGGATGTCGAGGAGCAGAGCACCTTCGGCAAGGAACTCGACCTGGAACAGCTCGTCTATCTCGGATGGCCGCTCTTCCGTTACATCAACCGTTTCTTCACGATCTACGTATTCGACTGGCTCACCTCATGGGGTTTCTCAATGGGTATCGTCCTTATCCTGATAACCTTGTTGCTGAAGGCCATTACCTTCCCGATGGTGAAGAAGAGTTACATGTCGTCAGCAAAGATGCGTGTATTGAAGCCGAAACTCGATGAGGCTACCAAGCAGTATGATAAGCCAGAGGACTCTATGAAGAAACAGCAGGAGATGATGAGTCTCTATGCAAAGTATGGTGTCAGCCCCTTGAGTGGTTGTCTGCCCATGCTGATTCAGATGCCTATCTGGATTGCCATGTTCAATTTTGTGCCAAATGCCATTCAGTTGCGCCGGCAGTCGTTCCTCTGGATCGACGACCTCTCGACCTATGATCCCATCATCGAATGGGGCACCCAGATCTGGGGTATCGGTGACCACCTCTCACTGACCTGTATCCTCTTCTGTGTATCCAACGTCCTTTATTCTTATATGACGATGCGTCAGCAGAAGGATCAGATGGTAGGACAGCAGGCTGAACAGATGAAGATGATGCAATGGATGATGTATCTTATGCCACTGATGTTCTTCTTCATGTTCAACGACTATTCATCAGGTCTGAACTTCTACTACTTTATCTCACTATTCTTCTCTGCAGCCATCATGTGGACGCTCCGCAAGACCACCAATGACGAGAAACTACTTGCCATTCTTGAGGCAAAGTATCAGGAGAACAAGAACAATCCGAACAAGAAGACGAGTGGACTTGCTGCACGTCTTGAGGCCATGCAGAAGCAGGCAGAAGAGATGCAGAAACAGCGCATGAACCAAAAGAGATGACTATATGAAGAAATATCTGGTAATTCTTGTTGTACTAGCCAATCTAGTATTTCAAGCTAACGCACAAGACGAAGTGAAAATCGGGAAACAGAATATCAAGCTCACGAGCGACCTGATGACCCCAGAAGCCCTTTGGGCTATGGGGCGTATCGGTCAGGCTGAGGCCAGTGCCGACGGTAAGCAGATTGTCTATCAGGTAGGCTATTATAGTGTAAAGGCTAATAAGAGTCAGCAGAAGATTGCAGTGATCAATGCCGATGGCACCAATAATGTCACACTAACCACAGGCACAAAGTCGGAGACTGATCCTACTTGGTATCATGGTAAGATCGCCTTCCTCTCCGGGGGGCAGATCTGGACTATGAATGCTGACGGTTCTGACCGCCAACAGCTTTCAAAGACATCGAAGGATATCGAGGGATTCAGATTCTCTCCTGACGGCAGTAAGGTCATCTTGCTCCATAGCATCGATTTCCATGAGGTCATCAAGAAGAATCCTGATGATCTTCCTAAGGCTACAGGTCGTTTGGTAACAGATCTGATGTATCGCCATTGGGACCATTATGTAGAGAGTATCCAGCATCCCTTTGTTGCTGAAGTAACCGAGGATGGTATCAAAGACGGCATCGACATGCTTGAGGGCGAGCCATTCGAGTGTCCGATGGAACCTTTCGGAGGTATGGAACAACTGGCATGGAGTCCTGACTCCAAGTCTATTGCCTATACTTGTCGCAAGAAGACGGGCACAGCCTATAGCATTTCAACCGATTCCGACATTTATTTATATAATATAGGTACGCGCGAGACAAAGAATCTCTGCAAGCCTGCTGACTATGTTGAACCAGAGATTAACCCAACTGTTTCGATGAAGTATCAGGAGGTGAATTCACAAGAGAATCTGAAGAACAATGTGGGCTATGACACCAATCCGAAGTTCTCACCTGATGGTAAGTATGTTGCCTGGCTCTCAATGGAACGCAATGGCTATGAGGCAGACCGCAACCGTCTGTGCTGCTACGACTTAGCTACCTGTGAGAAGAAATATCTCACTGAAAGTTTCGACTCTGGCGTTGAGGATTTCGTGTGGAGTGATTCTAAGGATGCCATGATTTACTTTATTGGCGTTTGGCACGCTACAGAGAATCTATATGCCATAAACTGGAAAGGTGAATTAAAACAAATTCAAACTGTTGTTTCACCTGAGTCAG
Organism: uncultured Prevotella sp.; assembly: GCA_900314995.1. Lineage (GTDB taxonomy): Bacteria > Bacteroidota > Bacteroidia > Bacteroidales > Bacteroidaceae > Prevotella. Next base: position 91,608 of record OMXK01000003.1, read on the forward strand.
GATCTGACGGACAGAAGAATAATCCTTGGGCAGACTTTGGTGCTATCCAACTGATGAACAACGGCAATCAGTTGTTGATGGAACGTCACTCGTTTACCGCCCCTGCCGATCTCTATATCGTGACACCTAACTTCAAAAAGCCAGAGAATACCATTATTCAGCAGCTGACTTTTGAAAATAAGCACATCACCGACCAACTGGCTAAACCATCCGTCCAGCAGCGATGGGTGAAAACCACAGATGGTAAGGAGATGCTCACCTGGATTATCTTGCCACCAAACTTTGATGAAACCAAGAAATACCCCACCCTGCTCTTCTGTGAAGGTGGACCGCAGAGTCCTGTTTCACAGTTTTGGAGCTATCGCTGGAACTTCCAGATTATGGCATCCAACGGCTATGTAATCGTAGCGCCTAACCGTCGTGGTCTACCTGGCTTCGGTCAAGAGTGGCTTGAGGAGATCTCTGGCGACTGGACTGGGCAGTGTATGGCGGATTATCTCGCGGCCATCGACGATGCAGCCAATAACTTACCCTTTGTAGATAAAGATAAGCTAGGAGCTGTCGGAGCATCATTCGGCGGTTTTTCCATCTACTACCTTGCTGGTCATCACAACAAGCGTTTCAAGGCTTTTATCTCTCACGATGGTGCCTTTAACCTTGCTTCCATGTACTTGGAAACAGAGGAGAACTGGTTCTCCAACTGGGAATACGACGAGGCTTACTGGCATCGTCCACAGTTACCTAATGCCAAGAAGACCTACCATGACTCACCACATAAGTACGTCGAGAACTGGGATACGCCAATTCTCTGTATCCATGGCGAAAAGGACTATCGCATCTGCTATACCCAGGGTATGCAGGCTTTCAATGCAGCTCGTATGAAGGGGATTCCTGCAGAACTGCTTATCTTCCCCGATGAAAACCACTGGGTGCTGAAGCCTCAGAATGGTGTGCTCTGGCAGCGTACATTCTTCGACTGGCTTGACAGATGGCTGAAATAATAATCTAGATACAAGTTATAAGAATAAAGAGATATGACTCAAACGATTCAAAAGACTCTGCGCGATTCTGCTGCTATGCGGTGGACGGCGTTGCTGCTACTTGCCCTGGCGATGTTCTGCAGCTATATTTTTATGGATATCCTCTCACCTATCAAAGACCTGATGCAGGAAACCCGTGGTTGGGACTCCACAGCCTTCGGTACGATGCAAGGCTCAGAGGTGTTCCTCAACGTATTCGTATTCTTCCTAATCTTCGCCGGTATCATCCTCGACAAGATGGGTGTCCGATTTACTGCGGTTTTGTCTGCGGCGGTCATGCTTGTCGGAGCTTGTGTAAAGTGGTATGCTGTGAGCGAGAGTTTCGTGGGAACCGGACTAGAGGCTTGGTTTAACAACAACCTGAATTATATTCCCATCTTCGATGAACTAGGCGTTTCGCCTTTCTATGAGGGGATGCCTGCTTCTGCCAAATTTGCAGCCTGTGGCTTTATGATTTTCGGTTGTGGCTGCGAGATGTGTGGCATTACCGTCAGTCGTGGTATCGTCAAGTGGTTCAAAGGCCGTGAGATGGCACTTGCCATGGGTTCTGAAATGGCTTTGGCTCGTCTGGGTGTTGCCACTTGTATGATCTTCTCACCATTCTTTGCTCGTCTGGGCGGAGAAGTTTCTGTTAGTCGCTCTGTTGCCTTCGGTGTGGTATTGATGTGTATCGCCCTGATGATGACAATCGTCTATTTCTTCATGGATCAGAAGTTGGATGCTCAGACCGGTGAGGCTGAGGAGAAAGATGATCCTTTCAAGATCAGCGATCTGGGAAAGATTCTAACGGATGCTGGTTTCTGGATTGTGGCGCTGCTCTGTGTGCTCTATTATTCTGCCATTTTCCCCTTCCAGAAATATGCGGTAAATATGTTGCAGTGTAACCTCACATTGACAGCACCTGATGCTGATTCGTTCTGGGCCTCTTCGAGCGTTACGATTGTACAGTATATCATCATGCTCATTGTAGCTGCAGCTGGTTTCGCCAGCAATTTCCAGAAGAAAGTGAATCTGAAGTATGGACTGCTGGCCATTTCGGTCATTGCACTTATCACATATTGCTATATGGGCTACATGCGTCAGTCGGCAGAGAGCATCTTCGCTGTATTCCCCTTGTTGGCTGTGCTGATAACACCGATTCTAGGTAGTTATCTCGACCATCATGGCAAAGCTGCGTCTATGCTCGTATTAGGTTCTGTGCTGCTGATTGCATGCCATCTGACATTTGCTTTTGTATTACCAGCATTCAAGGGTAGTCCTGTTGGAGGTATCATCATTGCCTATGCCACGATTCTAGTGTTGGGTGCATCATTTTCTCTGGTACCTGCCTCTCTCTGGCCTTCAGTACCTAAACTGGTGGATGCCAAGGTGATTGGATCGGCCTATGCTCTTATCTTCTGGATCCAGAATATCGGTCTGTGGTTGTTCCCGCTGCTCATTGGCAAGGTGCTCGACCAGACTAATCCTGGTGTCACGGATCCCACTCAATTCGACTATACGGCTCCACTCGTAATGCTTGCCTGCCTGGGCGTAGCAGCATTAGTGCTTGGCTTTGTACTGAAGGTGGTAGACCGTAAGAAAGGCATTGGCCTTGAATTGCCAAATATAACGGAATAAAACGACTATTATGAAAATAGGATTCGACAACGACAAATATCTTAAGATCCAGTCCGAACATATCAAGGAGCGTATTGCCCAGTTTGACGGCAAGCTCTATATGGAGTTAGGTGGAAAGCTCTTTGATGACCACCATGCTTCACGTGTCCTGCCAGGATTCAAGCCCGATAGTAAGTTGCGCATGCTAGCTCAGTTACGTGATAGCATCGAGATTATCATCGTGGTTAGTGCGGAGGATATTGAAAAGAACAAGATCCGGGCCGATCTGGGAATCACTTATGATGAGGACGTACTCCGTTTGCGTGACGAGTTCATGAGTCGAAACTTCATGGTAGGCAGTGTAGTGATTACCCACTATAATGGTCAGCATGCAGCCGACCAGTTCCGTCATCGCCTTGAGCGTATGGGAATCAAGTCGTATATCCACTACCCCATCGATGGCTATCCCCACAACGTGGAACTGATTGCAAGTGATGAGGGTTTTGGTAAGAACGACTATGTGGTCACCAGTCGTCCATTGGTTATTGTCACGGCTCCTGGCCCAGGCAGCGGCAAGATGGCCACCTGCCTGTCGCAGCTTTACAATGAGAATAAGCGCGGCATTCGAGCTGGCTATGCTAAGTTCGAGACCTTTCCCGTATGGAATCTGCCACTAAAGCATCCAGTGAATATCGCCTACGAGGCCGCTACTGCAGACCTGAACGATGTGAATATGATTGACCCATTCCACCTTGAGGCATACAACAAGACTGCAGTAAACTATAATCGCGACATTGAAATCTTCCCTGTGTTGAACGCACTCTTCGAGGGTATCTACGGTGAGAATCCTTACAAGTCGCCCACGGATATGGGAGTGAATATGATCGGTTTCTGCATCAGCGATGATGAAGTGTGCTGCAAAGCTTCGAAAGATGAAATTATCCGTCGCTTTTACGATGCCACCAATAAGATGGCCGAAGGTGCTGACAATGAGAGCGAGGTGAATAAGATACGTATGCTCTTCAATCAGGCAAAGATTACAACTGCTTTCCGACCTGTGACGACAGCTGCCTATGAGAAGAAACTGGAAACTGGTCACACTGCAGCAGCCATCGAACTGGAAGACGGTACCATCATTACGTCAAAATCATCACCCCTGCTGGGCTGTAGTGCTGCCTTATTGCTTAATGCCACAAAACACCTTGCAGGAATCGACCATGAAGCCAAACTCATTCCACAGAGTCTGATTGAACCTATTCAGAAGACTAAGATTGAATATCTGGGAGGAAAGAACCCACGTCTGCATACCGATGAAGTACTGGTAGCACTATCTGTACTCTCTAACGACGACGAGAATTGCCGTAAGGCTCTCGAAAAACTGCCACTTCTGCGTGGATGTCAAGTTCACTCGACAGTCATGCTCTCAGAGGTTGACCGCAAGATATTCAAGAAACTGGGGTGTGGACTGACTTGCGATCCTGTAAGAAAGATTTAAGATTCTGATGGCAGAGGCAATCCGACAACGGTTGAACGACACCCCTTTCGCCAGATGGACGGTACTCTTCATCGTGGCTACAGCCATGATGATGGGGTATTTTGTCAATGATGTGATGTCGCCACTGGAGACATTGTTAGAGGCTCCTCGCAGTCAGGGCGGACTTGGTTGGACACCATCCGACTATGGATTCTTTTCAGGTGCAGGCAGTTTTATCAATGTATTCTTGTTAATGCTCTTCTTCTCAGGACTGATTCTTGACAAGATGGGCATCCGGTTCACAGGTTTACTGGCCTGTAGTTTGATGGTCATAGGAACATTGTTGAAACTCTATGGTGTCACTACTGACTTTGGTTCAGCCGAGATGACGGTATTCGGTTTTCAGCTGCCCATGTCGGTGACTGTTGCATCATTGGGATTTTCTGTATTCGGTGTGGGGTATGAGATGACGGGCATCACCGTATCAAAAGCGATGGTACGTTGGTTCACTGGGCATGAGCTGGCATTGGCTATGGGCATTCAGTTGGCCATGGCCCGTCTGGGGACAGCTGCTGCACTGAGTATCTCTGCTCCTATCGCACGCCATTTCACCCTCTCAATGCCATTGCTTGTTTCGCTGGCATTCCTAATGATTGGTCTGCTGGCATTCCTTGTGTTCTGTGTGATGGATCGCAAACTGGATTCTTCGACTCATAGTGAGACGGCAAATTCTGAAGAATTCCGTTTCTCCGATATCGGCATGACGCTTCGCAATCCTGGTTTTTGGTTGATCACGCTCTTTTGCGTTCTTTTCTATTCTGCCGTTTCGCCATTCTTGAAATTCTCAACCAAACTGATGGTCATGAAATATGGTGTCGATCCAGATATTGCAGGTTTCTTCTCGAGTATTGCCCCTTTTGGTACGATACTGATGACGCCACTGTTCGGACTTGTGTATGATCGCTACGGCAAGGGTGTTACATTAGTTATCACAGGTGCCCTGATGCTCACAGCAGTCCATTTCGGCTTCTCGCTGCCCATGCACTCTTCAACGATAGCCATCGCCTTAATGGTCATTCTCAGTGTCGGCTATTCTTTGGCACCTGCAGCCTTGTGGCCTTGTGTACCAAAGATTATCCCTCTGAAATGTCTCGGAACTGCCTATTCCATGATTTTCTTCATCCAGAATTTTGGGCGTGCAATCATCCCGATGTTTGTAGGACGTGCCAACGAGACTGATCCCAGCTATACTACATCAATGCTTATCTTCGGTTTTACGGCCCTAGGAGCGGCACTCATCGCCATCGCCATGTTGTTGGTTGATCGACAGAAGGGTTACGGACTGCAACTACCTAACATAAAAAAGTGACAAACATGAAGATTGGATCAATCCTAACTAAAAGTATCAACTATTTGGTAACACCTATCGTTTGGAACCTCCCCTTATTTCTCATCTCAATTCTGATGCTGGGCGGTTTTGACATGCTCTATTATCAGCATCTGTACCATGAATACGAAATAAGTGAGATTTTGTCGGGATATGCAGAAATGGTTTTCATGGCGTACATTATTAATATCGTCTGTTATCTGCTACGCAAGATACACTTCCATATCTTTGTCTATCTTGTCCTGTTCATTATCTATATCGTCAATTTCTATCTCAGGTATTCTTTCGGAACAGATATCTCACCCAAGATTCTTCTGCTGGTATTTGAGACGAACCCCAAGGAGGTGTCCGGGTTCTTCAAGACCTATCTGATGACAGACGGGATGTACAAGACAATAGGTGCATTTGTGATTGTGGTGACTTCCATCATCCTTGGAGAGCGCTTGAAGAATCGAATCCGCCAAATGGTAAATAAACCGGTATTTTTAGTTTTGCTGACAATCATTGTGCTCTTTGGTGTCATCGGCGGAGCCAGTGCTTTGGGCAGATATACGAGTCTGACAATGTGCAAAGATACCTATGAGGCTGAGCGATGGCTGATGAAGATTCCTTTCCGCAAGGGCATGCCCATGCCCAATTTCTGCTATTCCATCAATGCCATACGGATGTCGGGCGAGGATCTCAATCACATGATCAAGGCCACCAGCGAGGCACTTAAGGATGTCAGTTGCACCACTACTGATTCGTTGAACATTGTCTTGGTAATTGGAGAGTCGTATAATAAGTATCATGCCAGTCTATATGGCTATGATCTCGATACCACGCCCTACCAGTGTGCTGAGGCTGCCAAGGGTAATCTCTTCGCCTTCAACAAAGTCAAGGCACCGCACAATCAGACCAGCATTGTGCTGAAAAACGTACTCTGCTGTAATAACATCCACGAGGGTGAGCGGTGGTACCATTCACCTTATTTCCCTGCTTTTTTCAAAAAAGCAGGCTATGGTGTCTGGCTCTGGGACAACCAATACAAATGGGATGAGAATGCTGCATGGGCCTTTACTCTGAACTCCGTTATGTTCAACGACTCGATTATGAAAATGTCGTATAACGATGTCAACAAGACCTGTGCACCTTATGACGGAGAACTTATTACTGCTTTCAAAGAGGAAAAGTACAAGGATCTTGGCTCGCGTAACTTGCTGATATTCCATCTTGCAGGACAGCATTTTTTGGCAAAGAACCAATATCCCCAAGAGAAGAAATACGATGTCTTCTCAGCCAAGGACGTCAAAAACACGGCTTCCTATCTGAATGCAGAGAGCCGTCAGCGTATTGCAGAATATGCCAATGCCACCCGCTATAACGATGAAGTAATCCATCAGATCATCGAGATGGTACGCCATACGAACAGCCTTTTGATTTATTTTCCTGATCATGGCGAAGAAGTCTATGACTACCGCGATTTCTACGGACGACAGATTTTCAGTGAAGATCGGATTACCGACGATTTGATCAAATACCAACTGGAAATTCCCTTCGTGGTGTGGTGCTCTGATAGCTGGAAAGAAAAGCATCCACAGGAATACGAGAACATCAAACTGGCCATTGACAGAGTGTTTACGACTGATAACATCTGTCACCTGTTGTTCCGTTTGGCAGGAATCAAGACCAAGGAGTACAAATCAACAAGAGACCTGCTCAGCCCTGATTTCGAGCCCCAGACAAAGGCTTACGACATCACTTCACTGTAGCCAGTTCTTTCCTCAGGATGACATCCTATGTCACCCAGTCTGTAAAACACTACTCATCCATGCGAAAGCGGACTACCAAGGGGAGATGGTCGCTATAGCCACGCTGATAGCGCATACCATTGTAAGTCCGGCGGGGCTTATAGCCACCGTATTGAGAATCTTCTTCTAACAGGAACAAGGGGGCATGAACAAAGGCTGTATCTACTTTATTAGCGATACTTGGACTGCCAAAAACATGATCGATGCTGTCCCATTTACCCTTATAACGATAGGTACCCCTCACGTCATGGTCACCTTGTGCCTCTTGGGTAAGACTGTGCATGTCTCTCTCATGGAGACCATCGAATACAGGACTGTCAGACGTGTCGTTGAAATCACCAGTGATCAAAATCTTAGCCTCTGGAGAGAGGTTACGGACTGAGTCTACCGAAGCACATAGCCGATCCATTGCAGTCTGACGAAAAGGACGACTATATTTTTCCCCACCATGACGACTCGGTGCATGAACGACAAACACATGCAGGGTATCACCTGACTGGATCTGCCCACAGACATAAAGGATATCACGCGTTGCACGCATATTCTCTATCGGTTCGATGCGTAAGCGATTCGTTCTGATTGGCGAGAAGGTAAAGGGCGAATACAACAGCGCCACATCGATACCACGGGCATCAGGTGATGTGGTCATCAAATATTCATAACCGGCATTACGCAAAAGCGAACGTTTCGTCAGATCCTTCATCGCCGTGTCGTTCTCTACCTCACAGAGAGCTATCAGGTCAGGAATACCGTCATCAGAGACTGAAAGAATGGTCTGAGCCACACTGTTCACCTTACGCCAATAGCGTTTCTTTGTCCAGTGGCGCGTAGCATCGGGCAGAAATTCCTCGTCCTGCTTACCATCATCATGAAGGTAATCAAACAGATTCTCACAGTTCAATTCTACTAATGTGAAGAATCCGGAAAGTAACAAGCTGAGAAACATCATGACTGCTTTACCTTTTTGATTTTCCAGCCTATGGCAGCAACGACAATACTGGTAACTGGCGACAGGTAATTGAAGAAGCAATATGGCAGATAGGTCAGCGTAGCCACGCCGAGCACTGTACTCTGTGTCAGGCCACAGGTATTCCATGGCACCAAAACAGAAGTTACTGTCGCACCATCTTCACACGAGCGGCTCAGCAGTCTGGCTTCGTAGCCACGTTCACGGTAGGTATCCTTGAACATCGAACTGGAGAGCATGATTGAGAGATACTGATCTGCTGTGGCGATATTGCAGAAGATAGCCGTCCCTACAGTTGAAGCCACCAACGATGCGGTGCCCTTAGCTAAGCGCAGGATCAGTCCCATGAGATCACGTAACTGCCCCGTTGCTGTCAGAGCCCCACCAAACGTCTGGGCACAGATAATCAGCCAGATTGTCGGCATCATCCCCGACATGCCATTGGTATGCACCAGTTCGTTCAACACGGCGTTGCCTGTCTCGATATCTGTACTGCCATAGCACACCTGCATCATACCTTTATATTGTGTGAGCAAGCCCGCTCCTTCTTCACCAGAAATCTGATGCACCAGCTGCGGTTGGACCAACAGCGCAACAATGACTGCGAGGAGGATGGCCAGGAACAACACCACCATCGAAGGCCATCTGCGGGCAATCATCACCCCTGTCAGTACAGGCACCAGCAGAAGCCACGGCGAGATGACAAACGTTCGTTGCAGCCCCTCCATAAACTCCACCACATTGCCATGGCCAGAAACGTTCATCGTAAATCCGGCAATCAGGAAGATCGTGATCGAGATACAGAATGTCGGTACGGTCGTAAAGAGCATATAGCGGATATGGGTGAATAGTGGTGTACCCGACACACTTGAGGCCAGTACCGTGGTATCCGATAGTGGAGAAAGCTTATCACCGAAATAGGCTCCCGTAATAATCGAACCGGCTATCCAGCCGTCATCGAATCCATGGGCCTTGCCGATACCCATCAGGGCCAGTCCAATCGTCGCCACTGTTGTCCATGACGAACCAATCATCAGACTGACGAGTGCACAGAGGATACTACTGCTCACGAGGAACACTTCCGGACGGATAATCTGCATACCATAGTAGATCATCGTCGGCACAATACCCGACACCATCCAGGTTCCACCGATGGCACCGATCAACAACAGGATGATGATGGCAGGTGTACAGCTGGCTATCTTGTCAGTTATTTCATTCTCCAGGTTCTCCCACTCCAGCCGTTTCGAGAAGTGTCCTACCACCACGCTGACAGCCGAGGCAGCCAGCAGTGACACCTGAGAGGCACCATCCAGTGTTGCGTTACCAAAAACGGCAACGCAACATGTTATCAGTACAATCAGTACCAGAAATGGGATAAACGACAGCATCTAGCAGACCTTCTCGAGTCGTTTCATCATTGCGAACATGAAGACGGCAGCCACGAGGCAGACACCCAGGAAAACGCTCCAGCAAACCCAGAGAGGAACAGCTCCCCAAAGCAGACCGCCTACGACAACGAGCTGGTTGCCGATAGCCGTAGCTACGAACCAGCCACCCATCATCATACCCTTATATTTGGGAGGTGCAACCTTAGATACAAAAGAAATACCCATCGGCGAAAGCAACAGCTCACCAAAGGTCAGCACCAGATAAACCGTAATCAGCAAGTTTGGTGTAACATCAGCCACATGAACAGCAACAGGGTTACCGTCAGCGCCCATCTCCGTCTGAGGCATCGGCAAGCCGAATGATGCAAAGGCCATCAGCGCATAGGCAATGGCTGCCACAATCATACCGTAAGCAATCTTACGAGGGGCAGAAGGCTCCTTGCCCTTAGCTGCCAACGAACCGAAGATGGCCATCGAAACCGGAGTCAAAGCCACCACATAGAAGGGGTTGAACTGCTGGAAGATTGGAGCAGAGACTGTCACGCTGCCATCAGCGTCATACTGCAGGCAGAGGAAAGCCAGGGCCATACAGATAATCACGGCAGAGATGGCCTTGCCCTTGCCTGTCTTCGACTGGAACAGCGAGAACAGGGCATAGACGATAAAGATCACAGCCACGAGGTTCCATACATCGAAGCACATCGCCTGCAAGCCTTCAGCCGACTGAGCCGTAAACTCATCAGCGAAGTAAGTCAGTGACAGGCCATTCTGGTGGAAGGCCATCCAGAAGAAGATCACCACGGCAAACACGAGGCACAAGGCCACGATGCGTTGCTTGGTCTCTTCTTTCGAGAGTTCAGGCTCCGAGCTGGCATCAGCCTTGGCAGCATCCTTCTTCGTTCCACCCTCCGTATGACGGAACGTACTGCGGAACATGTAATAGATGGCAATGGAGAGAATCAGCGAAGCACAGGCCACTGCAAACGAGAAGTGGTAGGCGTCATTGCTGGAATACCCCAAGGATACCTCAGCATACTCCTTAATCTTAATGGCAGCGGTAGGTGCAAACAGCGCACCGATGTTGATGGCCATATAGAAGATAGAAAAACCTGCATCGCGCTTGTCCTTGTACTTCGGATCATTATACAGATCACCCACCATCACCTGGAGGTTACCCTTGAAAAGACCAGTACCTAAGCCGATAAGCAACAGGGCTGCCAGCATCACGACCAGTGCCACGCTGTCGCCGCCCAGAGGCACCGACAAGAGCAGATAGCCACCGAACATGATGATGATACCCGTGGTGACCATCTTTCCGAAACCGAACTTATCGGCCATGATACCACCAATCAGCGGGAGGAAATACACCAGCATAAGGAATGAACTGTAGATTGTACCAGCCAGTGCGGGCGACAATCCGTAATTGGCTCTCAGAAACAGAGCAAAAACGGCGAGCATCGTGTAATAGCCGAAACGCTCACCTGTGTTGGCCAATGCCAACGCGAATAATCCTTTAGGTTGTCCTTCGAACATACTTATTTAATATTTGAGTTTTTTGTCCTGATGATATCAAACAGATAGGTAAACTTCACCACGATATTGCCGAAGTTGGAACGGCCGAAATAGTCGCGCTTCGTTGCACCATACATATTGCCCAGACCATAATAGTAACGGCCCTCCAGCAGGAAATGCCCCAGACGGCGGTTGCTGAACTCGAGACCCAGTCCACCCGTAATGCCATAATCAAACTTGTTCTCGACTGCCATCGAGTCTTGAGCCACCACTTGCGATACACGGACGCCACGATACTTGTAGTCGGGATTCGGCTGTTGGTAGGTACCTGGATTAAATGCCGGGTCATGCACGTCGAAGTTCGACTCGGACTTATCACTCAGGAAAAAGCCGAATTGGGGACCTATCTGGAAAAAGGCCTGGAATCCTTTACGTTCTCTTCCCCACCCCAGTCTTGCCAGTAAGGGAATCTGCACATAGTTCATCTGCCGCTGATAGCGCAATGTCTGTGTCGGATCGGTATGCAGTGCCACGGGCTGGTCTTTCACATCCAGGATATTCTCTTTCCAGCCTATCTGCGAATAGTTTACTTCAGCCACCAATGCACAGATGCTTTTGAAATATTTCTCACATGTATAGCGCATCGTCACACCAGCGGTCATGCCGCCAATCATCCCTTGGGGTACAGTAGGCATAAAGGCGACATTACTCAATACGTAGCCACCGTTCACACCAACGGCCAGATCTCTTCTGTACTCACCGACCTGGGCAACAGCCGTTGCAATGAAAAAATGAAAAAATGAAAAGATGATAATAAAACGTCTCATATATCTTCCATTCTTCATTTTTAGAACCTGATGGTTTCTACCAGATGGTCTGGCTTATAGTGTACGAAAAGAAATGCCCTGTTCCTCAGACCGCCATTGCCATAGCGTTCAAACTGCAACGGGGTCTGTACAGGCGGATAGCCAAACATACCGGCAGCACCATTGAAGGTCTTGCCATACTTATGCAATCCCCTCAGGAAGAAGTAGGCATGGTCGAAACCAGTCAAGGCAAAGCGCGGCAACTGCGACGGCATGTCTGCACGGAAATTCCTACGGTACTTCTGCTGAAGCCGCTGCGTGGCGGGCGACAGCGGGTTATAATAGAATACCGACGGGATATAGGTATCAAACTTATACAGGTTTTCCAGGTAGCGGCTGGTGTACATCAACCAGTCAGTATAGCCAAACATTGTTATCTCAAGCTCGGGATATTTCACCTTCATACCATTCAGCTTCGAGAAAGCGATGCCTAGTTCCTGCGAACGGCCTGTGTTCAGGATCACCACGTTACGCTTCGTCGTACTGAACGACTTGAAGAAAGCATCCTCTGTCGATTTCAGGTTCGTCACCTTATACTCAATATTATGCAGTTCCAACTGTCGGCGAAGCCCCGAGGTGAAGTTCCCCTTCCTGCTCGTCGAGTCGTTACAGTCGATAATCACAGGATGGTAATCCTTGAATCGCTCCATGAAATGGTTAATAGTAGCCTCGTTGATCTCCGTTGGCGATTGCCATACCTGGAAGATATTACGGTTGGTTGTCAACTGTGGGGCATTGATCGAGAACGGGATCAGCAGTCGGATATCATAATACTTCACAAACTCCGAGAGTACGTCCATCTGCTTGGAGTAGAGCGGTCCGATAATCAAGTCGCATCGTGTAGCTGCATCGTCGAGCAGCACGGGACGGATATCCGCGTCGTCTGGCGTGTTCCATGCATGCACATCGACACTGATGCCCATTTTCTTCAGACTGTCGCAGGCCATCAGCACGCCACGGTAATACTCCACCATGCGCTTGCCGTCGCCGTTGATATCGTGCAGCGGCAGCATCACCCCCAGACGGATGGCTCTGTTCCTCACGTCATCGTCTTCTTTCTTTGCGGTCTGGGGTGCCACCTCTGTCTGATGGCTCTGCGTCACCTGCTGACTCTGGTTCACCTGTTGGGGCTGGGCACTATGCTTCGAGAAGGGAATCTTTATTTCCATTCCCTTTTTCAACTCGAAGTCGGGCATCCTCATCTCGGGATTGGCCTCAATCAGTTCGTCGATGGTGATCTCATACATTCTGGAGATGCCGAAGATGGTCTCCTTACGTTTCACTTTATGCAATCCGCGGATGGCAGGTCCATCCTGAGCCAAGACGATACCGGCACCCACAAACAGCAGCGCAAACAACAAAAAATATCTTAAAACACGTGTCATATTTTCAAAAATTACGAATTTCGCCTACAAAAGTACAAAATAATTGTGAAATGGTAATTATGAATTATGAATTATTTACTATCTTTGCACTTTAAAGCATACGAAAATGAAGATAAAACAGTTGATTCTGGCCTCTATGGCGGTTTTTCTGCCATATTTATGCCATGCACAGAGCATCTCGCCCTCTGCCGTTTATACCAATGACGAAGGTGCCCAGACCGAGTCCCACGATAACATAGCCGGACAAGCCCCGTTGAGTGTCAATTTCTACGCCAATCCTTCCGATATGGACGGGCTTGACCCCATCTATGAGTGGCATTTCCGTCTGACGGGCGAAGAGAAGGATATGATGGTGCGCTATGAAGAGAACACCGACTATACCTTTACGAATGCCGGTGTCACCCGCGTCACGCTGATTGTTAAGATAAACGGCAATACAGAAGTACTCGACTCAGCGACCTTCGTCGTAACCGTCAGCGAGAGTAAGCTCATCTTTCCAAATGCTTTCTCCCCTAACGGTGATGAAAAGAACCCAACCTTCAGGCCCAAGGAGTATCAGAGCCTCGTGGAGTTCCATGCATATATCTTCAACCGCTGGGGACACAAGCTCTATGAGTGGACGGATCCCAGTGCCGACGGCTGGGACGGCACCTTCAACGGCAAGCCTGTCAAGGACGGTGTCTACTTCCTCCTCTGCAAGGCTAAAGGTGCCGACGGACGCGTCTACAACATCCGCAAAGACGTCAATCTGCTGCGCGGCTATATAGAAACCATCGATCACGAATAATCCCATGAAACGAGAAGACGATAAGATCAATGTGTACGGAGCCCGCGTACATAATCTGAAGAATATTGATGTGGAGATCCCACGCCAGTCACTGACCGTCATTACCGGTCTCAGCGGCTCAGGCAAGTCATCGCTGGCCTTCGACACCATCTTTGCCGAGGGACAGCGCCGTTATATCGAGACTTTCTCTGCCTATGCCCGCAATTTCCTCGGAGGCATGGAACGGCCTGACGTCGATAAGATTACCGGTCTCTCGCCCGTCATCAGCATCGAACAGAAGACCACGAACAAGAATCCCCGTTCCACCGTTGGCACCACTACGGAGATCTACGACTATATGCGTCTGCTCTATGCCCGTGCAGGACGTGCCTATAGTTACGCCACAGGTGAGGAGATGGTCAAATACACAGAAGAGAAAGTGCTCGACATGATCCTGAACGACTATGCCGGCAAGCGCATTTTCATTCTCGCCCCTCTGGTCAAGAGCCGAAAGGGTCACTATCGCGAACTCTTCGAGTCGATGCGGCGCAAGGGCTACCTGAACATCCGCGTTGACGGTGAACTCATGGAGATCACCCGAGGCATGAAGGTGGACCGTTATAAGAACCACGACATCGAGGTAGTCATCGACAAGCTGCAGGTCTCCGATAAGGACGAGGAGCGCCTGAAGAAGTCTGTTGCCATTGCCATGAAACAGGGTGAAGGGCTGGTCATGATTCTCGACAAAGACACGGGTGCCGTCAAGCATTTCTCCAAACGGCTGATGTGTCCGACGACGGGCATAAGCTACTCAGACCCGGCGCCTAACAACTTTTCGTTCAACTCCCCCCAAGGGGCTTGTCCTCACTGTAAAGGTCTGGGCGTCATCAATCAGATCGACCTCTCGAAAGTCATCCCCGACCGTCGTCAGAGCATCCACGAAGGCGGTATCGTCCCCCTCGGGAAATACAAGAACCAGATGATCTTCTGGCAGGTAGAGGCCATCCTGAAGAAATATGATTTTGACTTGAAGACACCTATCGAAGACATCCCCGAAGAGGCTCTTCGCGAAGTGCTTTACGGCTCTCTGGAGAACGTGCGCATCGACAAGGATCTTGTCCACACCTCCAGCGACTATTATGTCTCTTTCGACGGTATCATCAAGTACCTGCGCAACGTGATGGACAACGATGACAGTACGGCCGGCCAGAAGTGGGCCGATCAGTTCCTTGCAGAATGTGAGTGCCCGGAGTGTCACGGACAGCGACTGAACCGTGAAGCCCTTTCCTATCGTGTCTGGGACAAGAACATCGCCGAACTCGCGTCGATGGATCTCACCGAACTGCGTGAGTGGCTCGACGAGGTGGAGCAGCACCTCGACCACCAGCAACAGCAGATTGCACATGAGATCCTGAAGGAGATACGTACCCGTCTTGACTTCCTGCTCGAAGTGGGTCTCGACTACCTGGCCCTCAATCGCCAGTCGGCCTCCCTCTCGGGCGGTGAGAGCCAGCGCATCCGTCTGGCCACGCAGATAGGTTCCCAGCTCGTCAATGTGCTCTATATCCTCGACGAGCCCTCCATTGGCCTCCACCAGCGCGACAACGAGCGTCTGATCCATTCGCTCAAGGAACTGCGCGACCTGGGCAATACGGTCATCGTGGTGGAGCACGATCAGGACATGATGCTTAATGCCGACTATATCGTGGATATCGGTCCCCGCGCTGGGCGCAAGGGCGGTGAGGTGGTTTTCCAGGGCACCCCCAAGGAAATGCTCAAGACCGACACCATCACGGCCCAGTACCTCAACGGTCAGCAGCAGATCGCCATTCCCGCCAAGCGACGCAAAGGCAGCGGCAAGAGTCTCGTGCTGAAAGGCTGCACGGGCAACAACCTCAAGCATGTCGATGTAGAATTCCCCCTGGGCAAGCTCATCCTCGTCACGGGTGTCTCCGGCTCCGGCAAGTCCACCCTCATCAACGAGACGCTGCAGCCCATCCTCTCGCAACACTTCTATCACTCGCTGAAGGCTCCCATGCCTTACGACAGCATTGAGGGACTTGAGTATATAGATAAGGTTGTCAATGTCGACCAGAGCCCCATCGGCCGAACGCCCCGCTCCAATCCTGCCACCTATACGGGCGTCTTCTCCGATATCCGCAGCCTGTTCGTCAACCTTCCCGAGGCCAAGATCCGTGGCTACAAGCCCGGGCGCTTCTCCTTCAATGTGAAAGGCGGACGCTGTGAGACCTGTGGCGGCAACGGCTACAAGACCATCGAGATGAACTTCCTGCCCGATATCCAGGTGCCCTGCGAGGAGTGTCATGGCAAGCGCTACAACCGTGAGACGCTTGAGGTGCGCTACAAGGGCAAGTCGATAGCCGACGTGCTCGACATGACCATCAACCAGGCTGTAGAGTTCTTCGAGAACGTGCCCGACATCCTCCGCAAGATCAAGACCATTCAGGAAGTAGGCTTGGGCTATATCAAACTAGGCCAGCCCTCCACCACCCTCTCCGGCGGTGAGAGCCAGCGCGTAAAGCTCGCCACCGAACTCTCGAAGAAGGATACGGGTAAGACCCTGTATATCCTCGACGAACCGACGACAGGACTGCATTTCGAGGATATCCGCATCCTGATGGATGTACTCCAGAAGCTTGTGGATCGCGGCAACACGGTCATCATCATCGAGCATAACCTCGATGTCATCAAGCTGGCCGACTGGATTATCGACATGGGACCCGAGGGCGGTCGCAAGGGAGGCCAAGTGCTCTCCACCGGTACCCCCGAAGAGGTGGCCAAGTCGAAGAAAGGCTACACCCCGAAGTTCCTCAAGTCTAGTGTTTGATGAAACGGCCCTTTCGAATGAGACGATTGCCATTTATTCTCCTTTGCCTGTGGGTGCTCTGCATGCTGATAGGGTGTGAGAGCGGCGAGCAGCAGCGACTCCAGCTAGAGCAGCTGGAGCAGCAGAACCGTGCTGGTGAGCAGCTGTTGAACGACTCACTGGCCGAAGACCTTGTTGAGTATTTCGACAGACATGGCGATGCCAACGAGCGTATGCGCGCCAGGTACATGCTGGGCCGCACCTATTATCATCTGGGCGAATTGCCACGCGCCTTGGAGATCTATTTGGAGGCCGCAGATTGTGCTGACACCACAAGCAAAGACTGTAATTATCATGTTTTGTGTAGAATTCATTCACAGAGCGCAGAGATATTTCATAAGCAAGTACAGCCACGAAGCGAATTGAAAGAACTGAGAATTGCAGAATATTATGCAAAGAAAGCAAAAGACACACTAACGGCAATTAATTGTTATGCATTACAGTCTGGAGTATATGATTATCTTCATATTCCTGATTCTGTTATAATTATTGAAGAACGAGCATCCGATCTTTATAAGAAAAATGGCAGAATAGATAAATCTGCCCAAACATTAATCAACACAATTACTTCATTGGTAGATAAGAAAAACTTGGATAAAGCTAGACGGTATCTTTATTTATATGAGACAAAGACAGGCTTTTTTGATAAGAATGGCAATATCTGTAAAGGTTTTGAGGTTTTTTATTATATAAAAGGGAAATACTATTTGGCTGTTCATGAATTGGATTCTGCTGAATATCTGTTCAGAAAAGAACTACGAGAAGGCAAAGACATGAATAATCAGATTGCAGGTTGCAAAGGCTTGCAAGAACTCTACGAAAAGAAGAAAATCTCCGATTCCATCGCTAAATATGCCAATTGGGGCTATATTCTAAACGACTCTGCCTATTCTCTCTCAGAAATGCAGAATATTCAGAAACTTCAGGCTTCATACAACTACAATCACCAACAATTCTTGGCAGAAAAGAATGCCAGGAAGGCGGAACGAACAGTAGCATGGCTTATTGTTGTATCTGTATTGCTCGTTGTCCTGTTATTGGCAATCTATTTGTTTTACCAGAAATACAAAGCCGATAAGGAAAGAGCTCAAGCAGAGTATCGCCTTAATCAGTCGAAACTCGAAGAGGCTCAGTCAGAGCTTCTGGAACTTCGTGAGAGGAATCAAGATGCAGATGCTCTGATTAATAAGAGAGCCGAAGAGATTAAGGCTCTTCAGAAAAGGATAGATGAATATCAAAACCGTCAGGATAGCTATGATTCTGCTACTTTGGAAGATAGAATAGATAACTCGGAAATTGTAAAAGAGCTGGATGCTCTATTAGAATTAAATCCTGTCCAGTCTGCCACGCAATCCCAAATGCGAGAACTGAAGAAATTTATAAACGAACAGATTCCTTGTTTCTATGAAAGTCTAAACGAATCGCAAGTGTTGAGACCCATTGAGTATGAGGTATGTGTTTTAACCCGCTGTCATTTCAAGCCTGCCTCCATCTGTAAGTTATTAAACAGAAGCGATGGCTACATTGCGAATCTTAGGAAGGGAATATTGCTGAAAGTCTATGGTATAAAGGGATCTCCAAAGGATTTAGACGAAAGAATCATGAAGATAGTTTAAGCCTTGTATTACCTTGTATTGGCATTTTGAAAGGTTTTTAAAGGTGTTTTTTGTAAGAAAACACCTTTAGATCTATTATTATTGTCTACCTTTGCTGCCGACAAGGCCTGTCACAAAACTACAGTAATAATTTAATTTGATAGAAAATGGTTAGAAAACTCTTTTTGTTTGTTTTTCTTCTGATTGGGGTGGGCAGTTTTTCCTATGGAGCCCAGCAAATCCCCATGCAAATTATTGATCAAACTCCGCCATTAGGTGGACATCCTTATGCGCCTTATCGTCCGTGGTTCATTAGCCAGGAAAGCAACGTCTTTACGCTAGCAACAACCCCTGAGGATTACACGCTCGTACTGCTTGATGAAGATGGTGAAATCGTCTATTCAGACACCCTACCCTCTGGCTCTACGATATTTGTACTTCCCTCAACTCTCTCGGGCAGCTATGAGCTCCGTCTCGTGCCCCTCGCATCTACCTATTATTATAGAGGATATATTAATCTTTAAAATTATGTGCTTATGAAGTTACTTTTTAGTTTGATAATGGTATTTATGTGCCAATATGCACATGCCCAGAACGAAATTTCCACAAAGTTTGATTTCCCAATAAAAGCAGGAGATGCAAAATGGAATTCCTATAAAACCAGCTACGAGAGAAATCAAGTTTTGCAAATACCAAGAGAAAAGTTAGGAAAACTATCCACAAGGGAACTCTTAAGAATATGTTTACAATATCCGTATCTGATAGAGGCGACATTCTACACTAATTCTGAAGATGGAATTAATTACCTGAAATCTAACTTCAATGGATTCCAGGAGTTGTTGACTCGAAATGATTTGGCTGAAATATTGCTTGAGAAAGAGGCAAATCTAGCTAAAGACTTTGAAGCATTAAAATCTGCTAGTTTAGAGGAAAAAGGCCGTTTCTCATACGAGAATTATGTAGTTAAGTTACTATTAAAGCAAGATATAGTTACACGGTCTTTCAATGAATCTCAGATAAAAGAGTTGCTGACTGAATTGAATTCGGACATGACGCTTCAAAAACAACATCCAGAAGTGTTTGGAAGTATCAATGAAAAGATCATTAACGAATTGCTTAGCTTGAATAATGGTGTATTGTATAGGTTTAATCCATCTTATTCTTCTGTTACCATATATACACCAGAAAACACTGCCGTTCCCAATGCCAAATCATATACAGGAGAAGATGTCACAAATAGCCCAGCAGAAATAGCTGAGTTATCATCTCATCTTTATACTGCTTATAATGGTGCAACAATTGTTGATAATTGTACTTGGAAGTATGATGCACCGGGATGGACGTGGCATAAATCTGTAAACAACTCAAATGTTTGCATACATAATCATGGAGAAGCTGTGTATTGGCAAGATGGCAGTTATATTCCTGTTCCCCAACAGCTAGCATCTAGAGCTGCTTATGGTTATAACAACGATTTTTCAGCAGTAATTGAGAGTTCTAACTGGTTTATATCAAAATGGGGGGATGGAGGTCCGCGCGTGAAACATCATCCAACAAGTTTACCCAATGGGTCGGATAGTTTTTTTGAGAATTTAAACTTTTATCCAAATGGTCCCATAACCTATTATATGCGTAACCCCCATTGTTCAATTAATGGTGCTCCACTCATAAAAAGTGGGTCTGCAACCTATTCGGTAAATAATCTGCCTTCAGGCTGTTCTGTTACTTGGAGTCTGTCAGACAGTTATTATAACCAAAACGGCCTTCAGCAGAATACTCCATCAGTAAACCAGTGTAGAATAACATACTTAAATGGTCATTACATGAAATACGGTGTTCTTACAGCAGTAGTAAAGTATGGAGGAACTACCATTCTAACGTTGACAAAGACCGTTTCTGCTACTCCATATTTTGTTGGTCATTATACATCAGGAACAATATCAAGAGAGGTTTTGCTGCCAGCGCCTTTAGAAGTTAAATCTGGTAAACCTGTTTTTATAACCTCCCCCAACCTTATAGGAGCAACAGTACAATACCAGACTCAAAGTACAGCCACACCTACAAGTTGGTATCATAATTCAGTACAAGGCACTTTGAGCGTTGGCATGCCTTCAAATAGTAGCATTCCTGTATTAGTAGATGTGACAGATTCATTTGGAAGTCAATATAATTTGGTTCTTCTTCCTTCTTCTCTTTCAAGCATCAATGCAGATGTGTCAACTGAAGATGATTATATCGAAGTACGGATTTTAGATTTTGAAAGTGGATACGATGTGGCTGAATCCATGAATAAAAGTGCAAATAACGAATGCCAAGACTGTCAAATAAATATTTCAAATGGCAGTTCAGGCAAAATATATGCCACGTCCCATGCTGAAGGTCGCATAACTAGGATCAGTACCGTCGGATGGCCGAAAGGTATATATATAGTCCAAGTAATTAGAGGAAAAGAATCGGTAAGTAAGAAAGTCGCAATCTTATAAAAATGGAATAACATTGTTTTATTAAATTATCAATCGTATGAAAAAAGTAATTTTGATTCTTTTTGCTGTTATGATAGCAGGAGGTAGCATGATGTCTTCATGCAGTAGTGATGATGATCCGAAAATGACGAAAGATGACATTACTAAGGCTATTGTGCAGAAAGAATAGCCCAATACGAAAACCGTGACAGCCAAATCCCATTGGAGGTTTGGATTTGTGAATTCGTTTATCAGGGTCAGAAATACTACTCAATACTCTCAACCTATTCGCATATGCAAATCCTTGATATGAATGGCAATCAGGTCTATCTGGATAATACGGATTGGGAGGACACTGCGAAATGGGCTTGCATCTATTCAAATAAAAAGTAGTAGTAAATTAATTAGGTGATCGTAATTGTCCACCATGAAGACACATGAATTGATCATTATTAACGAGTGCCGCCTGCCGCGAGGTGGCACTCTTTTTACAAAAAGCATGATGAGTCCATAAAAAAATAGACTATTTGTTTGGGTGATTAAGAGAAAAACAGTATCTTTGCACCCAAGTGAAGAGCAGCTTTCTTGAAAGTCTCTCGAACTAGCCATTCATAAAGACATTCACAAATAAAGACTGCTGCCAGCTCACGTCCCATAAGGAGACGTGGGCATTGGCAGTGTGAACATTGTGGATGAGCAGGCTAGGCTCGAGAGACTTTGTTTATTACTATTCCAATTCCCCACGTCTCCGTTTCTTTTCATAATCATCTATTGTCAGAACATTTAATCCGTATCAAGGAATATGAATCATAAAGACGGAGACAATCCAGACTTTCTTGATGGACTCGGCGACATGCTGCCGGCCGATGTCCTGAAGAAGTTGAATGAACTGCTGGCGCGACTGCACCAGGCAGATCATACCAACCACGGCAGCACAGTGATTAACATCTATGAGAAGGGAAGCCTCCACGTGGATCATGTGGATAATCAGAACTTCTATAGCGGCAGTGGCCCGCGACTGCCGAAGACACCCAAGACCGAGGATGCGCCTGCCACGAAGACATTCGATCAAGATACGCCGCTGTCGGCCCTGTTCCGTGATAATCACCATGAAGAACTGAGAATGGTCATCGATTCCTGGCGACCGTATCTGGTCGATGATGACGCAGCCATCGATGCCCTGCAACTATCTCACTTCGTTTTCGACAAGAAGCGAATCTATTCCAATCATGTTTATTATGACCTGCTTGATCTTGATTCTGCCGGAGCCTTACAAGTGTCGCTGAGACAGTTGTCCAGTTATCTCTCGGACCACTCAAACCTGAGCAACAGCTATGCCACGCTCTATCGTCAAATCAAGAAGTACCGACAGGAGCGGCCGTAAATCTGTACACTTGTACCCTTTTGGGGTACTTGTCATCGAATAATCTTTAGTTATTTCTGTTTTATTGTCGTACCTTTGCGCTGTCAATCTTTAATGAACAATGGACGAAGAGAAACCAAAGAAGAAGCGCAAGCAGAAGGCTGCCGCCGAGGGGGAGGGCGGCGAGCCGAAGGAGCACAAGCCAAACTGGCGTGAGGTGTATGCCACGGTCGAGGACATCAAGGGCTTCCTCAGCGACCACATCTACCTCAGGTGGAACCTCGTGAAGCACCGGGTGGAGGCCCGCCTGCCGATGGAGGATACTTTCTGTGTGAACAGTGAACTGGCCCAGTTCGTCAGCGACGACTGGCAGCCTATGAGCGACCGGCTGAAGAATACCCTGTTTACGGCACTGCAGACCGTCAAGTCTACACGTAAGACCGATTTTGAGACCGTGCTGGACTCCGGCTACGTGAAGGGATTCCATCCGTTCCTCTATTACCTGAACCGTCTGCCGCCCTGGGATGGTCAGGACTATATCCTCGAACTGTCGGTCTCGGTCAGTGTAAAGGGCGGCACCGACGAGCAGCTGTACTTCTACGAACTGCTGAAACGGTGGCTCGTGGGCATGGTGGCCAGCTGGCTCGACGAGGACACCGTCAACCAGGCCGTGCTCGTCTTCATCGGCGAGCAGGGCCTTTACAAGACGACCTGGTTCAGCATGCTGCTGCCGCCTGAGTTGCGCGACTACTTCCGCATCAAGGTCAATGCGAGCAAGGTGAGCAAGGACGACCTGATCACGCTCTCGCAGTACGGACTGGTGTGCTACGAGGAGCTTGATACGATGCGCCCCACGGAGGTGAACACGATGAAGTCGGTGGTGACGATGCCGGCCATCGACGAGCGCCGCCCCTTCGGCCACTATACCGAGCACATGCCCCACGTGGCCTCGTTCTGCGGCACGGGCAACAACGTGCAGTTCCTGAACGACGCGACGGGTAGCCGCCGGTGGCTGCCCTTCCTCGTGGAGCGCATCGACGACCCACGGGCACACCCCTTCAACCATGCCGGCATCTTCGCCCAGGCATACGCGCTCTACCGTCAGGGCTTCCGCCACTATTTCACGAAGGCGGAGGAGGAGCGGCTGAAGGCCCATAACAGGACTTTCGAGACGCCTTGCTCTGAGCAGGAGGCCATCAGCAAGCATTTCCGCCTACCCAATGGCGGGGAGCACGGTGAGTTCTATACGGCTACGGATATCCAGCTGGTAATCAGCGAGGGGCCTGCGCTGCGCTTCTCGGTAGAGAAGATCGGCAGTGCCATGAAGGTGCTGGGCTTCGCGGGATACCGCTCCCACGGCAGGCGCGGCTATCGCGTCGTGCGCTACAAGATCGATGAGATCGAGGCGAACAGGCGTCTGCTGGCCAGTGATGCGGAGCCTGAGAATGAGACAGCGGGTGACAGTGGTGACAGTGCTTTCTGATGATTCCCCGCGTACCGCGCACGCCTATGCGGTACGCGTGAAAAATCCCTATAATATACTGTCCCCCTGTCACCCTAGTAGTAAAAAGTTAATAGTTATAATTTAAGTGATATGATAGAAGACCGTGAATATCTGAAAAGGGACCTGGCCCGGATCTATACGCCGCATACCAGGCAGGCCAAGTCGGCGATGAAGAAACTGCGTGAGGACAACTATTACACCGCCCGCCAAGTCCGTCTCATCGCCGAATATCTCTGCATCGACTGAAACGCTTTTTAGGGCTCTTTCAGCAAAAAACTGCCGAAAAACCTTGCAAGTTTCAAGAATTGTTCGTACCACGCAGTCATGGGACAGAGGCACCTGGGTATGGGTGCCAGTTCCCCAAAGATGAGAATAAAGAAACGGAAGTCAGCGTTGGCTTCCGTTTCTTCGTGTCTGGGCTTTTGAAATAAATCGCCTAATCATTTGATCCATTGGGCGAATTTTAACTGTGTTGACCTCTGTCGCGACGCGGCCAAACATGCAAGCATGATGGCTCTTGCTGCTCCATCGGTTCTCACGACTCAGCAATAAAAATGCAAGCATTTATTGCGTTCGCTGCTCGAAAAAACTCAAATAAAATTTGGTTTTTTACTCACTTAATCGTATCTCTGGCTTCGCCGAAGATACTCACGCTCGAAAAAACTCAAATAAAATTTGGTTTTTTACTCACTTAATCGTATCTTTGCAGCGTCAAACAATAAAACGTTGAAATATGAGCAAGTACGAGATTCCATACCTCACGGCATGTATTCAGGCTTTCGGGCGGCGCTTTGCCATGACGCGACAGGCTGCTTTCCGCTATCTGCACATGTACAAGGGGCTGGCTTTCCTGATAGAGTTCTACGACGTGGAACACCTGCAGTCGATGGATGAGACGATCGATGACCTGCTCATCATCTGCCAAAAGAACGGAGGAACATTGGTATGACACTCTATCATGGTACTAATGTAGACATCGAGGTCATTGATCTCACAAAAGGCTTGCGATATAAAGATTTTGGCATGGGGTTTTACTTGACATCCGATCGCCCGACCGCTGTCCGCATGGCACAGAAGAAGGCACGGCTCTTCGGAGGTAAGGCTACGCTGATTACCTATGAATTGGATGAAGCGGCCCTGACATCGGACCTGAAAGTAAAGGTGTTTCCCGAGAAAGCCTGCGTGGAGTGGTTACTCTTTGTGGATGCAAACCGTGATAGGAAAAACACAGCGCTTATACACGACTATGACATTGTCGTTGGCCCGATAGCCAATGACGGCGTAGTGCTCCAGCTGACCAACTATCGTGAAGGTATCTACTCGCCTGAACAGGTAGCACAACTGCTTCAGGACAGATACCTTGATCAGCAGTATTACTTTGGAACAGAGCGCGCATTACGTTTCATTCATAAAACCAACGTTGAGATAGTATGAACCAGCCTACACACCATCAGATTGCGACTTACCTTACTGACTACGTATTGAGCGAGTTGGTGAAGTATGTCATGGAGGACACGGGCTGTTCCATCGAAGATGCCATGGAGCGCGTGTATAACTCATCGTTGATGACGGCTTTGCAAGATGAAGAGAATGAACTCTACGTGCAGAGCCCCGCTTACCTATATGAACTATTGAATCAACAACCTAGTCATGGGGTCACCTAGTCACGCCTAGTCATGGGGACGCCTAGTCATGGGGAAGGCACAGCGGGCAGGATACGTGGATGCCAACTACCAGCCGAAGATATCTCTTACCAAGTCTGCCTTGTTGGCCTTTGAGATGGCAATAAGGCTGAATGTCAGAAACAAATGGAATAGCTAAAAGTCCCGGTGCTCAGGCATCAGGGCTTTTCTTTTTGTTTTCAAACCGTAGGTACTCTCCGTAGGTAGTGCGTAGGTAGTGTAAATTGAAATGATAGGTAGTGTAAATTGAAATGATGTTGTATCTTTGCAGACGATATAATCTTTATTGCTTATGGACGAAGAGAAACCAAAGAAGAAACGCAAGAAGGCTGCCGCCGAGGGGGAGGGCGGCGAGCCGAAGGTGCACAAGCCAAACTGGCGTGAGGTGTATGCGACGGTGGAGGACATCAAGGGCTTTCAGGCCGACCATATCTATCTCAGGCATAACGTGATCACGAGGCGGGCGGAGTGTCGGATACCCCAGGCGGACTATTTCGCGGCGGGGTGGAGCGAGGGCCAGTGCACGGACCAATGGCAGCCGATCTCCGACCGCGTCGTGAATAGCCTCTGGACGGAGATGTCGAAGCTGAAGCCCACACGGGCGCCGGACATCACTGTCCAATAAAAAAGAATTAAAAGTTAAGAATATTATGATAGAAGACCGTGAATATCTGAAAAGGGACCTGGCCCGGATCTATACGCCGCATACCAGGCAGGCCAAGTCGGCGATGAAGAAACCGATGAAGAAACTGCGCGAGGACATCAACCGCTGTCCGGAACTGGTGGAGGCGCTGCAGCAGCAGACGCGCTGGAACCGCAACCGCAACTATTACACCGCCCGCCAGGTGCGTCTCATCGCCGAATACCTCTGCATCGACTGAAATATTATCGGAAAAAGTTGAGCGGTAGAAACCTTTGGCTACTGGTGGCAACAAAGCGGGTTCCAAAATGTCGTACCTTTGCCATTGACAAAGAGATAGTCGGGATCCGAGTGAGGAAATGGTACCGCCCGAGCTTGAGTTTCATCCTTGCAAACTGTGAGATTAGTCCCTGCAAACTATGAGATTAGTCCCTGCAAAGTGATGGTTATATCCCTGCAAACTCCGCGTCAAGCCTGTGTTACATTTATAGTTTTTACATTGTTACATTTTTAAATTTTACAAAAGCTTATGGCAGTAAAGAATCCACAGTTCGAGCTGAATCTTCGCAAGAACACGAACGCGAACAATCCCGGTTACGGGAAGTACTATCCGAAGGCC
>OMXK01000045.1 GCA_900314995.1 uncultured Prevotella sp.
CCCTTTTTTAAGACGGATGATTTGACCAGCCGCTTCAAGATTACGCACCTTCTGATTTCCAGCTTTCATTTCAGGAAACAAGGATGCTACAGCCGATGTACTGACAGGAATATTACCAATATGTTCTAAATCCGTAATCATGATGCAAAGATAGCTATTTTTAGAATAACAAACTAATTATTCCTTGTTTTTTTATTCATGTTTTAGCTTTTTTAATACGGTTGACCTGATTTGTAATGTATGTTAGTCATAAGATAGTCACTGGGACAGGCCACGAAACAAAGTTTTTTGTCTTTTTGACGGCAGTGTCGGTTTTTATTTGTATTTTTGCAGGCTGAATTGATGAAGTGATGGCACGACGGAATGATATTATTCAAGGGCTGAGAGACGGGATACCCATCGCCATGGGGTATTTCGCCGTGGCTTTCTCGCTGGGGATTATTGCCAAGCAGGCGGGACTGACGGCTGCCATCGGATTCGTGAGCAGCTTCTTTACCCGTGCGTCGGCTGGCGAGTATGGGGTTTACACGCTCGTGGCGGCGCAGGCTGCTTACGTGGAGATCGTGGCGATGTGTCTGGTGACCAACCTGCGGTATATGCTGATGAGTGCGGCGCTGTCGCAGAAGATTGCCCCCGGCACTTCGTGGCTGCACCGCGTACTGATGGCCTGCTGTGTCACCGACGAGATCTTCGGCATCTCCATCGCACGGGAGAGATACTGTCCGCCAGCCTATACCTACTCTGCAGCACTCATCTCTACGCTGCTCTGGGCTTCGGGCTGTGCGGCAGGCATCGTGGCCGGAGGCATGCTGCCTACTGCCATCGTGGCGGCACTCAGCGTGGCACTCTACGGCATGTTTCTCGCCATCATCATGCCCCCGGCGCGCAACGACCGCTATGTGCTCTATGCCATTGTAGCGAGTTTCGTGCTGAGTGGTGCCTGCAGCGTGGCGCCAGTGGTAAGCAGCTGGAGCAGCGGCACGCGGACAATCGTGCTGACGGTGGTGATATCGGCCGTCGTGGCCTGGTGGAAACCCATCAAAATGGAGGACACTGATGGACAGGCATAGTATCATCGTATGTATCCTGCTGGGCATCATCACCACGAACCTGATCCGCGTGGTGCCGATGCTGCTGATCAAGGGACAGATCACCAACCGGTTTCTGCGCAGCTTCCTCTATTATGTGCCTTACGTGACGCTGGCGGTGATGACCTTCCCGAGTATCATACAAACAACGATGTCGCCAATCTCGGGCACTGTGGCCCTGATTGCCGGCATCGTAGCTGCATGGCGCGGCATGGGGCTATTCCCCGTTGCGGCCATCTGTTGTGCCATCGTATATCTGATGGATACGCTGGTGCTTTAGAACTTGAACTTCAGACCTGCGAGGGCACCTACACCCTGCTCACCAAAACCAAGTTCGACCATACCTCGGATGTTCTTGGAACCTGCCTCTCAACTTTTTCATTGTCTTGATTTTTATTAAAACACACTATATTAAGATACGTTGAAACTATTTCTTCTCTGCCTTAGGTACGAGGAACTTCGAGCCAGTCTCGTTGATGAGATGACGGGAGTAAGCCTCGGGGAAGCCTGGACGCACCACGCGCTTGCCGCCGCCGTAAGGGGTACGAAGGAAGGTGCCGTTCTCGTCGGTGGGCTTCTCCACGATGTCGTTGTACTTCACGATGAGGAAGAAGGCGAGCCGCTGCCAGCGGGCAATCATCTCATCGCCCTTCTCGCAACTGTAGCTGGTGAGGAATTTGACGCGTTCCTCATGGGTGTTCAGCGCCAGGGCCATTTTCTCCACATCGGGCTGCTGGCGGTCGTAAGAGGCATCGAGCGAATCGCGTACCTGCTTCAGCGTGGGGAACATCATCGAGTAGCGTGGATAGACCATGTTGCTGACCCAGTTGCACACCCAATAGGCATTGTCCATCGAGAAGGTGACATCATCGGCTCCTTCGCCACTGAAGCACTTAGGACGGCGCGTCATGCAGGAATACATCGGGGTGTAAGCAACCATGTTGCCGTCGTCGTTGCCAAACCAGAAGCAGGCTCCGATCTCACGGGGCAGGCTGGAACGCATCTGGGAGATGAAGCTCCAGGCCGTCTGCTGGGTGGAGATGGGGCGTTCGTTGAAGTACTCTACGTCGTCGATCTTATAAGAGAGCGGCGACGGGCGATATGGCATCTGGAAGATACCGCCGCCGATATCACTGTCGAGTGCGAAGGGCGTGCCTTCGTAGTGGTCGCGCATGGCATCGCGCAGATCCTGCAGCGTCAGCAGTTTGTTGGGGATGATCCAAAGGGGCATCTCCTTGACATTCTGCTCGATACCGGCAGCGTATGGTACATACTCGGAGAAGTCGTCGGCAAAGCGATTGAAGAAGCTCCACACGCGGGCCTCGCAGTAGCGGCGACCAGAGAAGTCGGGCTTGGCATAGGCGGCATTATAGCTGAAGTTGGCATCCTTACCCTCGAACCAGCCCATGGTGCGCGCATAGCTGACGACATTGTCGGAGCAGACCATCAGACTCTGGGCCTTAGTCTTCTGGAGACTACGCTCAGCCTTGGCCATGGCCTTGGGATTCAGCAGATCCTTCATGCTGACCTTCACGTAGCGGCCGTCGAGGAACTTCGTGATGCGGCTCTGGTTAGCGTGGGCGGCGATGGCATTGTCGGGGATGCGGACAGCCACCCAGACGGTGCGCCCGGCCTCCTTCGAGCGGTCAGGGCCGCAGCCCATCATCTCGAGCATCCAGGCCTCGTCCTTGTCGGCAACCGAAAAAGTCTCACCCTCGGAACAATAGCCATACTCGGCAACGAGCGATGTCATCACCTGCAGGGCTTCGCGGGCCGTCTTTGAACGTTGCAGGGCAATGTAGATCAGCGAACCGTAGTCGATGATACCTGTAGAGTCTGCCATCTCCTCGCGCCCGCCGAAGGTGGTCTCACCGATGGTGACCTGCCACTCGTTGGAGTTGCCGATGACATTCCACGTCTGAGGTGCCTCGGCAATCTCGCCCAGAGGCTTGTTGGTGTCCCACTCGACAATCTTGCGCATCTCACCGGGCTGATGGGTAGCGGCCGGATAGTGGTAGAGGGGCATGAAGGCACCGTAGGAGTCGGCATTGTAGGTGACGAACACGGAGCCGTCGGCGCTGGCTTTCTTGCCAACGATGAAATTGGTGCATGCCATTGCTGCCGTCGTGGCGGCAACGAGCATGGCGGATAGAATCAATTGTTTTTTCATACCTTTTTAATATATAATAGATGTTTCAATCGTTTTGGTATTGTTGCAATGGTCGGTGCAAGAGAATGCCAGACGGCGCGCCTTGCCCGTAGGACGCAGCGGAGACTCGTCGAGGACACAGACCACCCGCGAGGACTTCTCGACGACATCGAACACGAGGAACTGCCCGTCGAGGGTGCCGCGCCAGGAGGCTACCCCACTCTGTCCGTCGGTAAGACTGAGCACCAGGCGACCGTCTGCATCGCTCACCACTTCAATCGAGGGAGCGACATCGTCGTAGGCCAGTGCAAAGGTATGTCCAAGGTCGCGTACAGGGACATGCATCCAACCATCACGGTATTCGCCAGAGACATAGCGGCCTTCGGCAGTGGCGTAATATTTCTCGGGATTGATCTCAGGACGTACCACGGCATCGGGATCCACCCGCTCAGGATAGGCATAGAGCATCAGCTCGCCATCGGTGATGAGGGGACACGACACGGGGGTGAACCTGTAACTGTCGGAGAGAGCTTCGCGGCGCGGTTTCACCTCGGGTCGGATACGCTGATCGTAGGGCAGCAGACCGTAACGCACCACCAACTGGACGCCCGGGGCGGAATAGGTATTCGTCTGGTTCCAGCGGAAGAGTCGCAGATCGGAGGCTTCCGGCTGCGGTATCTCGGCCTGCTCTCCACGAACGGTGAAGGCAAAGCGGCTCTCGTTGCCCTTGAAGTCGCGCAGGATGTAGACCAAATGGTAGTCGCGTTGCTCAGAGAAATCGATGATGCCGCGATTGACGGCACGGAGGATGTTCAGTGTGTTGCCCGGCTCGACAAACGACTTCATGTACCATGTACGGTTCTTGCGCCACTGGTCGTAATCGCCCCAGGCATTCACGAGGCGGTTACTCGAGGTGGGGATATTATTCACGACGGCACGGAACACCTCCTGACTATCGACCGTAAGGATCGTCTCGCGGATGCCAAAATGATTGGCCGACCCTTGCATGTAATCATCAGCCCAGAGGGCGAAACCAACCTTGCCCCAAGCTTTTAGGGGGCGCGAGATACTGTTGCCATTCACTGTAAACGCCTGTTTGGCACCAGAGCCACAGAATACGCCCTGTCCAGCCTGCGGATACACCATCAACCCATGAGCCCGAGGAGGTACGGAGTCGCTGATGAAGTCGCCGATGAAGTCGCAGGGATCCAGCATGTTCCACGACTCTGTGTCGTGGATCTCAAGATGCAGATGAGGGCCAGAGCTGTTGCCTGTATTACCGCTTAGGGCGATGAGCTGCCCTTGAGACACAGGACACTCCAAGGGCGAGAAGCGCGCATCGCCCTCGCTGGTCTCGTGGGTGTACTGATAGCGGCGCATCGCCTTCTGAATACGCGGGGAGAACGAGCGGAGATGGCAGTAGATGCTGGTATAGCCCTCGGGATGAGTGACGTAGACCGCATTGCCGAAACCGCTCTTCGACATCGTGACACGACTGACATAGCCGTCGCCGATGGCATAGATCGGCTTACCCTCCACCCCATCCGTCTTCACATCAATACCACCGTGAAAATGATTGGGGCGGGGTTCACCAAAATTACCCGCCAATGACATCTCATAGCTCACTGGCGGGTGATAGATACTTAGCAGGAGTCCCAGCAAGATGGTCAGCATGCCTTGAACGACATATCAAGCCCCTTCACGGAGTGCGTGAGCGCACCTACGGACACAAAGTCGACACCCTGCTCGGCATAGTCGCGGATTGTGTCGAAGGTGATGCCGCCAGAGGATTCCGTCTCGTAACGATGGGCAATGAGATCGACAGCCTTCTTCGTATCGGGCACGCTGAAGTTGTCGAGCATGATACGATCCACACCGCCATGATCGAGCACCTGCTGCAGCTCGTCGAAGGAACGTACCTCGATCTCGATCTTCAAGTCGAGTCCTTTCTCCTTCAGATACTTGTGGCAGCGGTCGATGGCATTGACGATGCCTCCGGCGAAGTCGACGTGGTTATCCTTGAGCAGGATCATGTCGAAAAGTCCGATGCGATGGTTGCAGCCACCGCCGATCTTCACAGCCTGCTTCTCGAGCATTCGCATGCCCGGTGTCGTCTTACGGGTATCGAGCACACGGGTATTGGTACCCTTCAGGCGCTGTACATATTTATCCGTCATCGTAGCGATACCGCTCATGCGCTGCATGATGTTCAGCATGAGGCGCTCCGTCTGCAACAGCGAGCGCACCTTTCCGGTGACAATCATGGCGATGTCGCCTTTCTTCACACGGGTACCGTCACCCATGAGCACTTCCACCTGCATAGTAGGGTCGAAGCGACGGAACACTTCCTTAGCAACCTCCACACCTGCAAGAATGCCGTCTTCCTTAATGAGCAGATGCGATTTACCCATCGCATCCTCAGGGATACAACACAACGTGGTATGGTCGCCATCGCCGATATCCTCGGCAAATGACAGATCAATGAGTCTGTCTACCAGTTCGTCTACACTTAACATAAGCCAATTATTTTACGATATTCTTATATGTATCCTTGAAAAGATAGACACCGATACCAATACGAAGGCCTACGGTGCTGTAATCCTTGTGGTTCTTAAACGACTGCTCGTAATAGAGCTCGGGCTCGATGGTCACCGTGCGGTTGATGAAGAATGAGTAGCCCACCTGTACGCTCGGCAGGAAATCATCACTTTTATTAAAGTGCTTATAGATGAGCGAAGCGCCCAGATAGAGACCATTCTGCTGGATATAGTAACGGCCACCGCCAGCCAAAGAGAAAGTGGCAGAGCGGCCTGCTTTCTTAACGGTATTCTCATAGCCCAGCTGTGCAGTTCCCATCAGGTTGTCGGCAAAAAAATAGCCCACCTTGTCCTGAATGCCCAGATGACCCTCAGTGATGCCGTTATAGCTGAGATCAGTTCCAGAAAGCGAAGCACCAACATAAGTTTTGCCCTTTGAGAATGGCGTCGTACCCTCGTTGAGATACTTCTGTGCATTAATACTCATCGCCATCATCAGGGCGATAGCTGACAAAAACAGTTTCTTCATAATTTATGTTTTTTAGTAGGTTATTATTTTTTCGTTTCCTTACGATACCATACGCAGAACCATATGAGTGACATCAGCAGTGTAACGACTGCCACGATCAAGGTCCACTGGCTCTCCATCTTGAACACTTTCTCGGTAAAGAAGAAGGTAGAGCAGACAACCGTCATAAACAAGGCGGGAATCAGCGTAATGAAATAGTTCTTGTGCTGACGCACCAGATAGACGGTGATAGCCCAGAGGGTGAACACCGCGAGCGTCTGATTGCTCCAGCCAAACCAGCTCCAGATGATCTTGAAACCACCCGGATCGGCCATCTGCCAGATGAGGAGTCCCATCGTCGTGGCAAACAGGGGGATGCACACGTAAAGACGGTGACGGATGGTACGCTGCTCCATCTTCAGGAAGTCGGCAATGATAAGGCGGGCAGAACGCAGGGCCGTGTCGCCACTGGTAATCGGCGCTGCCACCACACCAAGCATCGCCAGGATACCACCGAAGACACCCAGCCAGTCGTTACAGATCATGTGGACGATGGAGGGCGCGTCGTTGATGGCAGCCTCACCACCAACGATTGTCGTGTAACCCGGCTGAGGGGTGTCGTAGAAGAAGAACATAGCCACCGTAGCCCAAATCAGGGCGACGACACCTTCCGTGATCATCGCACCGTAGAACATCGGTCTGGCCATGCGCTCGCTCTTCACACAGCGCGCCATCAGCGGAGTCTGAGTGGCATGGAAGCCACTGATAGCACCGCAGGCAATCGTGATGAACAGACAGGGGAAGAGCCGGTCACTCGTCAGCAGCTCACCACTCACGCCCGTCCACAGCTCAGGGATATTGGGCTGCTTCACCAGCAGCATCACCAGCAGGGCGGCTGCCATGAAGAGCAGTGAGAAGGCAAACAAAGGATAAATCTTACCGATAATCTTATCGATAGGCAGCATCGTGGCGATAAGATAATAGACAAACACTATCACAATCCAGAAGACATACTGTCCGAAGTTCTCCGTGAAGAACGCCGGTTCCCAGATGCCGCCGAGAATCTTTGCAGGACTGAACACGAACACCGCACCAACCATAATCAGCAGGAACACCGAGAACACCAGCATCACCTGCTTGGTGGCATTACCCAGATAGGCCCCGATAATCTCAGGCAGGTTTGCACCGCCGTGACGGATGGAGAGCATGCCCGACAGATAGTCATGAGTGGCACCCGCGAAGATACAGCCAAGCACAATCCACAGATAGGCGGCTGGGCCGAACTGGGCACCCATGATAGCACCGAAGATAGGTCCTGTACCCGCGATGTTCAGAAACTGAATCATGAAGATCTTCCATGAAGGAAGCACAATGAAATCGACACCGTCGGCCTTGGCCACTGCAGGCGTCACACGGTCATCCGGTCCGAACACCTTTTCCACGAAGCGTCCGTACAGAAGATAACCTATTACCAGAGCCAAAAGGCTCAAAAGAAATGAAATCATCTTATAACTAGTTTTAATAAATTATTGCGAATGTACGTCTATTTTTCTGCAAAAGTAGTGTTTTTATTTGAGATATGGAAAAAAAACAGTAACTTTGCAGCAAATTTTAATAAAGAGCAACATTTTGAGAACTTTTATACGCATTATTCTGCTGTTTATGTTCGTCACGAACACTTCAGCACAGACACCCAAACATGAGATCCGTGCCGTATGGCTGACAACAATCCAGAATCTGGACTGGCCCCGATCTCACTCCGCCTATCGACAGAAACAGGAACTCATCGACATCCTCAACCAACTGCAACGTGCCAATATAAATACTGTACTCGTACAGGCACGTGTCAGAGCCAGTACCATCTTCCCTTCTACGATGGAGCCCTGGGATATCTGTATGACGGGTACGGCGGGGCAAAACCCGGGCTACGATGCCCTGCAGTTCTGCATCGATGAGTGTCATAAGCGCGGGATGGAGTGCCACGCATGGATTGTCACCATCCCCGTAGGGAAATGGCATACTGACGGGTGCAAAAAGATACGTGCACGCTATCCAAAGCTTATCAAGAAGGTGGGCGAAGAAGGCTATATGGATCCTGAGCAAGGATTTACCGGTGACTATCTGGCCCAGTTCTGCCGCGACGTGACGCGTCGCTACGATGTCGACGGTATCCACCTCGACTATATCCGTTACCCCGAGACGTGGAAGCTGAAAGTCAGTCGTGCGGAAGGTCGCAGGAACATCACCGACATTGTCCGCAAAATTCACCGCGCAATAAAGGCAGAAAAGCCATGGGTAAAACTCTCTTGTTCACCCGTAGGAAAGTTCGATGACCTGGCCCGTTACCGCAGTGGCGGATGGAACGCCTATACAGCCGTCTGTCAGGATGCCCAAGGATGGTTGCGCGAAGGCATCATGGACGCACTGTTCCCTATGATGTATTTCCAGGGGAACAACTTCTACCCCTTCGTGGCAGACTGGAAGCAGCACAGCTATGGCAGGATGGTGGCTCCCGGACTGGCTGTCTACATGTTGCATCCCAAGGAGCGCAACTGGGGCCTCGATGTGATTCGCCGTGAGATGAATGTCTTGCGCGAGGAGGGACTTGGCATCACCTTATTCCGTTCTAAGTTCTTCACTGACAATACAAAAGGGGTATATACCTTCACGAAAGACTTTAACGCCTCTCCAGCCCTTATCCCACCCATGACGTGGATGGGTAAACGCGGCCCCCAACCCGTGAAAACCCTCAACGTGAAGCGCGGCATGACGGCCGATATTCTGAACTGGGGCGGTGCAAGAGACAATTCCGGAGCCGACTACCTATTATATAATGTCTATGCCTCGGATACCTATCCCGTCGACGTGAACGATGCCCGCAACCTGATCTGTGCCCGATACAGAGGGCAGTCGCTGAACGTGCCCCATAAGGGTCGCAGTCTGCACTATGCCGTCACCGTAACGGATCGCTATGGCAACGAGAGTCAGGCTATGCAGAGTCGAGGAAATGATATCCGGGAGCGCCGTCAGATAGATTTCCGACAGCTAATCATCGGAAAATCGCATCGAAAATACAAATAAGCAAATATTTGAGTGAAAAAAGCAAGTTCGTTTGCAAAATATTCACTACTTTTGCACCATCAATCTAACAATTAACAAACTGTATATGGAAAGAACATGGAGATGGTTTGGCAAGAAAGACAAGATAACACTTGCCCAACTAAAACAAATCGGTGTTGAGGGTATCGTTACAGCCCTGCACGACGTGCCTCTGGGAGAGGTCTGGACCCGTGAGAAAATCCGCGATCTGCGTGAGTACATTGAGAGCTACGGCATGCGCTGGAGCGTCGTTGAGTCGCTGCCTGTAGTAGAGACCATCAAATACGGCGGTCCTGACAGAGACCACCAGATCGAGGTCTATAAGGAGAGCCTGCGTAACCTCTCGGCAGAAGGCATCCACTGCATCTGCTACAACTTCATGCCTGTACTCGACTGGGCGCGTACAGATCTGTTCCACGACAATCCAAACGGTGCCACGAACCTGTACTTCAACTATGCCGAGTTTGCCTACTTCGACATCTATATCCTAAAGCGCGAAGGTGCCCGTGAGGAATGGGCCAAGTTCAAGTTCCCAGAGGGATGGGGCGAAGGTCGTAACGTACTGGCAGAGTGCGACGAACTGGCAAAGACGATGACACCCGAGAAGGATCATCAGCTCGTAGAGACGATCATCATCAAGACTCAGGGGTTCGTGTCAGGTAATTTCAGCGAAGACGACGAGGCTCCTATCCAGAAGTTCCGTGACTTCCTCGACCTATACAAAGGTATCGACAAGGCTCAGCTCCGTGCTAATATGAAATACTTCCTCGAGGCCATTATGCCTACCTGTGAGGAATATGGCATGAACATGTGCGTACACCCCGACGATCCCCCTATCGAGATTCTGGGTCTGCCTCGTATCGTACGTACCGAGGAGGATATCCAGTGGTTCCTTGATGCCGTACCCAACAAGCACAATGGTCTGACCTTCTGTGCAGGCAGTCTCTCTGCAGGTGCATATAATAATGTGGTAGAGTTGGCAAAGAAGTTTGCCTCGCGAACCCATTTCGTTCACCTGCGTTCATGTCACATCTTCCCCAACGGTGACTTCACGGAGGCTTCTCACCTCGGCGGACGTGCGGATCTCATCGAGCTCTGCCGCATCTTCGAGCAGGAGAATCCCCAGTTGCCGATGCGTGTGGATCACGGCATGACCTTCACCGATGTGCCCGGTGGCATCATGGACGAATCATCCCACGGACACAATGCAGGCTATACGCTCTTAGGCCGTATGTTCGCCCTCGGACAGGTACAGGGCATCCTTGCCACCGTCGATCGCGAATTAGGCATTAAATACAAACAACCAGGATTCTTTGATTAAGTAAAATGGAATTATGAAACTGAATGATATTTTATCGGGCAATTTTAATGCCGCAGAGTGGGAAGCCAAAGGATATGAACTTCCCAAGTTTGACATCAAGGCCTTGCGCGAAAAGACAGCCAAGGAACCCACATGGGTACACTTCGGAGGCGGTAACATCTTCCGCGCCTTCCCCGCTGCCATCTTGAACGACGCCTTGAACACCGGCAAATATGATCGTGGCGTCATCGTAGCCGAGACCTTCGACTTCGAGGTAGTCGACAAGGCCTATACACCTTATAATAATCTCTCGCTGCTGGTATCACTCCAGTCGACAGGTACCATCGAGAAGAAGGTCATCGCCAGTGTGACTGAGGCTCTGAAGGCTGATCCACAGTTCGAAGACTGGAACCGCCTCGTGGAAATCTTCAAGAATCCCTCGCTGCAGATGATCTCGTTTACCATCACCGAGAAAGGCTATAGCTATAACGAGGCAGACCTGGCACGCGGTCTGAAACCCGTCTTCGCCATGGGTAAGGTTTGTGCCCTGCTCCTTGAGCGCTTCAACGCCGGACAGCTGCCATTGACCGTTCAAAGTATGGACAACTGCTCGCATAATGGCGACAAGGTAAAGGCAGGTGTCTTCGCCTATGCAGAGCGCTGGGTGAAAGACGGATTGGTGCCAGAGACATTCCTTGCCTATCTGAAGGACGAGAAGAAGATTACCTTCCCCTGGTCGATGATCGACAAGATTACCCCGCGTCCGCACGAGAAAGTGAAGGAGATGCTGGCTGCCGACGGCTTCGAGGACAATGACTATATCGAGACTGAGAAGCACACCTTCACGGCTCCCTTCGTGAATGCTGAGGAAGTACAATATCTCGTCATCGAGGATAACTATACCAACGGACGTCCCCCACTCGACCTTGGCGGTGCCCTCTATACCACCCGCGAGACAGTAGACAAAGTAGAGACGATGAAGGTGACCACTTGTCTGAATCCGCTTCATACCGCTATGAGTATCTATGGCTGTCTGCTGGGCTATACGCTCATTAGTGCAGAAATGGCTGATGAGGATCTGCGTCCTTTCATCCAGAAGATCGGCTATATTGAGGCGATGCCAGTGGTAACGGATCCCGGTGTGCTGAATCCCTATGAGTTCATCGGTGCCGTGATCAATCGTCGTCTGCCGAACCCGTTCATGCCTGATGCCCCGCAGCGTATTGCCTGCGACACCTCACAGAAGCTCCCCATCCGTTTCGGTGAGACGCTGAAGAAGTATATTGCCCGCGGACTTGACATGTCGAACCTCGTACTGATCCCTCTCACGCTGGCAGGCTATGCCCGTTATCTGAAGGGTATCAAGGACGACGGCACACCATTTGAGCCATCACCCGACCCCATGCTTGCAGAACTGCAGGCTATCGTGGCTCCGCTGGAGATTGGCAAGGCAGATCAGGACTGGAGTCCGCTGAAGCAACTGTACTCACGTAAGGACGTCTTTGGTCTCGACCTTTACAAGGCAGGTCTTGGCGAACAGATCGAGGGTTACGTGAAGGAACTCTATGCAGGCCCTGGTGCCGTTCGCAAGACGCTCCACAAATACGTGTCAGCAAGATAAACCACACCCGATAATTTCCCCCTGCTGCGGCGGGGGGATTTTTTGTTTTTGGTATCCACAAGAATCTTTCGCAAAGGTTTTCGTGGATTTTTAACGTTATATGTATTAAAAGATTTGGAAGTTTCGGGAAATTTCCCTATCTTTGCAGCCAATAAGTACTGAACAATTAAAACAATATTTAAAAATGAAACCACTAAACAAACAGTTTGCTCCTAAGAGCGTGATGCCTGAAAAGGTGATTCAGTTCGGTGAAGGTAACTTCCTCCGTGCATTTGTAGATTGGATATGGACCAGAAGACAGACTTCAACGGAAGCGTTGTTGTTGTACAGCCTATTGAGAAAGGTATGGTAGACTGGCTCAATGCCCAGGACTGTCTGTATCACGTGAACCTGCAAGGTCGTGAGAACGGCAAGCCCGTCAACACGCTGGAGCGCATCGACGTCATCAGCCGCGCACTGAACCCCTATACTCAGAACGCTGCTTTCATGGCACTGGCCGATCAGCCCGAGATTCGTTTCGTCATCTCTAACACGACAGAGGCCGGTATCGCCTTCGACCCCACTTGCAAACTTGAGGACGCTCCCGCTTCATCATATCCCGGTAAACTCGTGCAGCTGCTCTATCGTCGTTATCAGACGTTCAACGGCGACCCCTCAAAGGGTCTGATCATCTTCCCCTGCGAACTTATCTTCCTGAATGGCCACGTGCTGAAGGACTGCATCTATAAGTATATCGAACTCTGGAACCTCGGCGCCGACTTCAAGAAATGGTTCGAAGAGGCATGCGGCGTGTATGCCACACTCGTGGACCGTATCGTACCGGGCTTCCCCCGCAAGGAGATTGCTGAGATTCAGGAGAAGATCTCATATCGCGACAACCTCGTGGTACAGGCCGAGACCTTCCACCTCTGGGTGATTGAGGCTCCAAAGGAAGTAGCCAAGGAGTTCCCCGCAGACAAGGCTGGACTGCACGTGCTGTTTGTGCCTTCAGAGGAGCCTTACCACAAGCGTAAGGTGACCTTGCTGAACGGCCCGCACACCGTACTCTCACCTGTGGCTTTCCTGAGTGGTGTGAACATCGTGCGCGATGCCTGCAACCACCCCGTCATCTCACAGTATATCCACAAGGTACAGTTTGACGAGCTGATGCAGACGCTCGACCTGCCGATGGAGGAGCTGGAGAAGTTTGCCGGCGACGTGCTCGAGCGCTTCGACAACCCATATGTAGACCATCAGGTTACGAGCATCATGCTGAACTCATTTCCGAAGTTCCAGGCTCGCGACCTGCCCGGTGTGAAGACCTATCTGGAGCGCAAGGGCGAGTTGCCTAAGGGACTCGTATTCGGACTGGCAGCCATCATCACCTACTATAAGGGTGGCAAGCGTGAGGACGGTGTGGAAATCGTGCCCAACGACGACCAGAAGATCATGGATCTGCTGAAGGATCTGTGGGCTACTGGCGACACCAAGAAGGTGGCCGACGGCGTGCTCGGTGCTGAGTTCATCTGGCAGGAGGACCTGAACAAGATTCCTGGTCTGAACAACATGGTGAAGCAGGATCTCGACCTCATCCAGAGCGTAGGCATGCTCGAGGCTGTTAAATCAATATTATAAGCATTGAACGATTCGATAGAGATTAAGGGGGCGCGCGTCAATAACCTTAAGAGTATAGACGTCAAGATTCCACGGAACACATTTACAGTTATTGCCGGAGTCAGTGGCTCCGGCAAATCTTCTTTAGCTTTCGACACACTCTATGCCGAAGGCCAACGCCGTTATGTAGAAAGTCTCTCGAGCTATGCCCGCCAGTTCCTGGGTAGGATGAATAAGCCAGAGTGTGACTTTATCCGAGGTATTCCTCCCGCAATCGCTATCGAACAAAAGGTAATCTCCCGCAATCCCCGTTCTACGGTTGGCACTTCGACGGAGATTTACGAATATCTACGACTGCTCTATGCCCGCATCGGCAGAACGTATTCACCCATCAGCGGTGAAGAGGTAAAGAAGCACTCTACTGAGGACGTGGTGCAGAAGGTGATGGAATTCTCGAAGGGAACGCGGTTCGTCATCATGGCTCCCATCCATCTGGCTGAGGGACGTACGCTTGAGCAGCAACTGAAGATGTACGTGCAGCAAGGCTATGTGAGGTTATTTGCCAATTCCGATTTTATCAGAATCGACGACTATCTGGAGCAACTTGCCAATGGACAAATCCCCTCTCCCTTTGGAGGTGGACAGGGGGACGCTTTCCTTGTCATCGACCGTCTGTCGGTAGACGACTCGAAGGACGCGATCGCCCGTCTGGTGGATTCTGCTGAGACAGCCTTCTTCGAGGGGCGTGGAGAATTGCGCCTGTTGTTCCCGCCAACTATCTTCTACGATTTCTCGATGCACTTCGAGGCCGACGGGATGACGTTTGAAGAACCCAGCGACCAGATGTTCTCCTTCAATTCTCCCGCTGGAGCCTGTCCAGAATGTCAGGGCTTCGGCCGAATCATCGGCATCGACGAGAAACTGGTAATCCCCAATACGACGCTCTCCGTCTACGATGGCTGTGTCGTCTGCTGGCACGGGGAAAAGATGAAGGAATGGCAGCAATGGTTCATCCGTCACGCAGCTAACGACGACTTCCCCATCTTCGAACCCTATATGAATCTTACCCAGCGTCAGAAAGACTGGCTTTGGCACGGGCTGCCTTCGGATAAAGGTGCGAAGGAGAAACCGTGCATCGATCAGTTCTTCCAGATGCTGAAGGAGAATCAGTATAAGATCCAGTATCGTGTGATGCTGGCGCGCTATAGAGGTAAGACGAACTGTCCGAAATGTCACGGTACCCGTCTGAAGCCAGAAGCCGAGTATGTGAAGATCGGAGGGAGGAGTATTACGGACCTGGTTCAGATGCCAGTCATAAGACTCAAGGAATGGTTCGACAAACTGGAACTCAACGCGCACGATATGGAGGTAGGCAAGCGACTGCTCACAGAAATCACGAGCCGTCTGCAGTTCCTCCTGGATGTAGGATTGGGCTATCTGACACTCAACCGTCTTTCCAATTCCCTCTCTGGCGGTGAGAGCCAGCGCATCAATCTCTGCACCAGTCTTGGAAGCAGTCTCGTAGGATCGCTCTATATCCTCGATGAACCAAGTATCGGCCTCCATTCACGCGATACCCAGCGACTGATCCATGTGCTGAAGGAACTCCAGTCATTAGGCAATACCGTTGTCGTGGTGGAACATGATGAGGATATCATGCGTGCTGCCGACCATCTGATAGATGTCGGACCAGATGCAGGCCGTCTTGGAGGCGAGATAGTCTTCGATGGTGATGCGAAAGACATCACAAAGCAATCGCTGAAGAAATATCCCAATAGCTATACGGTGAAATACCTGCTGCACGAGGAAGAGATCCCCGTGCCGAAGAGTCGCCGTTCCTGGAACCGTCATATCGACATTCAAGGTGCCCGCATGAATAATCTCAGAGGCATCGATGTCAAGATACCGCTCAACGCAATGACGGTCGTTACGGGCGTTTCCGGCTCGGGTAAGTCGAGTCTGATCAAGGGAATCCTCTACCCAGCGCTGAAGCGCCGGCTTGGTGAAGTGTGTGATCCTCCCGGCGAGTATCTGGGACTCGAGGGCGACATCGACGCCATCAAGCACGTAGAGTTCGTAGACCAGAACCCCATCGGCAAATCCACACGTTCTAATCCCGCCACCTACGTCAAGGCCTACGATGCCATCCGCGAACTGTATGCCGATCAGCCCTTGGCACAGCAGATGGGTTTCTCGTCGCAGTATTTCTCCTTCAATGCCGAGGGCGGACGCTGCGAAGAGTGTAAGGGTGCCGGTGTGATCACCGTCGAGATGCAGTTTATGGCTGATCTGGTACTCGAGTGTGAGGCCTGTCACGGACACCGTTTCAAACACGATATCCTCGACGTGAAATATAATGGCAAGAACATCGATGATGTGCTGAACATGACAATCTCCGAAGCCATACAGTTCTTCGAAGGCAACGCCACCATCGTGAAGCGCCTGAAGACACTCGAGGACGTTGGACTGGGCTACATCAAACTCGGCCAGAACTCATCTACCCTCTCTGGTGGTGAGAACCAACGCGTAAAACTCGCCTACTTCATCGGACAAGAGAAGCAGGATCCCACCCTCTTCATCTTCGACGAGCCGACGACGGGACTCCACTTCCACGATATCCACAAACTGCTTGAGGCCTTCGATGCTCTCATCGCACGAGGGCACAGCATCCTCATCATTGAGCACAACATGGAGGTCATCAAGTGTGCCGACTATGTAATTGACCTGGGGCCTGACGGTGGCGATAAAGGCGGAAACCTCGTCATCGCCGGAACGCCTGAAGAAGTAGCCCGCTGCAAGGAGAGTCTCACGGGGCAATACCTGAAAGATAAACTAGAAACATAAAAACAGCAAATAAAGACCAACAATTTGAGATACGATCAACTATTCACCAAAAACCTACTACTGAGCAGCATACTACTTCTGATGTGTATGCCCCAGCAGACAGTTGCCAGTAACAAGAAAGACTCTCTGATACTGGGTCGTATCTATGAATACCAAAAACGCTATACCCCTTGTATCGAGGGCATTGAGGATCATGTCTATGCAAAGATCCGCTATAACGTTGAACGCCGCAATCCCATTCTGTGGCTCATTCCGTCGATGTATGTGCTGGCGAAGGATCCCAGAGAGTATATCCGCGAATCGTATAACAAGGTGATATTCAAGAATTCCCACGTCTTCGACATCACCAGCCAGCTGATTACCGGCACCATCCGCAAGAACCGCAAGGCTATGCCGACGCTGATAGAATATGCTACCCCAAACATCTACGATATCGCTCTCTATAATGGCTACATGCTTTCGCCCTTCAACAAGTGGAACCGTAAATACTATCGGTATACCCAGCATCTTCAGAGCGATGGTACCACCCGCCTCGACTTCCGACCGAAGCTCTACAACACACAGCTGGTCAACGGCTATGCCATTGTAGAGACAAATACGGGTCGCATTATCCGCACACTACTCAATGGCGAGTTCGACATGCTGTCCTTCCGCACAGAAATCACACA
The DNA here is from genome assembly GCA_900314995.1 of uncultured Prevotella sp. Taxonomy (GTDB): domain Bacteria; phylum Bacteroidota; class Bacteroidia; order Bacteroidales; family Bacteroidaceae; genus Prevotella. Next base: position 17,408 of record OMXK01000045.1, read on the forward strand.
GGGTAAAAACGGTCCACAGTCATTGATGCCTGCACGTTGTACAACGGCTGCCACCTTCAAATTCCTTGGCAACCAAACGCTGGCACTCTTCGATGCCGCCTACCAGTGCGACGAATCCCTCCCCGACTCCATCATCCAAGAGAACAGCCGCCAGCTGATGGACTCCATTCGACCTATACCGCTCTCAGAGACCGACAAACGCATCTACCGGGAATATGACCTACGGAATGCGCCCGACACTGTAGTACAAGACACGATACCGGAGGATACCGTTCCCCCAAAGAAAAGTTTCTGGAAAGACTTCATGTGGCATACCGTAGGCGACAACCTTGTCACCCCCATCGCTTCCGAGTCGAATACCGCAGAATTCTATCTCACGCCTATCATCAATCCGCTCTATCTGCGCTACTCCCACAGCAAAGGCATATCCTACAAGATGCGTCTATATATGAAGTATGCCTTCTCGCCTCACCGTTATCTGACGTTCGAGCCCACCATCGGTTACAGTTTCAAGCAGAAGCAGCTCTATTTCGATGTCCCGATCCGCATGACCTACAACCCGAAGCGTAACGGTTATGCCGAAATCATCTTCAGCATGGGTGACCGGATCAAGAATTCCACGATAAAGGACATCATCCAAGAAGAGACGGCTGACACCATAGACTTCTCGAATACGGACATCGAATGGTTTGTCGACAACAAGTTACAGGTATTCAACAATATCATGCTCTTCGACTGGTTCGACATCGAGAGCGGTATTGTGTATCACCAGCGCGTCGCCCGCGACAAAGGAATCATGCTCCAATACGGCAAGCCCACCCAATACCGAAGCTTTGCCCCGATGATTGGTCTGAAATTCTCACCTTGGCTCAACCGAGGACCGGTAATCGCCATCGACTGGGAGCGCAGTATCAAGGGCGTGTTCCACTCTAATATGGAGTACGAGCGCTGGGAGTTCGACTCCCAATGGAAACACAGGCTCCCTGGGCTCCGCGTCCTCAACGTCCGTGCCGGCTGTGGTTTCTATTCCGACAAACACGAGAAATACTTCCTCGACTATTCCAACTTCCGCGACAACAATCTGCCGGAGGGTTGGGACGATGACTGGAGCGGTAACTTCCAACTGCTTGACGGCAAGCTCTACAACGAATCGGATGTCTACTATCGTACGAATATATCCTACGAATCACCGATGCTTTTTGCCACCTGGACACCTTATGTCGGCAAGTATATCGAGAAGGAACGTTTCTATCTCAGTACAGTATGGATGGATCATACCCGTCCCTACACCGAATTTGGCTACGGATTCACCAACCGCTACATCTCCGTAGGACTATTCGCGAGTTTCCTGAGTACCAGTTTCCAGAAATTCGGCATCAACTTTGACTTTGAATTATTTAAACGATGGTAAAACCCTTAACTGTCTATAAGGCGAGTGCCGGCAGCGGCAAGACATTTACGCTCGCCACCGAATATATCCGACTGCTGGTGGAGAATCCCACTAGCTATCGTAACATCCTCGCCGTTACCTTCACCAATAAGGCCACCGAGGAGATGAAGATGCGTATCCTCAGTCAGCTTTACGGCATCTGGAAGCAACTCCCCGAATCGGCTGACTACATGAAAGTGATTCAGGAGAAGACCGGCTTCGGCGAGGATCTCATCAGCGACCGGGCTGGTATCGCGCTGCAGAACCTGCTCCACAATTACAACTATTTCCGCGTAGAGACTATCGACACCTTCTTCCAGAGTGTGCTACGCAACCTGGCCCGCGAGCTCGAACTAACCACCAATCTCCGCATCGGGCTCAACGACCACCAGATAGAGGATATTGCCGTCGACCAGCTGATTGCCGACCTGAACACCACCGATATCGTCTTGCAATGGATTATACGCTACATCATGGAAAGCATCTCCGACGACCGCTCGTGGAATGTCATTTCCAAGATAAAGAAATTCGGCTGCACCATCTTCCAGGATCGCTACAAGGAAGTCTCCGACGAGCTGAGCAAGAAGATGCAGGAACCGGGCTTCTTTGAACGCTATACCACCCAGTTGCGCGAACTCCGGGAAACGGCGTTAGAGCACATGAAGCAAATTGGAGAAAGTTTCTTTGATGAGCTTGAGGCAGAGCAACTTACCATTGATGACCTTTCAGGAAAATCGCGTGGCATCGCCAGCTTCTTCAACAAACTGCGAAGGGGAGAATTCGATGCCTCTATCGAGAACGCTACCGTTGCCAACCATCTCGAATCTTACGAGAAATGGTGCACCAAGACTCACCCCAAGCGCGATTATATCTATACCCTCGCCCAAGGTTCGTTGGGCAACATACTGCGCTATGCTGTCGACGAGCGTCCCCGCCAATGGAAACTCTACAAGTCAGCTGACCTCACGCTACGCCATCTGAACCAACTGCGTCTTCTGGGCAGTATTGAGCAAAAGGTGCGACAGTTGAACGCCGATGCCAACCGCTTCCTTCTCAGCGACACCCAGCAGCTTCTCCACGCCCTCATCGGCGAGAGCGACTCACCCTTTATCTTCGAGAAGATCGGTACCCAGCTCGAACATGTCATGATCGATGAGTTTCAGGATACCAGCACCGTACAATGGCAGAATTTCTGTGTGCTCCTCGCCGAAGCCATGAGCCATGAGAACACCTCTAATCTCATCGTGGGCGACGTAAAGCAGAGCATCTACCGTTGGCGTTCCGGCGACTGGCGACTGCTCAACGATATCGAACATCAGTTCAACAGCCAACAGATAGAGACCCGCGCCCTTGATACCAACTACCGTTCACAGCGCAACATCATCCAGTTCAACAACGTCTTCTTCCGTCAGGCAGCCACGCTGGAGTATATGGCGCAAAAGGAACTCAATGCCGCCGAAGCCGCACAACTTGAGAAAGCCTACGCCGATGTGGAACAGAAGATTCCTGCCGGAAAAGATCCGCTAGGACTGGTCAGCATCCGGCTGTTGCCTGCCGATGATTACCAGACGGCCACGCTCAAACAGATTGCCGAAACCATCGCCACGCTTCGTGCCCAGGGCATTCCCCAGAAGGAGATAGCTATCCTCGTGCGCGTCAATCAGTATATCCCAACCATCGCCCGCTACTTCATGGAGCAGATGCCCGAGGTGACAATTGTCTCCGACGAAGCTTTCCGCCTCGATGCCTCCAACGCCGTCTGTCTGCTTGTACAGGCCCTTCGCCTGCTCACCCACCCCGACGACCAACTCACGAAGGCTGCCATTGTGAAGAACTGGCACCATGATGTGCTGGGAGAGCCCGCCGAAGACAATCGGTTGCTGCTCTCGACTGTCGATCTCGACTCTGGCCTGCCCGAAGCTTTCCGCAATCATCGCGAGGAGCTGACAGCTATGCCCCTTTACGATCTCGTCGAGCGACTCTACGATATTTTCTCCCTCGAACGGCTCAGCGAGCAGAGTGCCTATGTCTGCACCTTCTTCGACCAGTTGGCTGCCTATGTCAGCGAGAATACGGCCGACATCTTCGCCTTCCTCAATGAGTGGGATGAGACAATCTGCAAGAAGACCATCCAGAGCGATGAGACCGAGGGCGTGCGCATCCTCTCCATCCATAAGTCGAAGGGTCTCGAATATCCCTATGTCATCATCCCCTTCTGCGACTGGCAACTGGAAAAGCAGAACGACAACATCCTGTGGTGCAAGCCTGCCGAAGAGCCATTCAGCGACCTGCCCATCGCCCCTGTCGACTATAGTCAGCGCCAGATGATGGGCACCATCTACGAGCACGACTATCTACAGGAGCATCTGCAGAATACCGTCGACAACCTCAATCTGCTTTACGTCGCCTTTACCCGAGCCTGCAAGGGACTCTACGTGCTGGGCCGTCGTAATGCCAAGAACCTGCGCTCCACGCTGATCGAACAATGTCTGCCGCTGGTGGTTAAGGAACTGTCCGATGCCGTCATCGAAGGAATGGAAGACGATAAAGCCACGCTCAGTTTCACCTACGGCACTCCCGCGTCTCCCCGTTCAGATACGTCACGCATCACGCCACACGATTCAGCCAAGACGAAGAATCCTTTCCTGAAGCCAGCCGAGCCGTTGCCCGTCGCTTTCAGCTATCACGAGAGCAAGGTTTCCTTCCGTCAGAGCAATCGCAGTCAGGCCTTCATCGAAGGCGATAACGAAGAGAAAGCCCAGCGTCACCGATACATTCAGGCGGGTAGCGTGCTGCATGAGATTTTCTCTACCATCCGCACCGTCAACGACATCCCCGATGCCCTGCGCCGACTGCAGTTCGAGGGTGTACTCTACGATGAAGAGATGACCGCAGGGCACATTACCATGATGCTGAAGAAGCGCCTGGAGAATCCCCGCGTGGCCGACTGGTTCTCGCCCCGTTGGACACTCTTTAACGAGTGTACTATCCTCTCCGTCGAGAACGGCGAAGTGAAGGAGCGCCGTCCTGATCGCGTGATGACCGATGGACAGGAATGGATCGTCGTCGACTTCAAGTTCGGTTCCCCCAAACCCGAGTATCACGACCAGGTACGCGAATACATGAACCTGATCCAGAAGATGGAGTCGCTATCATCAGATAAAATCCACGGATATCTGTGGTACGTCTATAGTAACAAGATAGAAGAAGTAAAATGAAAAGTTTCCTCGAACACGTAGCAGCCGATCTGCTCTCACGATATGGCACCAACCTCAGTCGCGTAGCCGTTGTCTTCCCCAACAAGCGTGCCTCGCTATTCCTCAACGAGCATCTTGCGCGCCTCGCCGGACAGCCGCTCTGGAGTCCGGCCTACATCACCATCAGCGACCTCTTCCGCAGTCATTCCGACCTGAAGGTGGCCGACCCCATCCTGCTCGTCTGTGAGCTCCACAAGTGCTTTACCGCGTGTACGGGCATCGATGAGACGCTCGACCATTTCTACGGCTGGGGACAGTTGCTGCTCTCCGACTTCGACGACCTTGACAAGAATATGGGACCTGCCGATAAGGTGTTCGCCAATCTGCGCGACATCCACGAACTCGACGATGTGTCATATCTCACCGACGAACAGCGGGAGATGATACGCCGATTCTTCAGCAACTTCTCCGAGGATCATAACTCTGAACTCAAACAGCGTTTCCTGCGCCTGTGGAGCCACATCGGCGATATCTACCAGTTGTTCAACGAACGCCTTGCCAGTCAGCAACTCGCCTATGAGGGTGCCCTTTATCGTCAGCTGGCTACCGACGAAAGCATCCAGTTCGAATACGATACCTATGCCTTCGTTGGCTTCAACCTGCTGCAACAAGTGGAGCAGACCCTCTTCCACCGTCTAGAACAGGAAGGCAAGGCCATTTTCTATCAAGACACCGAGGAGATTCCGCCCCAGAAGGTCAATTATATCTCTGCTCCGACAGAGAACATCCAGGCACGCTATGTCGGCCAGTGGCTTACGCCAGAGCGTATTGCTGCCGGGCGCCGAACAGCCATCGTACTCTGCGACGAAAAACTGCTGCAAGCCGTCATCCACAGTCTGCCAGAGGAAGTCGAGAAGATAAACGTCACCACGGGCTATCCGCTCAACCAGACGGCCATTGCCTCGTTCGTAGCCGAATACATCAACCTGCAGGTGAACGGTTGGTCAGCGAAGACGGAAACCTTCCGCCGCCATTGGCTTGACGTCCTGCGTCGTCATCCTTATGCGAAGTTACTGCCAGAAGATTTCACGCCCGCCCATCACACGGACAATGTGAGCCTTCTGCATGCCCTCCTCGACCTCGTCCGCACCATCGCCACCGCCGCTTCACAACCTGACGGCGAAGCCGATTCTTCACGCTACACTCTTAACTTTTCACTCACCGTTGAGAGTCTCTTCCGCATGTACACCCTGCTCAACCGCGTGACCGACCTCGTCGACAGCGGCAACCTGCAGGTGGACATCATCACCCTCCAGCGACTCATCGCCCAACTGGTACAGTCCACCACAATTCCCTTTCATGGTGAACCCGCCGAAGGTGTTCAGATTATGGGTGTGCTCGAAACCCGAAACCTCGATTTCGACCACGTACTGCTGCTATCCTGCAATGAGGGCAATATGCCTCGTGGCGTCAACGACACTTCGTTTATCCCCTACGCCCTTCGCAAGGCTTATGGGCTAACGACCGTCGACAACAAGGTGGCTATCTATCAGCACTATTTCCACCGTCTGCTCCAGCGCGCTGAGGATGTCACCATCCTCTACAACAACGCCACAACGGATGGACATACAGGCGAGATGTCGCGCTTCATGCTCCAACTGATGGTTGAGAGCGGGCAGGAAGTCAGGTTCCAGACGCTGAAGGCTGGTCAGCAGACCCTGCTCCGATCACCACAGCCCATCGAGAAGACATCGGCCGTCATCGACATTCTCCGCCGGAGATTGTCTCCCGCAGAAGGTGGTGTAAGCCCTACAGCCATCAGCCAATATCTGCGTTGTCAGCTGCGGTTTTTCTACCATTATGTATGCAACCTCGTCGAGCCCGACGATACTGAAGACGACCTCATCGACAACCGCATCTTCGGTAACATCTTCCACAAGTCAGCCGAGGTCATCTACAAACGGCTTATGCAACTATCGGGCTGCCAGATTACCGCCTTCACCATCGACGATATGTTGAAGCGCGAGGTTGAAATCGAACAGATTGTCGACCGAGCCATTAAGAGCGAACTCTTCCATATCAAGGATCCCGCAAGTCCTATGCCGCCACTCGACGGTCTGCAACTGATCAACCGCGAAGTCATCATCCGTTATGTGCGCCAGCTGCTCGAGATCGACCGCAGGCTTGCACCCTTTACCATCCTCGGCCTCGAAAAACCCGTCGCCATGCGTTGTACGATCCCCGGAGTCACCCCTGTCGACACAACAATCGCCGGCATCATCGACCGCCTTGACAGCATTACCGATCCTGAGACTGGCGAAGAGCGTATCCGCGTAGTTGACTATAAAACCGGTAGTCGCCGACAGAAGGATCTCCCCGACGTAGAGGCCATCTTCGACCCCGCCCGCATCAAAGACCACAGCGACTACTACCTGCAGGCCTTCATCTACAGCCACATTGTGCGCCAGAAAACCAGTCAGCCAGTATCCCCTGCCCTGCTCTTCATCCAGCATGCCGGTGCCGACGACTACGACCCAACGCTGAAGTTCGGCCGAGAGCCTATCCGCGACATCGCCCCTCACGCAGATACCTTCCTGCAGTTATTAGAAAAAAAGATTGGCGAGATCTTCGACCCCGCCATTCCTTTCTCGCCTACCGACGATCGCGACCATTGCAGTCATTGTCCTTACGCTTCACTCTGCGGGCACTAAGGAACTAAAGGGGTAAGCGGATAAATGATGTTGACAATCAGGATATTGGCCGCCAGGATGATGATATTCATCAGCAAGCCGATACGCATGAAGTCGCTGAAACGATAGCCGCCAGGACCATACACGAGCATGTGGGTAGGTGAACCGATAGGTGTGGCGAAGCTGCTGCTTACGCTGACCATCAGGGCAATGAGGAAAGGATAAGGTTCATAGCCCAGTTTCTCGGCTGCCTGATACATGATGGGGAAGAACATGGCTCCTGCTGCCGTATTTGAGATAAACTCGGTTATGAAAGTTCCTACTAAACAGATGGCCGTCATGACGACAAGTGGGTTCGTGCCGCAGACATCGAGGATGCCGAAGGCCAGGCGCTCGGCAATACCCGTCTTCTGGATGGCAAGACCCAGCACGACGGATCCCGCGAACACCATCAGGATATCCCAGTTGACTGCCTTCATGGCCTGATCGGGACTGCAGCAGCGGAAGAGCAGCATGGCCATCGCAGCGAGGAAGGCGCACTGCAGCAGCGGCATCACGTTGAGGGCAGATAGCAAAACCATCAGCACCATAATTGTGGTAGAGATGAGCGTCTTCTTGCCGATATTGGGCACATCCGTAGATTCGAAGAAATGCAACTTAGATGCGAGTTGTTCAGTCTGGATATTGACGTTCTGCGGGCACTCGAAGAGCAGCGTATCACCGGCATGCAGCTTTACTTCGCGGGGCGACTCGTCAATACGCTTTCCACGACGGGCCACAGCCACGAGAACAATATTGTAGTCTTTCTCGAGCGTAGAATCTCCGATCTTCTTGTTAATCAGGCTCGACTCGAAGGGTACAAAAGCCGTGCGCAACTGACGATCGCCTTCCACCTCGCTCAGCGTAAAGATCGGGTGGTCGGCATTCACGAATCCGTGTGTCTTCTTCAGATCGAGCAACTCGTCAATCTGTCCGGCAAACACAAGACGGTCGCCACCCATCAGGAACTCATCGGCTGGTACAGGGAATACGAACTTGCGGTCATCGAAATGCTTCATCTCTATCAGCGTACCGCCATTCACTTTCGTAAGCCCAGCTTTCTCGATGGTCTTTCCGATAAACTTGTTATCCGACGGCACCAGCAGTTCCACTGTGTACTCAGAGGTAGCCTCGAAAGCCGACTCAGGCGCCTTGCGGTCGGGCAACAGCTTTCTCATCGCAATGATGGAGAGAACGCCGATGCAAAGGCAGAAGAGACCGGGGATCGTCGTAGCCAGCACGTTCATCGCCGTACCCGTCTTCTCAGCATAGAGCCCCGAGATAATCAGGTTTGGCGGCGTACCGATCAGCGTACACACACCGCCCATGCCAGAAGCATAGCTTAACGGTATCAACAGTTTCGAGGGAGAGATATTCAGTTTCTTCGACCACATTTTGACGATACCCACGAAGAGGGCGACCACAGTGGTGTTGCTAAGGAATGAACTGAGGAATGCCACGGGGAGCATCAGTCTGACCACTGCCTTCGAGTAACCACCGGGCTGCCCCAGCAGATGCTTCACGATCCATTGAAGCACGCCGGTATGCGTGAGTCCCGACACCACCACGAACAGCACACCGATGACGACCACCGATGTAGAGCTGAATCCCGAAAAGGCTTCCTTGGCATCGAGCACACCCGTAACGAAAAGGATGGCTATGGCACCCAGGAATACAAGATCGGCACGGAGCTTGGTAAAGAGCATCACGGTAAACATCGTCAGCACCGTGACAATCGTAATCCAAGCATAGAGGTTAAATCCTAAAAATATAAAAGAATCCATAAATCTATAGTTTTGATTTTAAATTATGTACAAAGTTACACATTATTTTCCATACAACCAAATATATCTTCGCAAAAAGCACACAAAAAAGCACCACTGTCTTGCCCTGAAAAACGTTGTTTTTTATTCAACGTTTTTCAGGGCAAGACAACACGAAGGAACCTGACTACACCGAAGTGCTTCACACCATCGACCTGCCGAACGAATATGATCCTGCTTCCAACAACATCTCTGTAACTGTTTACCAGAAGGATAGTGATAAAGTTTCTGCAAATGTGAACTTCCCGGCCGACGGCACCGTTCCTATGATTATCGCAGCAAATGCTTATGAAGAGTGGTCTGTTGAGCGCGTAGCTTTCAACTGGAAGAAGTTTATGAATGAATAATTGAAGGTATAATTCATCATCAAAGAGCGAAGCCCATTTGCAGGTTTCGCTCTTTATTTTTGTGCTTGAGGGGAAATATCGCAATTAATCCTGAAATTACTTGGAGGTTTCGAAACTTTTGCCTAACTTTGCATCTCGACAAATTCAAATTAACACAATAATATGATGATGAAAAGACTCTCATTGGCAATCTGCCTTGCCTGCTGCACGCTGGGAATTTCGGCACAGTTTGAGCAGCATGACGACGACACGAAGTATGCAACTGATCTGGTGAAACCCGGTACGCCGGCTCCCGACTTCAAGATGAAGATCCCCGACGGCAAGACCATCCAGCTGTCGAAATACGCCAAAGGCAAGACGGTGGTGCTCGACTTCTGGGCATCGTGGTGCCCCGACTGCCGTAAGGACGCGCCAGAGGTGGTGCGCATGTATGAGGCCTATCGACAGTACGGTGTCGAGTTTATCGGCATCTCAATGGATACCGATGTGGAGGCCTGGAAGAAGGCCATCGACAAGTTCGGCATCAAGTATCCGCAGGTGAGCGAACTGAAGAAGTTTAAGGAGACCGATATCGCCAAGGCTTACGGTGTGAACTGGATTCCCTCGATGGTGGTGATCGGCGAAGACGGAAAGGTGAAACTGTCGACGGTGCTGACCTACAAGGTAGACAAGTACCTGAAAGAGTGGACCACCGGCGAGTACAAGCCCTCACGCAAAGGCGAAGAAGTGTTTATCGACGGCGATCACGGACGGCTGAAGGCCATCATACAGTCGCCCAAGCTGCAGGATGGCGAGAAGTGTCCGATGGTGGTGTTCTGTCACGGCTTCAGCGGCTCGAAGGACGGTCCGATGTTCGAACTCATTGCCGACACGCTGCAGGCTCATGGCATCGCCAGCATCCGCTTCGACTTCAATGGTCACGGCGATAGCGAGGGCGCATTCCAGGACATGACCGTGCCCAACGAAATTGAGGATGCGAAGAAGGTGGTGGAATACGCGCGCTCTCTGAAATTTGTGAGCGATCTTGCCATCGTCGGCCACTCACAAGGCGGCGTGGTAGCCTCGATGACTGCCGGACAACTGAGTGAGCAGCTGGGGCAGCCAGCCTTCAAGGCTGTAGCGCTGATGGCACCAGCTGCCGTGCTGCGCGACGATGCTATCCGAGGCAACACGATGGGTAAGATGTATGACCCGTTTGACCCGGGCGAGTATGTAGAACTGTTCGGCGGTCTGAAACTCGGCGGCAACTATATCCGCACGGCCTTCAGTCTGCCTATCTACGAGACGGCAGCCAAGTATCAGGGTCCGGCACTCATCATTCATGGCACAGCCGACCGCGTAGTGCCTTACACCTACGGTGAGCGTTTCCACGAAATATGGCCGAAGAGTGAACTGGTAATTCAGGATTACTTCGATCACGGTTTCTCGCAGAACATCTACCGCTCGACGGATATCGTAGCTGATTTCCTGATCAGACAACTGAAATAAAAGCGCTTAGAACTATACGATGCCGAAATGACGCAGGGCATTGAGGATGCCGTCATCGTCGACGGAGGTAGTGGTATAGTCGGCCTCGCGCTTGAGTGACTCCAAGGCATTACCCATAGCCACGCCGATACCGGCAGCCTTGATCATCGAGGTGTCGTTGCCACCATCGCCAAAGGCCATCGTATAGCGGGCATCAAGACCCAGGCGGGCTGACAAGGTGAGGATTCCTTCCCCCTTGTCGGCCCCTTTTGCTGTAATATCGGTAAAGGCAGGATGCCATCTGCCAGAGGTGCAGCCAGGTAGGCGGCTCATCAGTTCAGCCTCGTAGGTCTCGGGGAAGAAGGGCGTCAGCTGGAGGATACGTTGAGAGAGCACTTCGTCCAGCGGCTTGGCCAGATGCAGGTTCTCAACGGCTATCTCAACACGGAATATTCGGTCAACCTCGCCTTGCGGATCAAGCACGGCTACATCCTTCTCGCCTACTACTATCACTCCGTAGTTCTTCTCCTGTGCATCGCTAACCAGCGTCAGCACATCCTGCTTCGGGATATCCTTGCACCTAACCACTTCATCGCCCACGAAACAGAGGGCACCGTTGATGGTGACGTAGCCGTCGATCAGGTGCTCGATGGCTCCCAAATTGGTAATGATGAGCGGCGGGCGGCCTGTGGCGATAAACACCTTATGACCGTTAGCCTTTGCTTGGGTGAGCGCAAGGATGGTAGATGCGGGAATCTGATGGGTCTTGAAACTCACCAGCGTGCCGTCAATATCGAAGAACATAGCATACTTGCCTCCCGACAGCTTTTTATTTTGTGAATTGTCAAACATCATTTTTACAGTACAGGCAGGATTTGCTCTCAAAATCCTAATAATTCTTATTTTATTCGGCAAAGATAGTGATTATTCCGCAATTATTGGTAATTTTGCAACAAAAGTTACAAAAAAGTGTACCTTTGTCACTGATTTTTAGTGAATTCTATGATGACAACGACATTAATCATCGGACTACTGATTCCGCTGCTGGGTACGATGCTCGGAGCGGCATTCGTCTTTTTCATGAAAGACGAAATTTCGGCACGTGTACAGAAGTCACTGCTGGGCTTTGCATCGGGCGTGATGGTGGCGGCATCGGTTTGGTCGCTGCTGATTCCTGCGATGGAGATGGAGGCCGACAGCGGCAAATGGAGCGTCGTGCCAGCTGCCGTTGGATTTCTGTTAGGCATCGGATTCCTGTTGGCACTCGACGAACTGACGCCGCACCTTCATGTTGGTTCAGACACACCGGAGGGTCCCCGTTCACGGCTGTCTCGAACAGCAATGCTGGCACTGGCTGTCACCATCCACAACCTGCCTGAAGGAATGGCTGTCGGTGTGGTATTTGCAGGAGCCGGGCAGGGCGCTGCAGGTCTATCTGTAGCATCGGCTGTGGCAGTCTCTCTGGGTATCGCCATTCAGAACGTTCCCGAGGGAGCCATTATCTCGATGCCCATGCGGGCAGAGGGCAACAGCAGGTGGTGTTCGTTCCTGATTGGCAGTCTGAGTGGCGCTGTTGAGCCTATCGGAGCACTTGCGGTTCTACTGCTGGCCTCACTCTTGATGCCCGTCATGCCCTACATGCTTGCCTTTGCCGCAGGAGCCATGTTCTACGTCGTCGTAGAGGAACTGATACCCGAAGCCTCCAACGGCCAGCACTCCAATCTCAGTACCATTGGCTTTGCCATCGGCTTCGTGCTGATGATGGTACTCGATGTCGTGATGGGCTAGATAAATGTTTTTTCATAATCCGACATGAATCAGATAGTATCGTAATATGGACAGAAGTCAAGAAATCATCCGTACCAGTTGGATAGGCATCGCCGCCAATGTGCTGTTGGCTGGATTCAAGGCCGCAGTGGGTATCCTGGCCAGCAGCGTAGCCATTGTGATGGATGCCGTCAACAACCTGAGCGACGCGCTGTCGAGCGTCATCACCATCGTAGGCACAAAACTTTCCCAGCGTCCTGCCGACAGGAAGCATCCCTTCGGCTTCGGGCGCATTGAGTATTTCAGCGCCATCATCATCGCCGTCATCGTGCTCTCGGCGGGTATCACCTCGCTCATCGAGTCGGTGAAGAAAATCTTCGACCCTACGGAGCCTTCATACACGACAACCACGCTCGTAGTCATCGTGGTGGCCATCGTGGTGAAGCTCATCCTCGGCAGATACGTGAAGCACAAGGGCGAACAGCTGAAGAGCGATGCGCTGATTGCCTCCGGCTCCGATGCGCTGTTTGATGCCGTTATAACCTTGGCAACGCTCATCTCGGCTGGTGTGATGCTGCTGTGGGGAGTATCGCTCGATGGTATTCTGGGCGCCCTGATTTCCATCGTGATCATCAAGGCCGGTATCGAGATGCTGGCTTCGCCTGTCAACGAACTGCTGGGCACGAGCATTTCGGCAGATTTCGCCAAACAGATTCAGAAGGAGGTTTCCGATTTCGAGGGCGTTCATGGTGTGTTCGACCTGATACTGCACAACTACGGCCCAGATATAAAGATCGGCTCGCTGCACATCAACGTCTACGACACGATGTCGGCTCACGAGATTCATGGTCTGACGCGTAAGATCACCATGCAGATGATAGAGCGTCACGGCATTATCATGACTGTCGGCGTCTATGCCATTGCAACTGGCGACAACCGCCGTGCCGAATTGCAGACAAAGGTCATGCAGACCCTCGCTGCCCACAAGGATATTGTTCAGGTACACGGCTTCTACTATTCAGAGAAGGAGAATCTGCTTTCAGTCGATGTCGTCCCCGATATTTCCATCCACGATGATGCAGCCTTTGCCAGTCAGCTCACTCGTGAGATACAGCCCTTGGTGCCAGACATGCAAGTTGCCATTGTAGTGGATCACAATTACAGCGAATAACTGATGATGATTGGAGGGGATCACATCTTTCAAACCCGATAAAAAATAGTATAAAACAGTGTAATTATGAAAATAACAGATGACAAAACGAAGCCCACAAAAGACATCTATCTCGCAGGTGGTTGCTTCTGGGGAACGGAACATTATTTCAAACAGATTGAGGGCGTAGCCAGAACGGAAGTGGGATTCGCCAACGGGCATACGGAGAACCCGACATACAAGGAGGTGTATACCGATACGACAGGCTTTGCCGAGACCGTCTTTGTGAGGTTCTATCCCGATGTGGTCAGCTTGGAATTCCTGTTAAGGATGTTTTTCAAGGCCATTGACCCGACGAGCCTGAACAAGCAGGGACACGATGAAGGCACCCGCTATCGCACTGGCGTTTACTATACAGACCCGGCAGATCTGCCTGTCATCGAGAAGGTCTTTGCCGAAGAGCAGAAAAATTACGAGCAGCCTTTAGCTGTAGAAAAATTGCCTCTACAGAATTTCTATACGGCAGAGGAATATCATCAGGACTATCTTGACAAGAATCCCGACGGTTACTGCCATCTGCCGCTTTCACTATTCGAGTTTGCAAAGAAGGCAAAAGAGAAGAAATAATCATTCACAAAATACTATACAATCCATGACGCTGGAGCCACAGTTGGAGATGATTTACATAAACTCCATGCCCAAACAAAACAACTAAGTCTAAAGTATTAATATGGTAGTGAACGCATTATTGATGAATCTCGCAGACAATGTAGTGACCACAGTCACCGAGATTGCCAAAGGGGATGATGTCTGCTTCATGAAAGGCAGTGAGCACATTATTCTGAAAGCAGAAGAGGATATCCCTTACTGCCACAAGGTTGCATTAGAGGACATTGGCAGGGGTAGTGACGTTATCAAATACGGTGAAAGCCTCGGCCACACCGTTGCTGCTATCAGCAAGGGATGCTGGGTAAACGATCATAACCTGAAAAGCGATCTGCGAGACTATGACAGCGAGTTGGCCGGCGATGACTGGCAGATGTGTGCCGAGCAGTCTGAAGGCAACCCTGGACTAGCCTCTTTCCAGTTCTGGGGCTACCGACGTTCAGAGGGCCGTCCAGGCATCCGTAACCATATCCTGATATTGCCGACATGTGTCTGTGCCAGCGAAAGCTGCCGTATCGTTGCAAGTCAGATAAGAGGAGCAGTCAACATCGTTTTCAACACAGGCTGTTCTGATGTGCAGGCGAACACCGATATGAGTCAGAAGATACTGACGGGGTTCGCCTGTCACCCCAACATCTATGGTGTGGTCATCATCGGATTAGGCTGTGAGACTGTCCCTCATAAACAGCTGAAAGAGAAGATTGGCCGACTGACCAAGAAACCTGTAGTTTCCTTTGGCATTCAGGAAGAAGGCGGTACACTGAAGACCATTGAGAAGGCTGTCCGCGCTGCCCGCGAGATGGCAGAGCAGGCTGCCATGCAGCAAAAGGAACTTTTCGATGCCTCAGAACCCTATATCGGCATTGAGTGTGGCGGTTCTGATGCCACCTCCGGTATAGCCAGCAACCCGACGGTAGGCGAAATGAGCGACCTTCTGGTGGATATGGGAGCCACGACAGTGATGAGCGAGTCGATAGAATGGATTGGCGGTGAACATATACTGGCAAAACGTGCTGCGACACCTGCGATTCACAATCAGATTATCGAGGTATGCCGTGCATACGAGACTCATCTTTCTGCCGCAGGGCAAGACTGTAGGGCCGGACAGCCTACACCAGGCAACAAGGCCGGAGGACTGTCCACACTCGAAGAGAAAAGTCTTGGCTGCATCCGCAAAGGTGGCACGCGCCCCATTCAGGAAGTGCTTCAGCAAGCCGTCAGACCGTCACGGCGAGGAGCCGTAGTGATGGATACGGCAGGCTTCGACATCGCCTCTGTCACCTCGATGGTGGCTTCAGGGTGTCAGGCCATCGTCTTCACCACAGGGCGTGGCACACCTACCGGAAATGCTATTGCACCCGTCATTAAAGTCACTGCCAACGAACGGACCTTCCACATGATGGAGGACAATATGGACGTTGATCTCAGTGCCGTGCTGAGAGGTGAAAAGACCATCCGCCAGATGGGTAGCGAACTCATCGGTTTCGTCGCAGACGTAGCCAGCGGACGTATGACAAAAGCCGAGGCATTCGGATTCTCAGATATAGCTGTTGACCACGTTTGCCGATTTGTATAATAGAAGAATGATGAAAGATGAATAGGGTTATCAGAGAAGCCCGTCCATCGGATATGGGTGATATTATCTATTTGGCTTCTGGCGATGAACGGTTGGCATATCAGCTGCAAAAGTATCTCTGTCAGATACTACGCTGTTTTGCCAACTCTATTGCTTCCTTTCCCGTCAGATGCTCGATGTCGAAACGGATCATCAGCATACGGGAAAGACCGCTCTCTATCTCCTTTTTCAGGCTTTCATCATCATTCGGATTGTAGCGGTTGCCCAGCATGTGTGCCATCTCCAACTTTTCCGCTTCATCCTCAATGATATGGATTCTGCCGAAAGCTATTACGCTACGGAAGAACGTGGTGTACTTCTCCGGCTGAACATCGTCCTGTTCGATGACACAGAACGATGCCTTGGCCCACTTGCGGATGGCATCAACCTTATGGCCAGTCAAAGCACTATGGAAGTAAAGCTTCCCATCGTGATAGACATAGCTGACGGGAACGGCATAGGGATAATCGTTGTCGCCCAGCAGAGCCAGCGTGCCAGCCGTGGCTTTCTGCAATATAGCTATACTCTCTTCTTCTGCAAGCTGCTGACGCTTGCGCCTCATTTCACGAAACTCACTCATAGTGACTCCAAATATCTTTTCTTGATGCAAAAATACAAATTATAGCCTACAATTATGTCCATTCTGCTTACTTTTTAGTCATTTTTAAAGATTTGGCAGGTTCAAATATAATGGAATCTTTACTTTCATAAACTATCCTAATTATTTGTGGAAACTTACAAATAATCGTGGAATTATGAGTACCTTTGCCCTCGGTTTTAAGTGAATTTGTGAAATGGATTATTTACCCAAAGACCCTGCAATACCCGTTTCGAGCATGAGCATAAAACTGATCATATTCGACTTTGACGGTACGCTGGGCGACACCAGACGGAACATCGTCACCACTATGCAGATGACCATCAAGGAACTGCGACTGCAAAGTCGCACTGAGGCAGAGTGTGCAGCCACTATAGGTTTGCCATTGGCAGGATGCTTCAGGACAATGTTCCCTGATATTCAGGAAGAACTCATTCCGCGCTGTGAAGAGACTTACCGCAGAATTTTCAATGAGAATCTGCAGAAGATTAAGCCCGAAGCCTTTCCTGGTGTCGTCAAGACTTTGGAGACTCTGAAGGAACAAGGCTTCGTACTCACCATCGCTTCGTCGCGTTCACACAATTCTCTCACAGATCTGACTCACAATATGGGTATCGCCGATTACATCTCTTATTTAATAGGAGCTGATGACGTGAAGGAGGCAAAGCCCAAGCCGGAGCCTGTACTGAAGACCCTTGCTGCAATGCGCTATGCTGCCAGTGAGACGCTTGTTGTCGGAGATATGTCCGTTGACATCTTGATGGGTTCCAATGCGGGGACAAAGACATGTGGAGTGACCTGGGGCAACGGAACAAGAGAGGAACTCAAAGAGGCCGGAGCCGATTATATCATTGACAGAATGGAAGATCTTTTAGGAGTAACAGGAGATGATACCTTTGCCTGACCGAGACAGGTCAAATGGACTCTCATTTGCCGTCCGGGCTATTCTCTTTCCTTTCCTCCTACCATACGGAGGAACTTGCCGGCCAGGGAATAGGCATTGTTCACGGTATACCGGCCATCATCGTCGTAACCATAGGAGGCAGCGATGATTTCCTTCTTCTCCCAGTCTAGACTTACCACACCCTCAGTAGAAGGCAGCTGTATAGCCGTACCTTGATAAGGATCGATGATGTAAGTCCAGATATTACGCCCGTCGGGACAGCCCTCAACAATCACCTTGCTCACATCGCCCGGGGCAATCATAGCCTTATCGGCAGCTGCAATCTGCGTGAGAGCGACACTAACACCATCGGCATCCTTACTACTCATCTTACTCCACTGAACTTCTGCCATAGGATTAGTGACGCAGACCTTGATAACCGTTCCAGTACGCTCATCAGCAAGCCAAACCGATCTCACCGCATCCATTTCGCCCTCACCGCTTGCAGGCTTATCCACATTGACATAGATGGCATACTGCATATAGGAATCTTCCTGACGCACAGCAGTTTTCGGCATATCATCAATATCAAGCAAATCGACCTCCACACTCTCCTCGCTTCCCGTGAAAGCATGTGTTGATGTACCGTCGGGGCCATCAAGGATAGCCTCTTTGTTAAGACCGTCCAAAGGTTCTTCCTGCGGATAGTCAGTTGAATCACGCTCCATACCAGGACCATCAAGGATCTGGCCTCTGACGTACTTACAACCCATAAATACCACCATAACAAGTACAACTGCTATTACGATAACCATCTTTTTCATAAATTCTATTCGGATTTTTCCTAAACTATTTTAATAATTGCTGCAAAAATAGTAATTTTATGGCAAAAACGAGTAACTTTGCCCTTAGATTTAATAAGTTTTGTGATATAACAGACCAAATTATCGACTTCAACAAGATTTTCGTATATAAGACAATATGAGATGGACAGTATTATCAGATAATCGAAGCGATGACAGTCGGCTATCTACAGAGCACGGCCTGTCAATCTTTCTTCGACGTAGTCAAACAGAGCGGCACAAGATCCTGCTTGACACTGGTGCAAGCGATGTGTTTATCCGAAACGCAGAGCAGTTGGGCATAGATCTCAGCGATGTAGACTATGTCTTCATTTCTCACGGACACAGCGACCATGCGGGAGGTTTACGGTATTTCTTAGAGCATAATCAAAAAGCCAAGGTTATTGTCTCGCCCGATGCGATGAGCGGTAAGTTCTTTTCTAATCGAAAAGCGAGCAAGCTCGAGCGCTTTTCTAAACGAGTGAATCTGCATGGCATCACCACGGAGTGCCCTGAGATAGACAATAACAGACTTATTCTGATAGACCAGACCTGTGAGATTTTGGAAGGTCTTCATGCGATTGCCCATATCCCACAGACTAATCCTATGCCCAAGGGAAATCAGAATCTCTACGTGCAGGATGCCGCAGGCAATTTTATCCACGATGACTTCCGCCACGAACTGGCCCTGTATGTGGATGGTCTGCTATTCACGGGCTGTGCTCATAGCGGACTGGAGAATATTCTGGCGGCATGTCCTTGGCCAGTTCATACCGTTGTAGGTGGTTTCCACTTACTCGACGGACAAGAGACGGCTGATGAAATAAAAGCCTTGGCTCAAAGGCTGAAAGCAAAATATCCTGAAACGCAGTTCTACACCAGCCATTGCACAGGTGACCATGTGTTTGAGGTGATGAAAGACGTGATGGGCGCGCAATTACAGTCTTTCAGATGTGGAACTATAATACCATAGAAAGGAATAGAAGGTATTTCTATTTGGGATTATTTAGCCCTTTCGAGAAAGAACTGGTGGATTCTTAGGTCGCAGTCTAATTCAGGATGGAATGCAGTAGCGAGCTGATTGCCTTGGCGTGCGGCGACGATATGCCCGTCGATGCTGGCAATGGGAATGCAGGCATCCGAAAGCACTGTCTCGATGTAGGGCGCACGGATGAAGGTCATTGGCAGGGCTTTGCCGATGCCCTCAACGGTGCCGACAGTGTGGAAACTACCTAACTGTCGACCGTATGCGTTCCTGCGCACAAGGATGTCCATCGTGCCGAGATAGCCTTTGGAAAGGAGAATCATACCAGCGCATGTGCCAAAGACGGGCAGACCACCAAGGATGGCTTCACGGATGGGTTCAAGCAACCCCAGTTGTGAGAGTAGGCGCATCTGCACCGTACTCTCGCCACCAGGCAGAATCAGTCCGTCTTTGGGTTGCTGCCAGTCTTTCAGCTGTCGGATCTGGAAAGTCTCGACACCAAGCCGCTGCAACATTTGCTCATGCTCGGCGAATGCCCCTTGCAGGGAAAGAACCGCTATTCTCATTTTCCTCTCTCCGCCATTAAGAGTTCGATTTCCTGTTCGTTGATGCCCACCATTGCCTCGCCGAGGTCTTCGCTGAGTTCGGCCAGAAGTTTGGCATCCTGATAATTGGTGACGGCCTGCACGATGGCTGCGGCTCGCTTGGCGGGATTGCCGCTCTTGAAAATACCACTGCCCACGAACACACCCTCGGCACCGAGCTGCATCATCAGAGCGGCATCGGCTGGCGTTGCTACACCTCCGGCGGCGAAGTTCACTACGGGCAGCTTGCCGTTGTCATGCACGAAGCGCACCAGTTCGTAAGGTGCCTGCAACTGCTTGGCAGCCTCGTAGAGCTCGTCTTCACTCATAGAAACAAGCCGTCGGATCTCGCTCTGCATCAGCCGCATGTGGCTGACTGCCTGTACCACGTCGCCCGTACCAGGCTCGCCTTTGGTGCGGATCATCGTTGCCCCTTCGGCGATACGGCGCAAGGCTTCACCCAGATTCTTTGCGCCACACACGAACGGCACGTCGAATTTCGTCTTGTCGATGTGGTAGATATTGTCGGCAGGACTGAGCACCTCGCTCTCGTCGATATAGTCGATCTCGATGGCCTGCAGTATCTGTGCCTCGGCAATGTGTCCGATGCGGCACTTCGCCATCACGGGAATGGTGACGGCATCTTGTATGCCACGAATCATTTTCGGGTCGCTCATGCGGCTCACGCCACCCGCAGCCCGAATGTCGGCTGGGATTCTTTCCAAAGCCATCACGGCACAGGCACCTGCTTCCTCGGCGATACGAGCCTGTTCTGGGGTTGTCACGTCCATAATCACGCCGCCTTTCAGCATCTGAGCCAACTGGCGGTTAAGATCTTGTCTTGAGTTTGCTTCCATATTCTTTTTCGTTTATGTGTTAATGAATGTGGCTGCAAAGTAACGGTAATTCCGCGAGAACACCGCACGATGTTCCCATTCTGATAAGCGAAAAGTCAATTTGTGCAAACTATCTCTTCCTGACTTCACTGGGAGCCTTGCCCGTCTGCTTCTTGTAATAACGCGAGAGATGAGCCTGTGAAGAGAATCCCAACAGGCCTGCAATCTCCTTTAGCGGTTTGTTGGTGCCGAGCATCGTGGAAATCTCTTCCATGATGCGTTCGTCGATGATAGACTTGGGTGAACGGTTGGCGACATGCCGTGTTACCTGTCCCAGATAACGGGCGCTGACACCCAACTGCTCGGCATAGAAAGCAACGACGATCGACAGCATCGAGAAACAGATTATAGAGCTCGCCGCTGCGGCTGCTGTCCTCAGTATAGCCTTTTGGGAACTGGCTCAGATAAGTGCGCGCATGGAGCATGGCTTCGTTGGTGTTTTCGCCACAACTGAGATAATAAGCCAGTGCTGCCGACAACTGGTTGGCTTGGCCGTGCAGACGAATGGCCGACGGCAGGTCGGAAGGCTCCAGCACAATGGTGCACAGCGGTATGATCTGCTCTTTGATGGCACTGAACACCTGAGGTTCCACTAGTTGGTCGCCATGGGTGGATGTCTGTACGGGCGCATAAATAATGTACCGTGGGTGATACTTCTGCATCATCTCTGCTATCGTTGCTACCACATCAATCCGCCTGATGAGACCAATCTTCACTATCTGTGGCTGCAGATCGTTGAAGATGGCTTCTATCTGTTTGCGGACGATGGCAGCAGGCAGGTCGTAGAACTCCTGGATACCCAGCGTATTCTGTACGGTTATCGATGTGACAACTGAGGTAACCGTGCCCCCCAATTCACAGATACAGCGGATGTCTGCCTGTATGCCCGAACCGCCCGTGCCGTCAGAACCTGTAATCGCCAATATGGTCTGTTTATTGTTCATCTGGACTTGCCATCTTCTTTGAGTTTATAGTATCAAGTGTTTCATCGGATGACCACCCCATCGGTTATCATTCACATATCGGAAGCCGACGGACGCGTATAATGCCTCGCCGACGGGATTGCCCTTATCTACCAATAGTCCGACACACGGCAACCCCATACGATTAGCCCGTTCCTTGGTAGCCAACAGCAGCCTTCGGGCTATGCCCTGACGGCGATATTCCGAAAGCACGGCCAATGAGTCAAGATACAGCTCACCTGCCTGCGTCTCATCATCCATACCCGTATGATCCTTACCGAGATGTTCTTTGGCTGCCTCGATAAAGGCGCGGCGAAGTTCATGCAGAAGCCCACCATCATAGCTGACGGAAATGCCGACAACCCTATCTGCATCCATTGCCACCAGCGTATTCCGATAACTGTACTGTGAATCCTCGCGCTCAACAAGCATCGTCATCATCTTGCGGCAATCCTCCAGCCCGTAACCTTCACCACAGAAATACAGACAGCAGTCATCCGTCATGGCTGTCATAATCAGGCAGGCAATCTCTGCTGCCTGACTCTTGTTTGCTTCTCGAATCTTTATCATTCCATACATAGTCGATTTTCTATTTTATGATTATCCCTTCCTATACTCACTTGGGGTTATGCCCTTCATCCTTGTGAAGAAACGGGTAAACGATGCCGTCTCAGAAACATCCAGGTGGCTTCTAATCTGAACATGCTGCAATCAATTGATGGTTTGCGGGTGCAAATATACAAAGAAAATGCGAGTTATTTCCGTTTCAATCAATTTTTCTTCCGTTTAGGTAATTATATGAGTAATTATATGTAACTTAATAATGCATAATACACATGGTCTTGGAGTGACGGGCTAGATGAAACTGTAACATTCTGACAAACGATGATCTCGAAAGGGGCACAGAGGGCGGTTGACTGATTACCTTATAGACAAGAAGTTACAAACAGCAACAGGCAGCACCCGCGATGTATGGATGCTGCCTGTCTTAGAGTCCGGCGGAGACTGCGGCCGAACTAAGGATTCTGAGCCAGCTGCTCGGTGATCCAGTCCTCCAGCGGCGTAACCTTCTTGATGTACACCTTCTTGCTGGGGTCGGTCTCCTCAGGCGTGAGGTCGACCTTCTCCTCCACGCCGTAGGTGGCCAGCGAGCACTGATCCTTGAAGGTGCGCGAGGTGATGTCATCGTCAGCTGCGCCCTCAGGACGGAAGCGGATGTGAACGCCCTTCACGTAGGTGTTGGCGTTCCACTTGCCCTCCAGGATGGCTGCCCTCGTGATGCCCTCCTTGGTGCTCTCCACCGTGGGCCAGAAGATGCCCAGACCGTCGATCTTCACGGGGTTGCCCTGCGCGATGAGCTCGATCATGCACGATGCCATCTTGATGAGCACGCCCTCGATGATGTCGCGACTGTACACGCACTGGTGCTCAGCCATGTGCTTGGCCAGGCCTCGGAGCGTGATGGTGTCCTTCTCTACCGCCTTCGGGTAATACTTGCCGTAACCCGGATTGTTGGCGTTCAGGTTCTTGCGGAGGTTGATTAGAAACTGCGGATTCTGTACCATAATAAAACCCTTTCTTGTTTTTTGAATTGTGTTTGTGTTGCGACGAACTGCATCGGGTCGCCGCTTCCCGCCTTTTTTATGATGCTACAAAGTTACGCATTTTTCTTGAATCCTGCAAGTATATAATCGCTCTTAAACCACTTACAGCAACTTATAACCACTTATCGACATTTATACCAAAATAATTGCGCTTCCATGCCCGATTCTCGGATATTTTTTGTATCTTTGCAATGGATAAGAACAAAATAAAAAAACAACAAGATCATGGAACAGTCACCCAAGACAACCGGTCGCATGGAACTCGCCCAGCGCTATTTCCCCAACATACTCCCCCACTCTGCCTGGAAGAAATTCAAGTCGCTGCTCGAGGAAGAGCCGTCGCTTTGCCGCCTCTCCACCCAGCGCCGCCGCACCTACACCCCTGCCGAAGTAAACAAAATTTACCGATACCTCGGAGAACCCTAAACTCCCCTATTTCAGGGCATTTCAGCCGATTCCCACTCAACCGTAATGCGAGCACCCTTCCGCTTACGACTGAGCACCCTTCAGCTTACGATTGATTTGCCCTTTGTCGGCAGGGGACTAAAGGGAGCATTTTGAAGAACGCGAAATATAAACTATATTCAATGTCATCAAAAGCAATTTGCAACATAAGAGACATAGGTTAAATTGCAAATGTGCAAATTGCAGAATTATTCGAGGGTGACAGGAAAAGGGAGAAGATATCTATATATGATAGTTATATCATTGATTATTAATTATTTATATATCTATAATACTATATTTACAACCCTCTTACTTTTTTTTCTTTGCAAAAAATAGATTGCAATTTGCACATTTGCACATTTTTTGCTCCAAATGTTGGTTATCTCAAAAACTATGTGTATCTTTGCAGCTAATATAATATAAAGTATGAAGACTGAGAAACAGATGGCTACAGCAGCCAAGGAATTCGCCCAACGATGGGCTGGGCGCGGATATGAGAAGGGCGACTCGCAATTGTTCTGGACGGAGTTGCTGACAGAGGTGTTCGGGGTTGAGAATCCCAGTACCTTTATCCGCTATGAAGAGCAGGTGAAAGTGGATAAGACCAACTTTATCGATGGGCATATTCCCTCCACCCGCGTGCTTATCGAACAGAAATCGTTGGGCAAAGACCTGCGCAAAGGTATTCTTCAGAGCGACGGCTCGGTGCTGAATCCCTTTCAGCAAGCCAAGCGCTATGTAGCCAACATGCCGCTGAGCGAACATCCCCGCTGGGTCGTGACTTGCAATTTCTCGCAGTTCCTGATCTACGACATGGAGCAGCCCAACGGCGAGCCTGAGGAAATACTGCTTGAGAATCTGGGCAAGGAGTATTATCGGCTGCAATTCCTCGTTGATGTCAAGAACGAGCATCTTTCAAAAGAGATGGAGGTATCGATGCAAGCTGGCGAGATCGTGGGCAAGATCTACGAGGCCCTGCTGGTGCAATATGACGACAATTCTCCCGAAGCATTGCGATGGCTCAACATCCTGTGCGTGCGCATCGTTTTCTGTCTCTATGCTGAGGATGCTGGCATCTTCGGGCACGACCAGTTCCATGACTTCCTCGTCACCTATGAGGCCAAGGATTTGCGGCGAGCCCTGCGCGACCTGTTCGAAGTGCTGAACACGCCAAAGGAGAAACGCAGCAAGTATTTACAAACTGAACTGCAAGCATTCCCCTATACGAATGGCGGCTTGTTTGAAGAGGAGATCGAGATACCGCAATTTACAGACGAACTGAAGCAGACGCTGCTCGATAATGCCAGTCTTGATTTCGACTGGAGTGATATATCACCGACCATCTTCGGTGCTGTATTCGAGAGCACGCTGAATCCGGAGACACGCCGTAGTGGCGGCATGCACTACACCTCGATTGAGAACATCCACAAAGTGATTGATCCCCTATTCCTGAACGACCTTCGCCGTGAACTCGACGAGATACTGGAGGAGAAGGTGGAGAAACAAAGACAACATAAACTCGATGCCTATCAAGACAAGCTGGCCTCGCTGACATTCCTTGACCCTGCCTGTGGCTCAGGCAACTTTCTTACGGAGACTTATTTGAGCCTGCGCCGTCTGGAGAACGAGGCCATCCGCGAGCATTATCATGGACAGATGATGATGGGAGAATTTCTGAATCCCGTCAAGGTGAGCATCCAGCAGTTCTATGGTATCGAGATTAACGACTTTGCCGTCACCGTAGCCACCACGGCCCTTTGGATTAGTGAGGCTCAGATGTTAACTGAGACAGAGCGCATCATGCATCAAGACATTGACTTCCTGCCACTGAAGTCGTACACCAATATCCACGAGGGAAATGCCCTTCGAATGGATTGGGAAACGGTTGTACCCAAAGACCACCTTAGTTTTATAGTAGGTAACCCGCCGTTTTGTGGGCGTAGATATAGAACACCAGAACAGATAGAAGACGTAGCTCATTTCTTTGATTATAAAGACATTGACTATGTAGCTTGCTGGTATAAGAAAGCCGCCAACTTAATCCAGGGAACTAATGTGCGTTGTGCCTTTGTATCTACAAACTCAATAACTCAGGGAGAACAAGTACCTGCTTTATGGCAGAATCTAGGAGTTCAAATAGATTTTGCCTATCGTACATTTCGATGGGATAGTGAGGCGTCTCTAAAAGCCCATGTACATTGTGTCATTATCGGTTTCTCTGCAGAAGGAGTAAACAATAATCCTACTATCTTTGATAATGAGGGAACAATAAAGGCAAATAACATTAATGGATATCTTTTGGATGCTCCGAATGTATATATAACCCTACGGAGCAAGCCAATTGCAGATATTCCCTTAATGCGAAACGGCAACGTACCGCTTGATGGAGATGCACTTAAGGTAGAGGCAGAAGATGTGAAAGACTTTGTTGATTGCAAACACTTATTAAAGCGTCTTATTGGAGGATGGGAACTTCTTCATAATGAACCCCGTTACGTCCTATGGCTTGTTGGTATAAGCCCTATGGAGATCAAGAAATATACGAGTGTCTATCATCGTGTTCAACGATGTCGCGAGAATAGATTAGGAATGAAAGACAAGGGAACTCAACGTTTGGCTGAAACACCAACCACATTTAGGGATACTCTTAATCCTGATAATTATATTGCGCTTCCAATGGTTTCGTCGGAACGGCGTAGGTACATTCCAATGGCTTACTTCCATGGTGATACCATCCCGACTAATCAGGTACAAATAATCCCAGATGCCACACTCTATCATTTCGGCATTCTCGAAAGTAATGTTCACATGGCATGGATGCGAGCGGTATGTGGGCGTTTAGAGATGAGATATCGCTATTCAAAAGATGTTGTCTACAACAACTTCCCATGGCCAACCCCCACAGACGAGCAGAAGGCAAAGATAGAACAAACAGCACAGGCAATCCTTGATGCCCGAGCCCTCTATCCCGACTCCTCGCTGGCAGACCTCTATGACGAAATAACAATGCCTGTTGAACTCCGTCGAGCCCATCAGGACAACGACCGCGCCGTCATGGCTGCCTACGGCTTCTCCGCCAAAACCATGACCGAGAGCCAGTGCGTGGCCGAATTATTCAAATTGTATCAAGAATTAACGAAATAGAAAGATGGAAAAAAATACAGATAATCTTTTACCTCAATACGCTATCGATAGTCTTAGTGATCGCGTCTATATGAAACTCAAAGATAGTCCCCCAAAATTCGCACCGTTTAATAATCCTGATGTAATTCAGGCATGCAAACTAATAGACCAGAATCCTCAGTTGATTAGTAGCGTCATTGTGGATGGGAAACGAAATTACCCTAACAAAGGAGGGATAGTATATGAATACAGGCATTATCTAACCAGTGTTTTTATTGTACTCTATTATCTACATCGCGATGAATCTGAATTCCAAACCGCAGTTTTTCCTCAGCTTATTGATAATATGGGTTCATTATCTTCTCAAAAACAATTCATTGTTTCTGAAATAGATAAAATAATAGAGGAATATAATCTATTAAAAAGGCGTAAAGCTACTTCCAACAAATCTATAAGAGTCAAAGTGGACTACACAAAAGTCCCACGTATAGAAGTTTATCATGATCGTCATTCGATAGACGATTTTCAAATAGATATTGAAGGATCTATAGATAAAGTGATGCTTGAAAGGATGTATGATGAAGAATACATATATGATTTGGATGGTGCTGAAAAATATATACTTGACATTTTTAACACAGCCCATTATATCACAACGATGATTCTTGCTGATCCTCACCCAATGATGCATCTCAGGTTTTATATTGATACCACACGCAAGATAGGAGCTGCACCGGGTGCCGAACAGAACACATACGGGAACTTTTTTTCAGCGATGGCAATGGCGATGGTTGTGAACTATCTAAAAGTATGTGATGAAAAATACTGTGCAGAGGATGCCCTGCTTATAAGCAAAATTAAGAAATGGTACAATGATCATATTGATGATAAACAATGGGATAATGAAGCTCGTTTTGTTTTCTTGAGGAATATTCAGCCTATTGATGTTATTGAAAAAGCTCGCCAAAATATGAGCTATGTTGATTTCCAGCCAATCCCTTCGCTCGCAAATTTCGGGCGTCAGGTACTGGGGGCACCGGCTCCTCTCCCTACACAAGACAACATAAGAACTCATGAAGATCTGGAAATCATAATAGAAAGGGAAGTTAAGGCAGCTATTGAAAGGTATAAGAAAGAGAATACCGAAGAAGAGCCACTATCTGGCATAAATGTGTTTAAAATGTGGGACAAGGCATTAGCCGATGCTAAAGCTGAAATAGAAGGAAAAATACCACATTTTGAATACGACAAGGAGAATGAAGGTTTGTCTATAAAATATGGAACAGGCAGTAAAGTTAAAGGAGGCAATGATTCGGATTTACAAGCTCGTATCGATGAACTTGAAAAATGCAATAGACAATTGAAAGATGAAAATGAAGCTCTTCTTCAAGATATTGAGGGATATAAAACAAAAGAGAAGGCTTTGAACGCACATCAATCGGCACTATTCTCTGTTGCCATTTGTAAAGAACTAGGATGGAACCAAAATGACCGGCAAAAACTTTGGCCTTTTATGAATTATATTTGGGGTTATTCTCAAAAAACATGCGAAGGCGCACTCCGCGCAGCTTTTACTCAGGAAGAGGCTGATAAATTAGCAAATAATTTAAATGCATGTACCCCAAATATAGCGAAAATAATCAAAGAGCTGCCTGATAAGCTTAAAGCACAAAATGATGAGCGATTACAGGCGATTAATCCGAATGTTAAAAAGGATTAATATTAACCAATATCATCGATGATAATGGTTCTCTGTTGAAACCATATCATTGATGATAATGGTAACCCCTATTGCTTTATATTCTTGATTTTCATACCTTTGCAGCGAATTCAGAAATGATTTCGCTATTATTTTTATGTACAAGAATAAGGTAAAAGATATGAAAGAAGAAAATTACATCTCCCGCCCGAAGACGAAGCCTAGCTCGTCAACGAAAGGCAAATTGAATGAGTGGGACAACGGATATAAAGAATTCGTACCCGCAGGCACGCGTGAGTCAAATCGCCAGATGCTTAAGCAGATGGGCGACTCGAGTTTCTACAAGAACGAAGGCAAAAAGGAAAGTTCCTACAGTCTTCATTTGAATGTTAACGCTGAATCAGCAGATCCCGTCGGTGAGATGGAGGAACTGTTCCATCTGCTGACTGAAGGAGAAAGGAAGTCGGAACCAAGACTGCCCGAGGGCGGTCAGGGGCGTATGCTTTACGATGACAACCAGCACTTACAGGTTTGGTTCGACTCCCAGAAGGGCGAGGTGACTATTCAGGCTCGGCTGGAGTGCACCAACCAGATAGAGCGTCTGATGCTTCAGTTGCAAGGTCAGATGAACGTCTGCCTTGCCCGTCATCGATCGGAAATCGTTAGTAACTCTAATAATAAATAATGTATATGAATATGGAAGATGCAAGATTTGTTTGGCAAAAGAATATGTACAATTCCTCTTGCGAGCCTTGTACGATTTCCATCTTCTCACGGTTGGTGAGAGATGCCTGCGTGAATTGGAAAATTAATACCCGCCGTGCCATCCGTAAGGCTGTGAGAGAGGGATTGTCACTGGATGCTTTCGCAAAAAGAGGTGATTTTCAGTCATGGTGCATAGACCAATCGGCAAGACCACGTGCAGGAGAAAAGTTCTGTCAACTCTCCACAGCCCAGAAGCTTCTGCAATGGGGAGACCTCCTTAAAGACAGCTTGCCTGACTTCATCTTTGCTGTCAGCGAGTTCGGACTTGTGCCCCGTAAAGACAAGAATGGTGAGCCCATCCTTGATGACGAAGGTCAGCCTATGCTCTACCGCCGTCGAAAGCAGGAGAATATCCTGCATCTGAGCGGGCTCTTCATGAGCGACTACGACCACCTACCCTTCCCTCCACAGGAACTCTTCGAAAGTACTCAAAGGCCTGGTTATCCTTTTAAGACTCGGCTAGCCCATCTGACATCTTCGGGTGAAGGATTACGACTGGTGAGTGAATGCATCATCGGTGCAGGTAACATAGCGGATCAGCAATATATCCAGGCAAGAGAACTGGGTATGCTCCACGTGAAGGGTACTACTGGTAAGTATGTGACTGACAATTCATGTGTGAATGCCGATAAACTGAGCTTCGTGCCACGCTTGGATGATATTCTCTTTATTGATGAAGATAAATTATTCATTTTTTAAAATATGACAGATAACAAGAATTTCAAAAACGAATTCGACGAACAGTTCGCCGATTCGTATCGTGAAGGAAAAAGTAGTGCCACTAACTCCGACCACCAGTTGCCTGGCAACTCGGTGTCGGACAGTGGCAAGTCATTAACCACTGCAATCTCGGAGGCTGCAAAGGATCTTGCCGAGCAAGTGAAGCCGAAAGACTTAGACAAATTCGAGGTGTTCGGCCATGACATTAAGGACTATGTCAATTCGATGTTGCCCAATGGTGCTCCTGAAGGATCACGTCACAAGTTTGCCTTGAAGCTGTTCTACGATATCTTGATACTTTCCGACGGTGATCATGATCGAGCCAGAAAGGCCCTGCTGCAGATTACTTGGGTACAGGATATCGTAACTGAGCGCGGTATGGCCGAGATTGACCGAATCGTGGAGTCTGGCCGTAAGTTGCTTCACAAAAAGGAGAGTGAGAGTTTCAACGACCCGCAGCCCTCCAAGGAGATGCGCCGAGCCATCGAGCAGGTTACTACCCGCAAGTATAGCATACTGGTTCGTGAGCAGCGTGCACAGTCTTTAGGTCAGGCCGTCGCCATGCAGGAGGACATTCTTCACACGCTGAACCGCATCGGTCTTGAAATCGAGAAGTTGTTCCCGCAGTACCAGCTATTGAAGTTGCTCTGTCATCGGCAGAAACGCAAGCATTACATTGCAGCTCTATTCCTCGGTGGTGCCTATGCAATGACTCTCTGCACAAGGATGTACTTCAAGTTCTGGCCATCACCAGGCCGCAAGTGCCGCATGAACTGTATTGTGATGTTGATAGGCAGGAGTGGTAGTGGTAAGCATATGGGCGTAGATCTCTATGAGGCGATGATGGCTCCTATAAAGGCTGCCGATGCAGCTCAGATAGCTGCCCTTAATCAGTGGAATGAGGAGAAAGAACAAAAATCTGGCGGAGAGAAAAATAAAACTCCACGCCCCAAGGGCAGTTATCGCTGTCTGCCGCCTGAGTCATCTGCTGCTGCCATCAGAGAGGCAGAATTCAATGCCAAGGAGATCATCGACAATGAGGAAATCAGTACTCATGTGTTCCTATTCAATAGTGAGCTGGATGACCAACTGCGTCAGATGAAGAAATCGCATATGGAACAGATTATGACGCTCTGGCTACGCGGATTCTCGAACGAACCACAGGGCACCTTCCTCAAGACCACCAGCTCACAGGTAGGTGAATATAACGTCCATTTCAACTGCTGCTATACGGGAACTGACGATGCTGCCAGAAAGCTCCTGATCGAATCGTACTACGTGAATGGTCTGCTGTTCCGAATCTCCATGGTGCCTATGGGTGATACTAATTACGAGATGAAGGAGAAGCATGATTACGAAGAGAAGGATGAGGAGCGTGACAAGGAACTCCGGGAATGGGCCTACAAGCTGAATTCGACCAAGGGCGAGATTCCTTGTAAGGAGATCAGCGATGCTCTCTATAACTGGACGGCTCGCCGTATGGATGATGCCAGGGAGGACGACTCAAAAGCGGCAGAGGACATTTTGAAACGCTGCTGCTGGGTAGGCGTATACAATGCTCTTCCATTCATCGTTTCCCGCCATTGGGATCAGATGGTGAAGGATGGCGAATACTATAAGTGCGGCCCTGACTTCATGATTGACAAGACGGATGTTAAGCTGGCGTTGCTTATCACCTCTGCCCAGCACGCCTTTCAGGAGTATTATCTGAAAGCCATTGGCGAGAAGTATTACGACAACCTTGCCACAGAGCAGGCCTCCAACGTACGCCATCAGCAGAAGACGCTCCTTGCCTTTCGTCGCCTCCCTACTGTCTTCGGGAGCGAAGACGTGGATCGTGAGTATAATTATGGTGGTAATAAGAACTCCATCAACAGTCGCCTAAAGCGTCTGCAGGATGACGGTCTGATAAAGAAGATCCGCTCTGGTGAAGACAAGGGTAAGTACTGTAAACTGGCCTGAGAGTTACCTTAGATTGCAAATGTGCAAATTGCATATCACATTATTAAGAGGTGACAGTTGCCATCCACTTCTCCGAATCGTCGGAAGATAATAAAAGCCCACAGTGTCCGCATGGATGCTGTGGGTTTTATTTGAAAGTCTCTTCTATTTGTTCTTTCTTTACTAATCAACAATCGTTAGAGATGGCCCAGTCTTTTAGTCTTGCGATTTGGACTCCCTTGCAATACGTTGTTCCCGCAAGCGCTTGAATTGACCCAAGCACGCTTCGTGCGAAATTGGATGCTGCTGCCAATAGGCCTCGGGAGGAACCTGTTGACAGAACTACAGAACACGTTCTATCATGACTGGTGGTTTGTGCTGGCACAAAGGCCGGTATCGGACAACAGGCATTGCCGCCCGTAGAGAAAGCCATCCTTTCACTTATTTCTTCCAGGCATTTACAACCTCACCGATATACATGGTGTGAATGCCGGCAGGGAAGTTTGCATACATCCGCTTGGGGGCATCGCTCTTGAAGTACTGAGGATCAAAGGGGGCGGCATACATGATCTTGCACTCTATCACCATTGTGGCCTCAATATAATAAGGTGTACCATTTGCTGTATATGCCGTGTGAAGTCCCAAAGCCTGAGCCTTCTTGTCTGGACAAGCGTCACCCTGCGTCGCCGAGAGGTCTCCATCACGTCCGCTTAAAACCATTGTCTTCCTGTGCAAACGCAGGAGCCACTGCCATCATTAAAAGGGCTGCTAATGCTGTGATAATTGTACTTTTCTTCATAAACTTTCCTAATTGTCGCTGCAAAATTAGCGATAATTCAGCGATTATCACTATATTTGCAAAAAAAAAACGAAGAACTATAAACAAATACGACTATGAAGATTCTGATTTTACAAGCTTCGCCACGTGCGAACGGCAACACTGCCTGGATGGCGGAAGAGTACAAGAACGCTGCCGAGGCAGCAGGTCATGAGGTAACTCTGGTGAATGTATCGAGGAAGAAGATTGCAGGCTGTCTGGCCTGTGAGTACTGTCACACGAAGGGCAACGGGGCTTGCATCCAGAAAGACGACATGCAGGAGCTCTATCCTTTGATGAACGAGGCAGAAGTGCTGGTACTGGCTGCGCCCATCTACTATTTCACACTCTGCGCCCAGATTCAGGCTCCAATCCAGCGTATGTACTGCGTCAACAAGCCCGCCAAGGTGAAGAAGATGGCTCTGCTGATGTCGTCCTATTCGCCTGGAGTCTATGACGGTGCCACCGCTGAGTTCCGTGACATCTGCAACTACTGGAGCGTTGAGAACATGGGGACTGTCACTGCCAAGATTGACGAGCAGAAGACCGAGGAAACCAAGCAGAAAGTGGCAGCTCTTGTCAGCAAGCTGTAATGAACTAATGAACATAGAAGACTATCGCAACTACTGCCTGTCGTTAGGCGAAGACATAGAAGAGAAGCTGCCTTTCCAGAAGTTCAAGAACGGAGAGGGAGTATTGGTATTCTACGTGATGGGGCACATGTTCTCATTCTTCGACTGCAATGACTTCTCAGTCATCTCACTGAAATGTCAGCCAGAGCGCATTGATGATCTGAAAGCACAGTATGACTGTATCGGCAATCCATATAACGAATCGCCGAAGCACTGGATTGGCATCAATCCAAATACTGCGCCAGATAATTTGCTGCAGGAACTGACACGGAACTCATACGAGATTGTGAAGGTCAAATATGCGAGTAAGCGAGGGCAGAAAAATACTAAAACCACAAAAGATAGCAATAGTCATCTAGATGAATAAAGACGAGAAACGTGAATTACGCCGCAAGCGACTGATGGACAACAAGGCCTATCAGACGATGTCGGGGCTATCCCGCTATATGGACCGATACTATCTGGATGCGCTCATCGGAATCATTCCCGGCTGGGGTGATGCCATAGCCCTGATCTGCGTTGTGCCGTTTGTCTATTTCTCGTTGAGGATTATCAAGAGCATCCCATTAACGCTGGCAGTTCTGAATAACGCCTTCCGCGACGTTCTGATGGGCATGATACCCTTCTTCGTAGGCGACGTGATCGACATCTTCCACCGTGCAAACATCAAGAACATGCAGATGATACAGGGCTTCGTTGACGGCGACGAAACCGTCATCAAGCATGTTAACCAACGGGCCTGGCAGTCGGCCATCATCCTCATCATCCTACTACTGCTCATAGTAGTGATGATATGGGTACTCATCAGTTTCGGCAGCTACCTGTATTCATTGGCAGCATCCATCTTCTGAACAATCATGAACTTCTTTGATACGGCTATTGCCTATCAGTTGGGAACATCAGAACAGTATGTGGGACGTGCCCTGCGTGAGCCACCAAACTGCACCACATCGAGGGAGCCGTGAAGTCACTCGATGTTCGTCTGACAGCCGACGACATCCGCTATCTGGAAGAGCCATACGTGCCACACAACCTCTCTGGTGTTATGGCAGTCAACAAGCCCGTGATGAGCGAAGAACCTGTCTGGGTGGCAGCAAGCAGAAACAAATAATCATTGAAGTATATAAAGTAAGGCAATCTGCATGAATGTCTGCAAAGAACAAATAGTAAGCAAATGTTTAAAGGAGTTTAAGATAACGTCAGCATTGTTTAATCCAGTTTAAATTCCGTGCCAGTTTGACTTCTGCGATTGTCATTCTGGCACGGATTCTTTCCATAGGCATGTACTTTGCTTATCTGTTAGTGAGAGCCGAAGCAAACAAGCAGAGGCGATCAGAACAAACAAGTTAAACTAAAAGTATAATTAGGAGGTATTGATTATGTTGAACGGATTAATGAAAAGCAACGGTTGGTTCCCAACAATGTTTGATGATTTCTTTAAC
>OMXK01000004.1 GCA_900314995.1 uncultured Prevotella sp.
GAACTCGTAGTTAACCATCATTACTTCGCGGTCCTTGTAACCGTCGATCTTCATTGAAACTGGTGTCTTTGCCATAATTCTTTTCCTTTCTTTAATTTTTTAATTGTTAATACTATTTTATTTTTATATTCTCAAATCACTTGTCAACCGTTTTTGTTCTGATTGACGATGCAAAGGTACGACGGTTTTTGGCTCATTCCAACTTTTTTTCTCTTTTTTGTCTTCAGTTGTAGCGACAGTAAAACGAAATTGCGACAAACTCCATGCAAGGGCATGAAATCTGTCGCAAAAGGGTTGGAAATAAGTTGTTTATAACAGTTCTTCAGGCATCAGTTCCTGTGCACGCTTGAAGTCTTCAGGTGTGTCGAGTTCATAAGAGAAGTAGTTGGTGGTATCTACAACTCGGAAGGTCTGGCCTTGAGGAATCAGGCGTTCGAAGGCTCGTTCGTAGAAGATGTCGATAAGCTGTTCCTGAAGAATCATCTGATCGAGTTCGCGATAGAGTGCTTCGCTATACGCAGCGGTAATCTTCTCGATACCCACAGATTCGCCCATCGCATCCTCTGGGCGGCAAGTCTTGCTGATTTCTGTGATGCGGTTTTCGGCGTCGACAACCACCTTCATCTCTTCTTCTCCCAGTTCATGCCGGTTTACGGCCAAGGCCGCACTTGGCTCCTCAGCGATGCGCACAACAGCCGCAGGATCGCAAAGGATGTCGCTGTCCATCAGCAGGAATTCCTTGCCGCGAACCACTTCGCCGGCCATCCAAAGCGAATAGATGTTGTTGTTGTGCTCATAGTCGGCATTGTGGAGAAAGGTGAATTTGCTTTGTGTCTTGCTGGCGTAATCATCGAGGAACTCACGGATCATCTCGCTCCGATAACCTGTCACCACCACAAATTCGCTAATGCCAGTCTGGCGCATCGCATCGACGGTGCGCTCCAGCAAGGTGCGCTTGCCGACCTTCAGCAGGCATTTAGGCATCGTATCTGTTAAAGGACGCAGACGTTTGGCCATGCCTGCTGCCAGAATTACTCCAATCATGATTGCTGCTCTTTAACTACTTTCAGGATGGTGTCGACCACCGTTTGTGTCTGCTCCTTGCGGCCCAGCGTGATGCGGAGGCACGACTCCAGACCCTTGTCGCCCATAAACTTGATCTTATAGTTCTGAATCTTCAGAGCATCCATCAAGGCGTCCTTAATCTCTAGTGGATACTTGATGAGGATAAAGTTGGCTACCGACTTATATACCTTGAATCCGGGAAGATTGCCCAGTTCCTTCTTATAGAGCTGACGGCCCCATTCCATATCATCGGCTACCCGACGATAGTGCTCATCGCTGTCGAGTGCAGCCAGAGCAACGGCCTCAGAGAAGCGGTTATAGCCGAGATACTTATTGACATAGCTCTCGAACTGTTCGTGACCCTTGCCGATGAATCCGAAACCCACACGGAGCCCAGGCAGACCGTAGAACTTAGACAAGGTACGCGAGATAATCAGATTGCTGTACTTGTTGACCAGCGGAGCAATATAATCGGTATCCGAAGTGATAAAGCTGGCGTAAGCCTCGTCGATGAGTACCATCGTGTCTGAAGGGATATGCTCCATGATACGTCCGATTTCCTCGGATGTCAGACCATTACCTGTCGGGTTGTTGGGCGATGCCAGCAACAGCATGCGCGGATGAACACGGTTTGTGTATTCAATTACCTCATCGATGTCGTAGGCGAAAGTATCATCCTTCTCATGAAGCGGATACATTTCAAAGGTGCCGCCACACTCGCTGGCAACACGATTGTAATACCACCATGAGAACTCAGGGATGAGGATCTTCTTATTGTCGCCAACCATCAGGAAATAGTGGATGGCATTCTTTAACATATCCTCTCCGCCATAGGTCAAGAGTACCTGCTCCTCAGGTATGCCGTATATCTCGCTGAGACGTACAGAGATGACGCTTTTCTTACCCTGATCGTAAATGCGGGTATAGAAACAGAGCGTCTTAGGATCGAAACGCTTGATGGCATCAACCACTTTCTGGCTGGGCTCAAAGTTAAACTCGTTTCTGTCGAGATAGTTCATTACTTCTTCCATAGAGTCTTATGTGT
This sequence comes from uncultured Prevotella sp., assembly GCA_900314995.1. GTDB lineage: Bacteria > Bacteroidota > Bacteroidia > Bacteroidales > Bacteroidaceae > Prevotella. Next base: position 2,111 of record OMXK01000004.1, read on the forward strand.
TTTTATTATTTATATATTTTCATCAGTAATATTCCTATGATAATCCAGATGATTTCCCTGACGCGGCAGATGATACTCACGAAGATGCCTAAGGCTGCAGAAAGACCAAGGGCAGCAATCGAGAGCACGAAACCACCCTCCTGAACGCCGAGCTGCATGGGCAGGAAGCCTATCAGATTGGCAAAGAGCGTTGTGAACGACACAATCAGGAAACTGTGCAGGAATGTGAGCAGCAGCCCTGAAAAACCGCCGCCGCAGTCAATGCCAAACAACAGGAGCATAAACATAACCTCGCTGCTCTGAACGACGCGTGAGAGATACTCCAGCAGCAGACTGCGATAGAAAGCCTGCTTGTCGTTGGCATAGAGCGCAGCAATCTGTTCATCGATATTGCGCAACGACTCTTTATGTTTCTCCTGAAAACGGATACTCCACCCCTTCAGTCCGGGGATATGACTTATCCAACGGATGATGTTTGCCACTAGACCGTTACGATAGCCTTTGGAGAAGATGTAGAAGGCAATGAGGCAGAATACGATGACGATGCCAAGCAGGGTGGCGATAGCTGTATTGATAGGCAGATCGCCGATGGCTGCCAGCGCCAGATAGATGAAGATGCTGGAGAACCAATACCAGAAATGCGCGAAGAAATGCATCATCGCATAGAGGATGACAGAGGATGCAGCACGCTGATTGCCGATATCTTTCGACAACTCCATGATACGGTATGGTTCGCCGCCTAAGCCGCCGACAGGTGTGGCGTAGTTCAGGGCATAGCCTGTAATTGTCAGATGATAGATGCGCCAGAAGCTGATTTCCTTGACGGTACTGGTGCCATCATGTTCTGCTTCCCTGCATTTGCTGCGTATGATCGTTTGCCAGGAAAGGGCATTGATGCCATAAATGAGGATCCAAACGCCGACTATCGGAATCAGCCAGTAACCTGCATGGCACAGATGCTGCCACAATTCGATGAAACTGACGTCGAACGTCAGCAGCATCACCACTACAGCGGCTATGCCGAGAAAGAAAAACAGGTTATTCAGTCGTTGTTTCGTCCACTTCATACCTTTATCATATATTATATCATGTCGGCAATCTTCTTTGAGAATGCTTCGTGACGATAATTGACATATTTAGTAAGAAGACCCATGGCGATGATTTCCCAGACGAAATTCATGGCAGGGATATCCAATAGGCAGAACAAGAACAGCCAGAATGAACGGAAATTGAAGGTAAGCAGACCATTCCACTTCATGAGTGCCAGGGATTTATCGTGAAATTCCTTGTGAGCACCCTCGGGCATCTTGTCAATGCCACCGTATTTCTGTTTCAATACCGTCATTAACCGCTGGAACTGCGGTGTAGACTTCTCCTGCTTTTTGGTATAGTCGATATAGGATTTCTGAAACCATCTTTCATAGTAGGGCGTATCTTTTGTCATCTGGTCATAGATCTCCTGTTGGCGGGCAGAATTGTCGAGCTCGCTGTCCTTTTCGCCCTTGAGGAAGAAGAGGTGTATTTGGATATAGTAGTCGGCCAGTCGCTGTTGGCCTCCTATCCCCATAAATCCTGAAATGCATGCCAATACCAATACGATAGCCGTTATGATGATTGTATTCTCCGAAGTGTTGCTGATGCCCAGCCATGAGAACTCAAGGTCATGGTGCAAGAAGAATCGCCATACCAAGCCAAGATAGATGGGAATGAACCACACGAAGCCCGCAACACCATCAAGGATGCGGCCTACGTGACTTTTCTTGCCTGTCAGACGAGCCAGCTGACCGTCTGTGCAGTCAAAGAAATCGGCCCACATCAGCAGGAAGATGGCGAAGAGATTGTTGGCCAGCCCCGTTATGCCCTCGTAATAGAAAGATCCATGTGCAAAGAACCAGGTACTGCCGGCTCCGATGATCATTGAGGCAATGGTAACGGTGTTAGGATGGATATCGAAATGGGCAAAAAGGCGTGCCAGTTGGAAACAGAAAGGGCGGATGACATGGAAATCCAGCCAGTCTTCTGTCTCAGCAGATTTCAGCGTCTGATAATATTGTTCATTCATATTGCAATCTATTAGAATGTTAAGCGGAAAATGTACCTGATACCCCACTTCTCACTTGTGGGCAGATAGAGGTAATTCAGGCGGCGCACATATTCCACATGGATCAGTTTGAAGATATTGTGTATACCCACGATGACTTCGACATAAGGCTGCTTGGGATCCATCACATTACAGCCTCTGGGGAAATACATCAGCTTGTTGCTATTGGCGTTCTGTGGGAGAAAGGGATTGTTCTTGTCAGACAAGTCTCCCCAGTAGGTATTCACTGCCAGATATTCACGCCACTTCAGTTTCTTGATCAGCGGGATACGATTGAAGAACTTACCGTTCAGGTCCCATGAGAGCATCAGCGAGGCATAGCGATCACTGAGGAATTCCATGTTGTTGATCAGATTAAACATCTCCTCTTCGATAACAAACGACTGGTTGGCAGGCGGCTGTATCAGGAGCAGGTAAGGTACCTGGTTCCACTGGACACCGCCTTTCACGAAAGCATCAATCTTACCCCAGCTGTTGAGCCAGAAGCGCTTATAGATCTTGGCCTCTGTGAGATTGCTGGTATATTGACCGCCAAGAATGTTCCTGAAGCCGAAGGTATGGCTGATGGAGATGGCAGGCGCATCGTGGTTGATGGTTACACGACGCTGTTTGCTGTTGATATAGGTCTCATCAGGTGCATAGCGGAGTTCTGCGAAGAGTTCGGTGGTGCGCAGGAACTCATGATGAGGCACCATCTCTTCGTATTCCACATACGGCTCGTTTAGTTTTCGGAACGACATGGCACCACAAGCCTCAAATTCTTCAGCCTTGAGTTTCAGCGTTGACCTGAGTCCACCGTATGCCTCATATTCAAATGCCAGTTGCTGACGATTGAAGATCATCATCTTGTCGATGCCCGTCCATTTGAAGGCCACCAGGAAGTTATCCTTATCAGTAGGCAGGAATAGGTCGCTGGGTGTGCAGACATCGTAGGTGCTCTCCAATTTCAGGGTACGCTTCGGGTATTCCCAAGGCATATATACCTTATCTATAAATGAATAGGTGGCCGAGGCGCTGTAGTAATTTTTGTGGCTACCCCAACCATGTGCATAGTAGCCAGAGGTAAAGAACCGTTTGTTCAGATTGGCTGTAGTCTGGAAACTGAGTCTGTTTCGCCAGCCGTCGAGTTTATTACGGGTTAATATCGTATTGACGGGTGAAATGTCTATCTTATTGGGCTCTCCTGTTTCGATAGAGTTTTCAATCAGCGCGTTGACACCGAACATAATGTACTTGAATCCCTTGATGTTCTGGATCTGCTTGATAAAGCTGTCCATGGAACTTTCACTCTTCGTCAGTTCTACCTGACGGTATTGGTTCCAGAACGTCTTGCCACGCATACCAGCATCAGGTTCCTTGATTTCCGTGCGTTTTCCCTTGAACATCTTTTTGGGCAGCGGCTCGAAAGAATAGTCAGTAAGTCGCGTATTCCGGATGACGATTGCCTGTTGGATGAACTTAGCGAACTCCAACTCTGTGATCATGTCGTCGCGGGTAAGAACCCACTCGCCATTGTCCAACTGCTCAAAATCCTGTTCTATCCGCAGGTTCTTGACGAAGTTGACAGAAGTCTGTTTGGGAAGCGTCAGTTCGCAACGACGTACGTGATATGAAGAATCCTTCAGGATATAGATGTCTCCACGGAAGCCGAAGTCCATTTGGTTATTCGGCAGGAAGTGAAGGTGGATACAACTGTCGCGCTCTATCTTGAGCGTATCCTGGATATAAAAGCGATAAAAGGCGATGGCGTCCTTGCCGATGGGTGAAGTAAACGGGAACTGCAGCAGTCGGATTTGGTCGTCGTAGAGATCTACGTCTGTAAAGACATCTTTTAAGACGATATTCAAGATATCGCCAGTCTGGATCAGGTCGTTGATACCTGATGACTGTTCTCCTTTGATAATCGTCTTTTTGGATTGAGGATTCTTCTGATAGATAATCTCTGAAACCGTTTCATCGACACTGATAGGCAGTATCATCTTCTTGTTATACTGGCAGGCTTCCACCTGGTCAAGCAACCATGGGGTACTGGAGAATGGCTTCTTTTCCAGACGGCTGGGAGTCAGGTCGTTGGCTGCCAGTGTCAGCTTCTCGTACTTATCATATTTGTAATAGTCGTGGTTTGCCAGATCGGACAGTTTCTTCGCTGCGATAACCTTCTTCATCAACTCTACGGCAGGATTGTTCTTTCGGCTATACTTGCCTTTCTTTGCGCTGACGGTTACCTCTGCCAATTGTTGTCTGTCAGGTTTTAAGGCTATATCCAGCGGACTCTTTGTCTTCTCATCGATTTTGATAACCTGTGACTGGTAGCCTACGGCACTGAAGGTTATGCTCCATCCTTGGTGCCGATGGATATGATAGATTCCGTCGAGATCAGAGATGACAGCCACGTTGTGTCCCTTATAAACCACACTGGCATAAGGGATTTCTTCACCTGTTTCTGCATCGGTGACTTTTCCTGAGATCTGCTGTGCCATCATCGGCAGGCAGCATAGCAACAGGCAGATGAAAAGATAGATCTTCTGATGTCTGATCATTTAAACTGATATCCTGAAAATGTATATTCTGTATAGCCCGAGCGTTCATTCATCCGGAGCGATTTCAGTTCGGAAGTCTTCGTGTCGATGGTTAGCACGAACGAAGAGAATAGCATTCTGCGGGCAGTCTTCTTGTCTTCTGCCTTTGGTGTGATGGTCAGCACAAGGGCGTTACCCTCTTTGTTGATGGTCAGGTCGCCTAACTTTGAAATATCCTTAGCACCACCAGATAGGATACTCTCAAACACCGTCTGGAAGGAAGCAAACTGTACGTTCTTCTCACTGCTGGTGGTATGCTTCTTCCCTTTGACTACCATCGTAAAGGTGCTGCCTTGCATCAGCAGCTGGTCCTTTCCTCCTTCCATCACGATACTGACTGTTGACGGACGCTTCATAGTGAGTTGTCCTTTGGTAACTGCATCTTTCGCTACAGCCTGTCTGTGTGTGGTCTTAGTGGCTGTCGCGGTTACGCTTGTGGTATTTTTATAACGTGCTACGGCTTTCTGGAAGTCTGCCTGCTGGGCTACACCTATAGTGAACTGGCACAAAAATGTTAGAAATAGCAACAATTTTTTCATACTGCTTATACTTTATTTTAATTAATAATCTTTTTTATATATTCCTTTCCTAATAATTCCGAACATGTGAGCAAAGCCGTCATGCTGACGCCTTCCAAGCCATGGAGCATCAGGTTTTGTCCTGTTAACAGCAGATTGGGAATCGGTGTCCTTGGTGACAGCATGGTGATGACGAGGTTACGGCAGTCTCTTCTCACGCCATAGGCAGAACCGTCGGGTGTCAGCGTATAGTCGCGATAGGTGAGTGGCGTACTGGTGTATTGCTGACTAATCATATCATGCAGCCCCGGGATGACAGTCTCTGCCAGAGCGATGCATTCATCGGCCATCTGTCGCTTCATGGCTTCATACGCTTCGCCACGATGTCCGATATGCGTGTCAGACCACTTTTCAAACAGCTGCTTGGGCATGGGTGTCAGCAGATCTACTTGCGTGGTGTAATTGCCCGTTTCTGGAACACGGCAACTAATCATCACGCCACCGACAGCACCAGGATCTTGATAGAAGGTCCATACATTAGGTCGGCGATAAACCCATTTGTTATGGTTAAAATAGGGGAGGGTTTCTGGCTTCAGCAGGAGTGAGGCTGTGAAAATGCCAAACGTATTCTCCATACTGCTCATGCGACGACGGAAAAGCTTGCGTAAGACCTGAGATTCTTTGATCATCTCGAAGGTCTGTGCAGGATAGATGTCGCTGATGAAAGTGTTGCCTTCATAAATCTCCCCGTTTCTACACTTGGCGGCAACGATTCGTCCTTCCTTCTCAATAAGTTCCTCAACTTCCGCACGGCAAATGATTTCACCGCCATGAGCGCGGATATCATCAGTGAGGGATTGTACTATCAGGTTACCGTCACCCTTCAGGCGCCAGCTGCTCTGAATGAAACTGCTGTTGCCATGGGCAAAGGTGAAAAATGGCAAGGACTCTTGTCGCAGCTCCATTTTCAGGGCGGTTCCCGAGAGCACATTGATGAGCAAAGGATCCGAGAAGGTCTCTGTCAGATATTTATAGGCACTGATGCCAAATAGCCGATAGGCATCATTCGAGCCGAAATCTACATTGTCTACCCGTTGGAGTGCCTCGGTATATTGTCGTAAAGCCTCCCTTTCCTGTGGGAAATGGTCTGCTAACCTACTGACAAACTGTTCGTAGCCTTCAGCGAAAGCATAAGTCTGCCCTGCAATTGTCACCAGGTCAAATCCGTCAGGATCCAGGCGATGCCAGGGCAGTTTCATGAGTCCCAGGTGTGAAAAGATCTTATTCAGCTGTTGACCTTCACCCAAACCTCCAATATAGTGTAGTCCAGTATCGAAGGTGTTATTGTGGCGGCGGTAGCTCTGGATACAACCGCCTGGCTGTACCTGTCTTTCCAGAACCAATACACTTCTGCCTGTCTGTGACAGCAAGTGTGCACAGACAAGTCCACCGAAACCGCTTCCTATGATTACTACGTCGTATTTCATGCCTTATTGCGGTTTAGCCATCGATAGACGGCAGGTTGAAGGACATAAGATAGGACAACAGCCGACAATAGGCCCACTAAAGTAGAGAAACCTACCGATTTGATAGCAGGATGTACGGCAAGAACCATACTGCTGACGGTCACTATCAGGGTGATGGCGCTAAAGAAGATCGCCGTCTTGTGGTAGCTCAGTTTCTGACTATCATTATCAGTCAGGCCATTCATGACAAAAATGCTGTAGTCTACTCCGATACCGAAGATAAAGGTGGAGATGATGATGTTGATGAGGTTAAATCTCATGTTGAAAATCACCATTGCACCGAGTACAATCATCCAGCTCAGCAGAATAGGCATAAAGCCCAACAGGGTATGTTTGATATTGAAGTGGAAACTGATAAACAACACGAGGAAGACGAAAAGCATGGAGATCCATTGCAATACATTAAAATCTTCACTCATGTGTATCAGTGTATCTGTTGTATAATAATAGGTGTCAAGGACTAAGAGATGAGGGTCTTGAGCAATAGCATCACAAATACGGATATAATCGCTTTGACTACTTCTTATAGAGTCATTTGCACAGCGGACAGAAGTGAAACATAGATAATTGCCACCATAGCTTTGTTCCATGAGTGTTGACTGATAGCCTTCAGGGATGAGGCCTGCGGCATAAAGAGAGTCTGCTTCATAATCGGCTCTGGCTGCCTCAAAGAAAGATTCAAAGGCTTCAGGACGCAGTCCGGCTTGTGGGGCTGTCTCAGCAATAAGGCGTTGTACCTTTGAGAGACGGTCATCTGTCCAGTATTCCTTCCAGGCCTTAATGCGCTCTTGCTGCTTACTGATAGGTACAAAAATCTGGTTGGTAGGTGTGTAGCTCTTTACAAGTCCGAGTCGCTTGAGTGAGTCTAACTTCTCGTCAAGGATACTAAAATGCTCGATGGCCTCTTCCATCGTTTTACCTTCGCTGGCAAAATATTTCTGTTTGTCACCAGTGTAGGTCTTGTCGCGGAGCAAGTTCTCCGAATATTCGGTCATCTCATCCAGATAGCCGAGATTGTGCATGTCGGCATCAAAACGCGTTCCACCGATGAGATAAGCACCAACGCAGACTGCCATGATTATGACGATTATGGCAATCAGTCCTTTCTTCCTGTCGAAAGGATAGGTGTTGATACGGTCAATGAGGGCGAAGGCATTTTTGTTGACTTTATTTCGTTTTGCGCTCAACAGTTGGGGCAGATAAGTCAGACTGAATAAGGTCGTGCCCAGAATGGCAAAGGCAGCAAAGAGTCCAAAGTCCTGTAAAAGATCTGTTTGGATAAAGATCAGTCCTGCAAAGGAACCGATGGTGGTCAGACAGCCCAACCATACAGGTTTTACCTGGTCGCGCAATAGTTTTTTCGTGTCGCCAACGTACTTGAAGTGGGTTATGATATGGAGTGCATAACTTAATGCCACACCGAGTACGACACCGCCTATTCCTAAGGCCAAAAGCGAGAACTGCCCTTTCAGCCAGTACATCATGGCAAGGCCGAAGAGTGTTCCAAATGCCACAGGCAATAACAATAGCGGTATGGTGTCCCAGTTACGGAAACAGATAAAGAGGAATACCAATACAAGGATAAGTGCTCCAGTAATGGTGGTCGTCAGGTCGTGTTTGATCTGCGTAGAGTTATAAAAGCCGCTGGCAGGTGTGCCATGGTAGCTGATGCGTATATCAGGATGGCTCTTGGCAAAATGGTCAATCTGTTCATTCAGCATCTGGAACAATGCTGATCCTTGACCAGTATTAGTGGCAGAGAAACGTGGTGTGATAAAAGCGATACAGACCGTTGAGTCAGGTACAAAGAAATGGCCGTCGATCGTTTTGTAACTGCCTCCTCCGGCATTCAATAGGGGCATCATCTGTTTGGCTAGCACATTCCGCATACCCATGGGATCCATCTGAATCAATTCTGGGAACATCTCGCCAAATTCACCCGTCAGGTCTTCGTGGTTCTGCTTCATCTGCGTGATGAAATGTTCACGTGTCAGTAACGAATCGAACTGTACGTAGGCAGAAGTGTCGATGTATGCCGGGAAATGCTCGCTCAGATAGTCCACACCATCCATCATCAAGTCGTCGGGCAGGCGGTAGAAGATGTCTCCGATCGTCTGACTGACAGAGTCGCGTAGAAGTAATGAATCTACGAAATTATCGCAGATCTCCGTAAGGTTCTCTGGATTCTTTCCTTCAAACAATAAGAATGTCTTGTCCTTGATTTTCAGATCAGCAAAGGCAAGTTTGGTGGTGCCGTCTTCGTTTTTTGACGACGGCATCAGTTTATTGATGTCTTCTTCCAGATGAATCTGAGTGGCAAAGTAGCCGAAAAAGACAAACAGGGCAACCATCGACAGCCAGCAAGCTAGCCGGTGGTTGCTGAAATACTCAGAGAGCCTTACGAAGAATGATGTCATTTCTCCAGATGCTGCTCAATATAATCGTACAGGTCGTTGAAGGTCTTCATCTTCGGCAGGTCTTCTGAGGGGATGGTGATCTTATAAGTGTACTGTACAAGGGCAACCAGGTCTACGAGGTTAATGCTGTCAAGCTGAAGCACTTCCTTCATAGAAGCATCAGGTGCAAACTCACTCTGTTCGATTTCGAACTCTTCTTCCAGCAGGCCATTTACCTGCTCAATGATTTCATTACGTGTCATAACTTTACTTTATAAATTTTTGATAATTAATGTCGAATTAGTGCCGCCGAAGCCGAAAGAGTTGCTGAGGAACATGTCGAAATGTGTCTCCTTCGTTTCGGGAATGACGTTGATGCAGGCGGTCTCCTCATCGGGATTCTCGAAGTTGAGCGATCCTGCGATAAAGTCGTTTTTCATCATCAGCAACGAATAGATGAGTTCCGAAGCACCTGCCATCCACATCTCATGGCCTGTTTGGCTCTTTGTAGAGGTTACAGGTACGCGGTAATCGCCGAAAATCTGGGCAATGGCAAGTGCCTCACGGCCATCACCAGCCTTGGTAGAAGTGGCATGAGCGTTCACATAGCCGATATCGCGTGGATTGATACCACCATTCTTAAGACTGAGTTCCAAAGAGCGGGCAGGGCCTGCAACATTTGGGGTTGAGATATGGTCGCCGTTGCCTGAGAATCCCCATCCGACGATCTCTGCCAAGATAGGCGCACCGCGTTTTACAGCGTGTTCATAACTCTCAATAATAATTGTGGCGGAACCACCACCTGGAATTAATCCATTACGGTCTCTGTCGAAGGGACGACTTGCCTTCGTGGGCTCATCTTCACGATTGGAAAAGGCCATAAGTCCGTCGAAGGAAGCGACGCTGAACATATTGGCTTCTTGTGCTCCACCACAAACGATACAGTCCTGTAGGCCGTTCTTGATGAGGAGATATCCCAGACCCACAGAGTGGGAGCCCGAAGCGCAGGCTGCAGATGCAGTCAGGTTAATGCCTTTCAGATGAAACAGAGTGGCCAGGTTCATGGTCACTGTTGAGTTCATAGACTGGAAAATCGCCCCGCTTCCACAAGCGGCTGTAGAACCAGCCTGACGGAACTTGTCCAAAGCACGCATGGTAGCTTCTGCTACAGAGTCATTGCCGAAAATGACACCCACTTCGTTCTTATCCAGGAAGTCCTGGTCAAGATGCGCATGTTCCAAGGCCTGAAGTGTCGTCATATAAGCATATTCTGCTTCTTCAGGCATTAACTTACGCAAGTCACGATTGATGTATGGCTTAAGATTGGCTTTGGGTACATCAGCACACAAGGCAGAACGAAAACCTGCGTCTTTGCGTTCTTGACTGAAAATAATGCCACTTTTCCCGGAATACAGCGACTGGCGTACTTCGTCGAGTGTCGTTCCTAAGCACGACCATATTCCCAGTCCTGTTATTACTACTCTTCTTTCCATTTTCTTTATTTGTTATGTAATTACAATTTCTTAATGTAGCAGCGACGCCGTTTGACGAATGCCGGCTTTAACGGTTTCCACTGCGTCAGTTCTCGTACATTATCCTCTAGCTGAGGCCCCGTCTCTGCCCAGAGGATGCCATATTTATTATAAATAGGTATAAGGTTGTCAAAGAACATCGCATTGACACCTAATCCTTGATAGTCAGGACGAACGGCGATCAATAGCATCTCTGCACTTTCCTCGTGCTTCCATTTCAAAGAACGGAGCAGATAATACCACCCGAAAGGAAACAGGCGGCCTCGAGACAACTGCAGGGCTTTGACCAAACTTCCCATTGTTACGGCAACACCAACGACTTCTTCCTTGTCGTTTTCAATAATTGGTATCATCCGTTTGTCGATTAGCCTCAGGTACTTGTTGAGGAAGTTGTCCACCTGTTTAGGTGAAAGCTCCGAGAAACCGAAGATAGGAGCGTATGCCTGATTGAGTAAGGCGAAAACCTTTTGTCCATATTCACCTAATAACTCTTTCATGGAACATTTCCTGACACGCAGGCCGATATTCTCTCTGGCGTATTGTGCCACCCTCGCATATCTGGGAGGCACTTCCTTGGGGATATTAATGCGTACTTGTAACCAGTCCACCTCTTTGGCAAAGCCTAATGCTTCCATGTGGCGAGGATAATATGGGGGGTTATAGATGGCGGTCATCGAACCCGTCAAATCGAAATCCTCTACAAGCATACCTTCCTTATCAAAGTCGGTCACGCCGAGAGGACCGTGAATATTTTCCATTCCCAAAGACTTTCCCCATTTTTCTACGGTTTCGAGGAGAGCCCGAGATACATTGAGGTCGTCGATGAACTCTATCATGGAGAAACGCACGTTGTTCGTCTTCCACTTTTTATTAGCCTTATGGTTTACGATGCCTACAATACGGCCTACGACCTGATTGTTCTGATAGGCAACAAATGGCTGGATGTCTGAAAATTCCAGTCCGGGATTCGTCTTGATGGAAAAAAGTCCACGGACATCATTCTCAAACTCTGGAACATATTGAGGATAATCGCGATAGATATCATCTACCACGTGGATGAAGTCATCCATCTCTCTTTGAGAGGTTACTTTGACAATCTTTACTTCATTCATCATCATTATATCCTTTTATGTTCTATCCGATATTCCATAGGTGTCACTCCTGCCTGCTCCCGGAAATACTGTCCGAAGAAAGAGGGATTAGGAAAGCCCAGACGATTCGAGATCTCTTTTACGCTTAAATCAGTATCTTTCAGTAGAGAATAACAGTCTTGCATCGCATTCTCTGTGATCCAGCGCATGGGGTTTTTTCCACTTACTTTCTTGCAGATAGATGAGAGATACTTGGGAGAAATGTTCATTTTGTCAGCATAGTACGATACGCGTTGGCGTTTCTGATTCTGCTGGGATAGCAGTTGGAGGAACTCGTTGAAGACCTCTTTGTCATGCGTCGTTGAGGCATCATTCAGACTGGTCATGTCATCGTGCTGCATCAGTTCTTCACAAATCATCAACAGCATCATCCGCAGGAATGAAGAGAGGATCTCGCGAAAGAGAACAGGCAGAGGCCCCGTCTTGAAAATAGTCCGTGCATAGCTCTCCATCGCTTCTACCCATCCGGCTTCCTCAACAACGTATATTTCCTTCATATACATCGCTTTATTCCAAATGCTCAACTGGTTGCCAAGCGCAGATTTCAGCGTCTTGTCCGAAATCAACAGGACACTGGCATTTACGTCTGTACTGATCATCAGCGGTTGTACTAGTTTTCCCGCAGGAATCAGTAACATTTGCCCAGGTCGTATTTTAACCTGTTGATTACCACCGATTTCTACCAGAATGCGGCCTCCCTGACAATGGATAATGGTATTATACCCTTTCCTCATTGCCGATAGATTCGTGATCTTCCGCAAATCATGCAGAAACATCACGTCGCCGTCTAATGCTTCATTAATTTTTGGCCCTCTATTTTGCTCTATATAGCTGTCGTTTAACCCTCTGCTGGTTTCTATCATATATATGAATTACTTTTTTCGGGTGCAAAAGTAGACATTTTTTTGAAATAATAGACGTTCTTTTTTTCGCATAAGATATTCATTTTGTTTTATTGATGAAAAAAAGGGGCAATTATTGATATAAATTATCTCATTGCCAGCGCCTTTTCTTCTGCAGCCTCCATAATTTCGCGTTCTCCTGGCCCTTTGTCATTGATACCACAAAGATGGAGAATTCCATGAATGATGACACGGTGAAGTTCTTCATCATATGGGCGACTGAATTTGTCGGCATTAGTGAAGACGGTGTCGAGAGAGATGACAAGATCACCATTAAGAACTTTGCCTTCTGAATAATCGAAGGTGATGATGTCGGTGTAATAGTCGTGGCCGAGATATTCGTTATTGACTTCCAGTATTTTTTCGTCATTAACAAACATATAGCCTATTTCGCCAACTTTTTTGCCATAGGATTCAGCTACTTTATGAATCCAGTTGGATGTCTCACGTTTCTTGATATTGGGGAATTTCACCCCGTCAGTGTTATATGTTATCATGATTATTTCTTTTTACCTTTTGCTGTTGGGATATATTCGCTTACGTCAACTCCAAAGTGCGACAATTCTCGTAGCGCACTTGATGAGATGCTGGCTAATTCTGGTTCCGTGTAGAGTAAGATAGTCTCGATACCGCCTAACTTACGATTAAAATCGGCTTGCCATTGTTCGTATTCGAAATCACTGGTGTTGCGCACCCCCTTGACGATAAACTGGGCATTCTCTGCTTTTGCGAAATCCATCGCCAGACCATGAAATGTCTTTACTTCAATACGACTTTCGTCAGCATATAGATCCAGAATTGCCTGCATGCGCTCTTCAGCAGGGCGCATGTTGGGCTTGTGTACATTGTCGCCTACCACACCGATAACAAGACGGTCGAATAATGGCAGTGCACGGCGCACAATAGAATCGTGGCCGATGGTAAAAGGATCGAAACTCCCAACGATAATACCTGTTCTTAACTGTTCACTCATATTGCCAAATAGTCACTAGTCAAAAAGATTGGGTTCCATAATGTTGCCACTATAGGGATTGCGCCCGAAATGCTTGTATGCCAGTTCGGTTACCATACGACCACGGGGGGTACGCTTGATGAAACCTTCCATAATCAAGAAGGGTTCGTAAACTTCCTCTACGGTACCGGCATCCTCACCGATGGCAGTGGCAATGGTCGTAATGCCGACGGGGCCTCCTTTAAACTTATCGATGATGGTGAGCAGGATCTTGTTGTCGATCTCGTCAAGACCATACTGGTCGATATTGAGAGCCGTCAAGGCTATTTTTGTAATCTTGGTATCGATCTTGCCGTTGCCCTTTACCTGGGCAAAATCCCGTACACGGCGTAACAGGGCGTTGGCAATACGAGGCGTTCCTCGGCTGCGGCCTGCAATCTCCAAAGCCGCGTCTTCAGTGATAGGTACACCTAGGATACTGGCGGAACGCTCGATAATGGCCTGTAAGGTCTCTGGCTCATAATACTCCAAGTGCATATTGATGCCAAAACGTGCACGGAGTGGAGCTGTCAACAGACCGCTGCGGGTGGTGGCACCTACCAGCGTGAATGGATTGAGGTCTATCTGTATGCTGCGGGCGGAAGGTCCCTTATCAATCATAATGTCGATGCGATAATCTTCCATGGCGGAATAGAGGTATTCCTCCACGACGGGCGAGAGACGATGGATTTCATCGATGAAGAGCACGTCGTTCTTCTCCAGTGAGGTCAGGATACCTGCCAGATCCCCGGGTTTGTCGAGCACAGGACCGGAAGTGATCTTAAAACCGACGCCTAATTCGTTGGCAATAATGTTCGAGAGTGTCGTTTTGCCAAGGCCGGGAGGACCGTGTAGCAGGGTATGGTCAAGGGGTTCGCCACGATATTTGGCAGCCTCGACAAACACTTCCAGATTCTCAACGATCTTTTTCTGACCGCTGAAATCGGAAAAGCTCAAGGGGCGCAAGGCATTCTCAAAGTCTTTCTCACCTTGGGAGAAACGCTCCTCATGTATGTCAAAATCATCGTCCATCATATTCTTTTTTTCGCTATCGGATGCAAAAGTACGAAATTAATTTGTAATATTCGTCTGCTGAATCGAAAAACTGTACTGACTTGCTCAAGATATTGCAGCAGACAAGTTTATCTGACGCCGCCGCCGAAGCCTCCGCCGGAAAAGCCTCCGCCTCCGCCACTCCACGAGGAGCGACCTCCACCGCCAGAAGTTCTTGCTTCACGTTCAGCCTTACTCATAGCAGCACGGCTGGTGCTGGAGTGTAGCGTTGAATAGATTGTCGGAAGCGTCGTCTCGTTGGCCATTTGCTGGGCTACCTGATCCATATTGAAGTATTCGGGATTGATCTTTTTCATATCCCGTATCACTTGGTCTGCAATGCCGAAGAGTGTTGCGTAGATCATATAGTCCTTCCACAACGCGACTTCTCCGACATGACGCTCGTCGATCAGAGAGAACTCCTTGAGATATTTCTTAAGACCAAAGACCTGGCGCACTTCGTCTAGGTGGTCCTTCAAATTGGAAATGCTCGTCTTGGTATGAAGGGTACTGATGAAAGAGTCGGTGATATGTTGGTTGTAGGCGCTCTTCATGTATGCCTTCAGTTCTTTTGGCTCGAGAACGGTGTCCTTGCCTGCTGCCTGTTGGAAAATGGCATGGACTTTCTTTAGAAGTACGGGCAGGTCTTGTTCGTCCTTCAATGGGTGGATGACAAAATTCTGCACGTTCTTGCCTTTCTTGTCCAGATGCTGCTCAATGGTAATGGCACCTAGATTGATGAGTTTCAGGATACAGGCAGAAAGCAGGTTGTTGTAGTCTGTGCCGAAATACTTATAGGCATTCAGAACGTTGTTCGTCTGTTGCAGATTGCCGTCATAGGGGATGTCGCGATACCAGTTCAGGTCTTTCATAACCTTCCTTCTGGCTCTCCATATATATATAAGGTATATGATCAGGAATAATACAGGTACGATGAAGAACCCGACGACGAGGAAGAGCAGTGCTAGTGTGTCATCTGTGGTCCATTCTTCATCGCTGGTATAGTCGCTCCCTTCGAAGGCGAGCTCCTTCAGATCCTCAAAGCTGCCGCTTCTGATGTCGGCAGGTTCAAACAGTCCCTTGTTGATACGGGCCATGACAATCATGGCACTGCGGCTGTCAAATGGTTCGCTGCTCTCTGCCACTATCTGATAATTCATGAAGTTGATGTCACCCTTGTATCTGAATCCCCAAATACCAGTATTTTCAGCAGTAAAGTGTATGGAGTCTTCAGGGATGATGGTCAGTTTTACGTGGTCGGGTAGGGGTGACATGCCCTGGGTCACGAACATATAGTTGAAACCGTCAGCGTCATCGTAGCCTTTCAACAGACGGGTGACAGTATAACTGGTGATATAGGTACGTTTGCCACTGTCGCCAAGACCCCAGCAGAGTTCGTAGCCGTTATGCTTGCTGACGATACCGCATTTGCCGGCTTTCCAATTTCGGCTTTGGTTGATATCCCAGCTACCGAGGTTGGTATAGCTTTGCCCCGTCTCGTCGCTCACTTCAAGGTCACGCACCTCGCTGCCGTTAAGGTTGCCGATGACGATGTAGCACTCCGTACCTTCGGAGTCGATGTCCATAGTGCGGGTCTCGGTGATACGGGCATCACCGTTATGAGCCAAGACTACCTGTATGTCCAGATTCTTCAGTTGCGGGCGCCCCAACAGTGTTGTGGCTGATGACAACAGCGCCAACAACAGGAATACCTTACTTCTTGAATGCTTCATCGAGGTTGGGGTATTGCTTCTTCTCCTCACTATCCACTTTCAGGTAATCTTTCACATCGAAGTGCAGCATGGAAGCCACGAAACTCGAAGGCCACTGGCGCACCATGCGGTTCATCTTCGTAGCTGTGTCGTTGTAGACCATACGGCTCATGCGGACGTTCTCTTCATACTCCCGTTGTCCTTTTTGTGCATTGATGTATAATTCACTGGCTTTCAGTTCGGGATAGCGCTCGAACACCACGTTCATCCTTCCCAGCAGTTGCCCTAACAGATCCGATTGCTGATTGATGGCCTCCGGGGTGTTGGCGCGGCCATTGCCGCCACGGGCTTGGATAGCTTGGATGATTGTCTCCGACTCATGCGCCGCATACTTGGCTGCAGTCTTGGCCATTGCCATAATGGCATCGAAACGCGAGTTTAGCTGAACCTCTATCTGACTCAGCGCATTCTTGCACATTTCGTCCAGACTGACCAGTGAACGCTGGGTAGAGATGAAATAACCAATGACGATGACCGCCAATACGATGATAATAACTAAAAATGTACTCATAATCATGAAGAATTAAGTTCTTGGGGACAAAGATACAATTTTTTTGTGAAATGCGCCCCAAATTATATTTAATTATCATTTTATATTTTTTTTAGATATAAAAGTGATGGAGTATTCTGGAAATTTATTACCTTTGCAACCGATTTGAGTTTTCCAAAACGGACAACTTTTTAAAATCCGAAAACAAAAAAGTTTCCCAAAACGGATAACTTTGTATGAAAACGGTAGCATAAACAATAACAAACAATACAATGGAAATTAAAAACTTTACCATCACAAAACGAGACGGTTCTAAAGACCAGTTCTCCCTCGACAAGATTATGAATGCGATCGTGAAAGCATTCGACAGTGTGAATTGCCCAACAGACTTGGGAACCATTTCAAAGATCCTCAGCCATCTGGATATCCATGATGATATTACGGTGGAGAACATCCAGAATCAGGTAGAGGAGGCTCTGATGCGTGAGGGCTTCTATAACGTGGCTAAGTCGTTCATCCTCTATCGCCAGACGCATACCGAAGATCGCGATACGCTGGAGAAGATGATGTTCCTTTCCGAATACACAGAGTCTGTGAATGCTGCTACCGGTTCGAAGTATGATGCCAATGCCAATGTGGAGCACAAGAATATCGCTACACTGATCGGCGAACTGCCGAAGTCAAACTTTATCCGTTTGAACCGTCGCCTGCTGACGGATCGTATTAAAAAGATGTATGGTAAAGAACTGGCCGATGAATATATTGATAAGCTGACTCACCATTTTATATATAAGAACGATGAGACGTCGCTGGCCAACTATTGCGCCTCGATCACGATGTATCCTTGGCTGATTGGTGGTACTACCTCCATTGGCGGTAACTCTACAGCGCCGACTAACCTGAAGTCCTTCGCTGGTGGTTTTGTCAACATGGTCTTCATGGTAAGCTCCATGCTCAGCGGCGCCTGTGCCACACCGGAGTTCCTGATGTATATGAACTATTTCATCGGCAAGGAGTATGGCCCCGACTATTGGAAGCATCCCGATGATCAGGCAGACCTCTCGCTGAAGAAGCGCACCATCGACAAGGTGATCACGGACTATTTCGAGCAGATCGTCTATACGCTGAACCAGCCTACTGGTGCCCGCAACTATCAGGCCGTATTCTGGAACATTGCCTACTATGACAAGTATTACTTCGAGTCGATCTTTGGCGATTTCTATTTCCCCGATGGCTCAAAGCCTGATTGGGAGAGCCTCTCATGGCTGCAGAAGCGTTTCATGAAGTGGTTCAACAAAGAGCGCACGAAGACCCTGCTCACCTTCCCTGTGGAGACCATGGCCCTGCTCACCGACGAGAATGGCGACTGCAAGGATCCTGAATGGGGCGAGTTCACGGCTGAGATGTACAGCGAGGGACATTCGTTCTTCACCTATATGAGCAACAATGCAGACTCGCTGAGCTCTTGCTGCCGTCTGCGCAATGAGATTACCGACAATGGCTTCAGCTATACCCTCGGTGCCGGTGGCGTCTCAACAGGTTCCAAGAGCGTGCTCACCATCAATCTGAACCGTTGCATCCAGTTTGCCGTGAACCACGAGATCGACTATCTGGACTATCTGGGCAGCATTATTGACCTTTGCCATAAGGTGCAGCTTGCCTACAACGAGAACCTGAAGGAACTGCAGTCCCGCGGCATGCTGCCGCTCTTCGATGCCGGCTATATCAATATCGCCCGTCAGTATCTGACGATCGGTATCAACGGTCTTGTGGAGGCCGCAGAGTTCATGGGCCTGAAGATTACGCCCAATGACGACTATCTGCACTTCGTACAGGGCATCCTCGGACTTATCGAGCAGTATAATAAGAAGTATCGCACGAAGGACGTGATGTTCAACTGCGAGATGATTCCTGCCGAGAATGTCGGCGTGAAGCATGCCAAGTGGGATCGTGAAGACGGCTATTTCGTGCCCCGCGACTGCTACAACAGCTATTTCTACGTGGTTGAGGATGACTCGCTGACCATCATCGACAAGTTCAAGCTCCATGGCGCGCCCTATATTGAGCATCTCACGGGTGGCTCTGCCCTGCACATGAATCTGGAGGAGCACCTCTCCAAGCAGCAGTACATGCATCTGCTGAAGGTGGCTGCCCAGGAGGGTTGCAACTACTTCACCTTCAATATCCCCAATACCGTTTGCAACGACTGCGGTTATATCGACAAGCGTTATCTGAAGGAGTGCCCCCACTGCCATTCGAAGAATGTGGACTATATGACGCGAATCATCGGCTATCTGAAGCGTGTGAGCAATTTCTCACAGGCACGTCAGGAAGAGGCTGCACGCCGTTATTATGCCACGGCGCACTAAGCGATGCTAAAGTACGTCAACACAGGCATAGTCTTTCAGGAGATACCCGACGAAGTGACACTGGCAATTAACATCTCTAATTGCCCGTGTCACTGTCCCGGGTGTCATAGCCATTATCTCTGGGAGGATATTGGCCTGCCGCTCAATGCCGATGCCATCGATGCCTTCATTGAAAAGTACGGCGACGACATTACCTGTATATCCTTCATGGGTGGCGACAGCGATCCGAAGGGTGTCAACCTGCTGGCACAGTACATCCACGAAGAGCATCCGCAGTTCAAAGTCGCCTGGTATAGCGGCAAGACGGTCATCTCATCAGCCATAAACAAGCAAGACTTCGACTACATCAAGATCGGCCCTTTCATCAAGCATCTGGGGCCATTGAAAAGTTCTACAACCAACCAGCGCCTCTATCGCCGGAATGAGCAAGGCGAGTTTGAGGATATTACCTCCCGCTTCTGGAAGAAATAAGCAAGAAAAACGCTATCGGGGGGTAATGATTATCCGTGCTTATCTGTATATAGGGTAAAAGCAAGCGATAGACAGATGCAGGACAGCGTAATCGACAACAAGCTGCTCGCGCAGCGGGAACAGCAGTTCAAGGAACTCTTCCTTTCGGAGTTTGGCAGGATGTATAAGGCAGCCTACATCCTGCTGGGCGACGAAGACGAGGCAAAGGATGCGGTGCAAGACGTCTTTGCCAAGTTGTGGGATGGTACCAGCCCGCTGAAGGAGGAGTCTCAGAGAACCTATCTGCTGACATGCGTCCGTAATCGCTGCCTCAACATCATTGCACAGCGCCAGACCCGCCAAAAGGCCGCACGACTGCTGATGCCTGAAAGGATGCAGGCCGCAGGCGGAACCTCGGCCATGTCTGTCCTCAGCGAAGATCACGATGAGGAGATCATCGGGGCCGTCAACCATTACGTCGAAGAAAGGCTTACCCCTCAGACCAGTCGTATCATCCGCATGCACTTCGATGAGGAAAAGTCTTACAAGGAGATCTCCAGCTCGCTGGGTATCAGTCTCTCGGCAGTCAATAAGCACATTGTGCAAGGGTTGAGGAAACTACGTTCAACTTTTAAAGACAGAGAAGCATGAAGAAAGAAGAGCAGATCAGGATGCTGCTGCACCCTGAGCGATACACCGATGAGCAGCTCGACCAGATGCTGGACGAAGTGGATGTCCCTGTGCCTGATGCCGGCGAGGCGTGGGAGTCATTCAGAAATGGGGGAAAGCAGGCAGGGGAAAATCGAGGTTCCTTCTATCCTGTCAGGAAGATAGCCGCGATGTTTATTGGCGTGCTGATGCTGTCGGGCATTGCCTACGCGGCTTATCATGTGGCCTACAGCACAACAGGGAAATCATCCGCGCCCTCTCAGCAGACGGAGATCCGGAGCCAGCGCCGGCAGACTGCTGCGCAGGCAGTTGCCGCAGAGGAGCCTCAGACAGCCCCCGTCGTCTACGAGGATGCCGAGCTTGCAGCCATTCTGGGCGATGTTGCCGCTTACTATCAGGTAGAGGTGGTCTATAGGCAGGAAGCCAGCAGATATATCCGTCTCTACTATACATGGGACAAGCAGGCGACCGTCGACGATGTCATCGATACGTTCAATAAGTTTGAACGCATCCATATCACGCGCGACAACAAGAAACTGATTGTAGAATAACACTAGCCACCGACCTTATGAAACAGTATCTATTCACAGCATTGCTCTGTGCACTCTCGTTGTGTGCCCAGGCTCAGAGGCTAAGCCGCGACTACCAGAACGAGTCGCTCTCCAAAGTGCTCGAAGACCTGAACGCTGCTACCAGCGACCAGACGATCTATTTCATCTACGACGAGCTGGAAGACTTCACCGTCACCAGCCATTTCAGCGATCTGCCTCTCAAGGAGGCTATCCGCGAGGTCATCGGCTTCTATCCCATGAAAGTGACCTACGACGACAACCGTATCTTCATAGAGTGTACCCAGAAGGAGGATGCGAAGGTCATCGGGCGTGTGGTCGATGCCGAGGGACAGCCCATAGAGTTTGCCAACATCTCATTGCACGGCGCCGCCGATCCCAATAGCAGCGACAGGAATTCCACATACATCAATGGCGGTGTCAGCAATGAGAATGGCGACTTCGTGATTCCCTGCCGTGAGAAGAAGATCATGCTGAAGGTGACCTATGTGGGCTATAAGACGGTGACGCGCCATGTCAGCGTGGGTAACATCGGCACCGTCACCCTTCAGCCCGAGACCTTTATGGTGAAAGGCGTAGAGGTGAAAGGTGAGATTCCGCAGTACAAGATGGCCCAGGGCGGTATGACGGTAGACGTGCAGCACTCCATCCTCCACGATATCGGTACTGCCGACGATCTGCTGTCGATGATTCCGATGGTGCAGAGCAAGGACGGTAAGTTTGAGGTGCTGGCCAAAGGTGAGCCCGAGATCTATATCAATAATAAGAAGGTACGCGACCCCAGCGAACTGAAACAGCTGAAATCGGTGGATATCAAGAGCGTCGATGTCATCACTTCTCCCGGGGCCAAGTACAATGCCGAGGTGAATGCCGTCATCCGCATCAAGACACTGAAGGCGCAGGGCGAAGGACTGAGTCTGATGGTGACCAGCGATACATGGAAGAACAACAAGTGGAACAACTATGACGATCTGACCTTGAAATATCGCACAGGTGGACTGGAGGCCTTTGCCAACGTGGCCCTCGACAACGGGCACTACAGTAATGATCAGGACCTTGAGCAGCAGTTGCATATCAAGAAAGACTTCTTCGATGTCCGTGCGGGATTGCCTGTCAGGAGCACCTGGACAACACTGCAGTACAAGGGTGGCCTGAGCTACGATTTCAATGCTGACCATTCCCTCGGACTGAGTTTCTCGTCGCAGAAGATGTTCTATAATAATTTCAAGTCAGACATGACGCAGAACTATCTCAAGAATGGCGCCTTCTACGGGGATGTCCTTTTGAAGACAGATATCGACGAACTCGACAAACCTGTATGGGAACTGAATACATATTATGTGGGGAAGGTAGGAAAACTGGACATCGACTTAAACGCGACGATGTTGCAACGCAAGACGGAGAGCCATCTTAACCAGCAGGAGTATAGTCAAGAACTTGGCGACCGCACCATCACCACCCTCAACTGCGAAGACCGCAAGATGATGGCAGGCAAGCTGGTGCTGTCATATCCTGTCTGGAAGGGCGTGCTGAGTGGTGGAACTGAGGCAACGAGTACGAAGAGCTATGGGCGCAATTTCAATGAAGAAGGCATCATACCTGAGACCGAAAACGAGATGAAGGAAAAGAACATAGCTGGTTTTGCTGAATACGAGCTCCAGTTAGGGCAGTGGCGCCTGAATGCTGGCCTCCGCTTTGAGCATGTAAAAACAGATTACTACTCGTTTGGAGAATGGCAGCAAGAGCCCAGCCGCACCTATAACGACTGGTTCCCCAACCTGTCAGCTGCATGGCAGAAGGACAAATGGGGTGCCCAGTTGAGCTATAGCAAGCGTATCACTCGTCCGCCCTACCGTATGCTGGAATCCATGATTGTCTATGACAGCCGTATGTTCTATGAGGGCGGCAATCCGCTGTTGCGCCCGTCGGTGCGCCAGAGCATCGACCTTAATCTCACCTACTCGTGGCTGACGTTCGTAGCAGGCTTTACGCGTGAGAACGACCTGTTTACCCACATTGGTAGAGTGTATGATGAAGAGAAGGAGATAGCCATCTTCCAACCCATGAATTTCGATCATCAGAATCGTGTCTATGCCACCCTCGTCGCCTCGCCAAAGCTTGGCTTCTGGCAACCCACAGCTACGCTGCACTACTATCAGCAGTTGTTCGATGCCGAAGCGTATGGCGCACCAAAGAAACTGAACAAGCCGGAATTCTCCTTCGATCTCAAGAGCTGGTTTGTCATCAGCTCAACGATGAAGGCATTGTTGCAGATTGGTTATACAGGCAGTAACCATTGGGCATTCATGTATCGTGGCGACAGTTTTGCGGTGAATGCCCGCCTGCAGAAGTCGTTCTTTAATGAACGCCTGTCGTGTACGCTCTATGCCAACGACATCTTCCGCACGGCCAGGACGAAGATGACCACCTACTATGCCATCGGTCTGACAGACCAGGACGTGTACACCTATACCCAATGCGTAGGTCTGACGCTGAGCTACAACTTCAACGTCTCTCGCTCGAAGTACAAGGGCTCCGGAGCAGGTAACGACGAGAAGAACAGACTGTAAATGAGTGCCGTTCATACACTTTTTCCCATAAATTGCTTTTATTTCGGATTATTTTGTTTATCTTTGCGCCGACAAAGCCAATGACGGATTATTACAAACTAAAATAACTGAAGATGAAGACAATTGTTGGAACCCTTTTCTGCCTGATGGCGATAACAGCTTCAGCAGGTAATTACGAGGTGAGCTCCCCCAATGGGAAAGTTAAGGTGACGGTAAACACCGATGAAACCGTGAAATGGTCAGTTGATTACGACGGGCGGCAGGTGCTGTTGCCGTCAGCTATCGACATCAGTCTGACGCAAGGTAAGAAGACGCTCGGTCTTGGTAAGGTCGGCAAGGTGGCGAAGCAGCGCATCGACGGCAGCTTCCAGAACCCGTTTTATAAGAAGCAGACCATCAGCGATGAATACGGACAGCTGTTGCTTTATACGACACAGAAGTTCACCATCGAGGTAAGAGCCTATGACGACGGTGCGGCCTATCGGCTCATCAGCGGCCACAGCAAACCCCTCGTGGTGAACGATGAAACCGTGGAATTTTGCTTTGCCGCCGACTATCAGGCCTTTGTGCCCTACGTCAACGACAACCGTAGCGGCGAGCGCTATTCCTACTCCTTCGAGTCCTATTACGACGAGGCGCCCCTGTCGAAGATGTACCGCGACTCTCTGTCCATCACCCCGCTGGCCGTCTGCCTGCCCGATGGCATGAAGGCCATCGTGATGGATGCCGGCTTGGAGAACTATCCGGGGCTCTTCCTGAAGAAGGGCGATGGCAATGTCTTGAAGTCCGAGTTCGCCCCTTATCCGATTGAGCAGGAGGTGCTTGGTCATAACGGTTTGAATCTTGTGCCGAAGAAAAGGGCCGGTTTCATCGCAAAACTCAATGGTGCGCAGCCCCTGCCTTGGCGCGCTGTCGTCATCACCGAGAAGGATGCCGACATCCTGAACTGCGACATGGCCCAGCGGCTGGCACCCGCCTGCCGCATTGCCGACACCTCATGGATACGTCCGGGCAAGGTCGCCTGGGACTGGTGGAACAGCTGCAATGTCACCGGTGTCGACTTCAAGTCAGGCATGAACACCGACACCTATTTATATTATATCGACTTCGCCGCCAAGAACCGTCTTGAGTATATCATCATCGACGAGGGCTGGAGCGGCCGTGAGTCGCTGCTCAAGGATCTCAACCCCGATATCGACATCCCGCGCCTTGTCGCCTATGGCAAGGACAAGGGCGTGGGCATCATCCTCTGGTCCAGTTGGCGTAACATGATTGGCAACGATCCGCTGGGAGGCCCCGCCGCCATTGATGCCGCGATGAAGCACTATGCCGACATGGGCATCAAGGGCTTCAAGGTCGATTTCTTCGACCGCGACGACCAGCAGGTCATCGCCTCTGCCTACCTGATGGCTGAGTGCGCCGCCCGCCATCACCTCGTCCTCGACTATCATGGCCTGAAGCCCTTCGGCATCCAGCGCGCCTATCCCAACGTCCTGAACTTCGAGGGTGTCAAAGGTCTGGAGAACTCCAAGTGGGAGCCCAGAGTAGGGGATGGTCCCCTCCACAACCAGCCCCGCTACGATGTCACCATCCCTTACCTCCGTATGCTGGCAGGGCCGCTCGACTATACCCCTGGTGCGATGATGAATGCCATGAAGGACAATTTCTTCGGCAACAACGACCACCCCATGAGCCAGGGCACCCGTGTCCACCAGATGGCGATGTACACCACCTTCGAGGCCCCGCTCCAGATGCTTGCCGACAGTCCTACAAAATACATGCAGAACCAGGAATGTACCGATTTCATCGCTCAGATTCCCACTGCCTTCGACGAGACGGTCGCCATCGACGGCCAATTGGGCGAATATACCGTCATTGCCCGTCGCAAGGGTACCACCTGGTATGTAGCCGCCATGACCGACTGGACACCGCGCGATCTGACGATTTCCCTCGATTTCATCGGCGACGGCACCCATTCTGCCAGCATCTTTGCCGACGGCATCAATGCCCGGAAAGATGCCACCGACTATAAGCATACCGTCCAGATCGTCACGCGCAACGACCGTCTGCCCCTCCATCTGAGCAGCGGCGGTGGCTGGGCAGCCATCATCAAGTAACGATTAAGGAGTAAGCCCTATGAAAAAGAGCCTTTTCATCGCTTTGCTGGCAATCGTTTGTCAAGCAGCGTCAGCCGTTAAGACCATGCCCCTCAAGGGCACCGTTGTCAGTCCCACCGATACCCATATCCGGTATGCAGGCCGCATCAGCTTTGCCAATCCCGAGCGCCCTGCGTGGAATTATCCCGGCATCCAGATAGTGGCCGCCTTCGAAGGCACCTCCCTGCGGATGCTCGCCAAGCCCCGCAGCGGCTACTTCATGGCCCAGATAGATCAGGCAGAGCCCTTCAAGGTCGCTTTCCGTGGCGAGCGCGACTCCCTGGTCACCCTTGCCACGGCCCTGCCCGACGGCCGTCATCTCGTCCGTCTGATGTATGTCATCGAAGGTTATGAGTTCTTCCCTGAGTTCTGGGGATTCGTGCTCGATCCAGGCCGTCGGCTCGTTGAGGCCCCCGCCTTCCCCTCCAGAAAGATCGAATTCATCGGCAATTCCATCACCTGCGGCTATGGCAACGAAGGTCTTTGCAAAGAAGACCATTTCGACTACGCCACCGAGAACCACTACTATTCCTATGCGTCCATCGCCGCCCGCAGCCTCGAGGCCCAGCACTGGGTGGTCGCCCGCAGCGGCATCGGTGCCTACCGCAACTATGGCGAGCCCAAGTCAGGCTCCCCCGGTTCCTGTATGCCTGTGCAGTATGAGTACACGGGCTATGCCTGGAACCCCGACCTCCGCAAGCAACCCACCTTCCTCAGCGAGCGGTGGGATTTCAGCCGTTACCAGCCCGATGTCGTCTGCATCAATCTCGGCACCAACGACCTCTCCACCGACAACTACGACCTGCAGTTGCTCAAGCAGGGCTATCAGAAGCTGCTGCAGCAGGTGCGCCGGCATAATCCCCAGGCGAAGATCCTCTTCCTCACGGGCTCCATGCTAGGCGGCAAGGAACTGCAGCTGGCCCGTCAGTTGCTCGACGAGGTAGCCGCCGAGGCCCGCAAGGCCGGCGATCAGGAAGTCTACCGCTTCGACCTCTCGCCCATCGACGATGAGGCCTTCTATGGCAACGACTACCATCCCAACGTCTATGAAGACGAAAAGATGGCCGCCGAACTCACGGCATATCTCCGCAAACTAATGGGCTGGTTCTGAACCAGCCCATTCTTCTTTACCTTATGTTTCCGATAATTGCGCCCTGACCTCTTCCAGGATAGCCAGCAGTTCCGGCATCGTCTCTGCGCGGAGCATGGCGATGCGCGTCTGTCTGAAGTTAGGGATCCCCTTGAAGATAGGTGTGGCAGCCAGGTGTCGGCGCGTGTGCAGGATGCCCCGCTTCTCGTCGATGCGCTCCACGTTGATGCGCAGCAGTTCCTCCAGGATATCCATTTTCGCGTTGAAATCGAGGTTTTCTCGGCTGAAGATCCACGGACAGCCGAAGGTGGCGCGTCCGATCATCACGGCATCCACCCCATATTCGTCGAACGCCTTGTCCGCCTCTTCGAGCGAATGGATGTCGCCGTTACCGATGATGGGGATATGTATGCGCGGGTTATGCTTCACCTCGCCGATGAGCGTCCAGTCCGCCTCGCCCGTGTACATCTGAGAGCGCGTCCTGCCGTGGATGGTCAGCGCCTGTATGCCGCAGTCCTGCAGCTGCTCTGCCAGTTCCGTGATGATCAGCTGCTCGAAGTTCCAGCCCAGTCGCGTCTTCACCGTCACGGGCAGTTTCACGGCGTCCACCACCTTGCGCGTAATCTCCAGCATCTTGGGTATGTTCTGCAGCATGCCTGCGCCAGCCCCTTTGCCCGCCACCTTCTTCACCGGACAGCCGAAGTTCAGGTCGATGACGTCGGGCCCCGCCTGCTCCACGATCCTTGCCGCTTCCACCATCGCCTCCACGTCGCGCCCGTAGATCTGTATGCCCACTGGGCGCTCCACGTCGCTGATGGTCAGTTTCGAGATGGTTGACTTCACGTCGCGTATCAATGCCTCTGCGCTGACGAATTCCGTGTACACCATTGCCGCTCCGAACCGCTTGCACAGCAGCCGGAATCCGATGTCCGTTACGTCCTCCATAGGCGCCAGGAACACGGGACGCTCACCAAGTTCTACGTTTCCAATCTTCATTTCGGCGGCAAAATTACAACTTTTTCCCGAATTATTTGGTGATTTTCCGAAAAACCACTATCTTTGCAGCGAGTTAATTCTTAAAATGACACTATGGAACAATTATTGCATTATGTGTTTAAGCACAAACTGTTCCCATTAAGGGAGCTGAAGACAAGCGACGGCGAACCCGTCGAAGTGATTGACCCAGGTCTGCATAACCGCAATGCCGGCCCTGATTTCTTTAATGCGAAGATTAAGATAGGGCGCACGCTCTGGGTAGGGAACGTCGAGATTCACGACAAGTCGAGCGACTGGTATGTTCATGGCCATGATAAGGACCAACGTTACGACAATGTCATCCTCCATGTGGCTGGAGTCCTGGATGCGGAAGTTATGAATACGAATGGTGAGTTTATCCGCCAGATGCAGCTCGATGTGCCAGAAGCCATCAGAGACCATTACGAAGAACTGCTGAGGACAGACAGTTATCCGCCATGTTACAAGGTCATACCGGACCTGACACAATTGCTGGTACACTCATGGATGGCTGCCCTGCAGACTGAACGGCTGGAACAGAAGACAGAAGCAATCAAGCGACGGGTAGAACAGTGTGGTGGCTCTTGGGAGGATGCTTATTTCGTGACGTTGGCCCGTAACTATGGCTTTGGCATCAACAACGATGCCTTCGAGGTCTGGGCGCAGAAAATTCCGCTCTCTGCCGTAGCCCATCATCGTGATGACCTCTTCCAGATAGAGGCGATCTTTATGGGACAGGCAGGACTCTTGGAACTGGACACGATTCCCGACTTTTATCAGGCCTCGGCACTTAACGAGGGATACTTTGCCAAACTGCGCAATGAATATCTCTATCTTGCCCACAAGTTTTCGATGAAACCGATGGACTTTCATCTCTGGCGCTACCTTAGGCTTCGTCCGCAGAACTTCCCGCATATCCGCATTTCCCAGCTCGCCAACCTCTACTATCAACAGAAGGCAGGATTGAGCCAACTCGTGGAATGTGAGACGATAGAGCAGTTGAAGCACCTCTTCAGTTCGCATGTGACACCTTATTGGGAAACCCACTACACCTTTGGTTCTACCAGTTCGCGAAACGAAAAGCATCTGGCCTATGGTTCGCTGAACCTGCTGATGATCAACACGGCCATTCCGATCTTGTTTGCCTATGGTCGTCATCGCTCGAAAGAGGTGCTGTGCGACCGCGCCTTTGACTTCCTAGAGCAGTTGAAGGCCGAGGACAACCATATTATCCGGATGTGGCAGCAGGTAGGTCTCCCTGTCCAGACGGCAGGCGACTCTCAGGCACTTATTCAGTTGAAGAGGGAATATTGCGACAAGAAGGACTGTCTCCGTTGTCGCTTTGGCTATGAATATCTTAAACGCAAATGACTATGAATACAGAAGAGATTTTCTATACGATGGCGCTAACGCGCATCAGTAATTTCAATTTTGCCCAAGCTTTGGAACTGTATAAGGCTGTTGGCAGTGCACAGTTGCTCTTTGAGCATAGAAATGACATTGGCGATATTCTGAAAGAATGTTCACCACGTTTGAGGGATGCCCTTCAGGATTGGAGTGAGCCGATGAAACGGACAGAAGCTGAATTGGCGTATATGCAGGAACACGGTATCCGAGCCATCACGCTCAACGATGACGATTACCCTCAACGGCTCCGTGAATGTCCTGATGCCCCTATTGTATTATATTATAAAGGTAATAGTGACCTGAACCAGGCAAAGGTTATCAGTATTGTCGGAACACGGCGGGTTACTCAATACGGCCAAGACTTGATCCGTCGTCTGATTGGCGATTTGCGTACCTATTGCCCTAGACTTCTCATTGTCAGTGGCTTGGCCTACGGAGTAGATATCAATGCCCACCGTGAAGCATTGGCAAAGGGCTATGAGACCGTAGGTGTGCTGGCGCATGGTCTGGATCAGATATATCCATACCGCCATCGTGATACAGCGGCGGAAATGGTCAATCACGGTGGACTGCTGACGGAGTTCATGACGCTTACGAATGCCGATAAGCCCAATTTCGTGCGTCGCAACCGTATCGTGGCAGGTATGGCGGATAGTGTTATTCTCGTTGAGAGTGCCGCAAAGGGTGGTGGGCTCATCACGGCAGAGATTGCCCAGAGTTACGGCCGGAATGTCTTTGCCTTCCCTGGTCGTGTTGACGCTGAATATTCCCAAGGCTGTAATAATCTGATCCGTGATAATGGGGCAGGACTGATCTCCAATGCAGCAGATTTTGTCCGAGCCATGAATTGGCAGGATGATATGCATCGTCAGCAAGCCTTATCCGATGGAATCGAGCGAAATCTGTTCCCAGATCTCTCTCCAGAGGAACAAACAGTCGTCTGTCTCCTTCAACAGACTAACGACCTGCAACTGAATATCCTCAGCGTGAGAACTGGCTTCCCTATCGGTAAACTCACGTCTCTCTTGTTCCAATTAGAGATGAAAGGTGTCGTAAAACCCCTCGCCGGCGGCATGTACCATCTCTTGTCCTGATGTCACCAACTAATAAATTCATCTAGCTATAACTCTTGATACGATGCTTGTAAAAACATTTTGTGCTGAAGTGATGGGACTGGAAGCAACAACCATTACAATCGAAGTAAACATGACAAGAGGAATGATGTTCCACTTGTCTGGTCTTGCAGATACAGCGGTCAAAGAAAGCTATGATCGTATTCGTGCTGCTATAACCAATATAGGGTTCAAGCCCCCTACAGCAGATCTGACGATCAATCTGAGTCCTGCAGACATCCGTAAGGAGGGAAGTGGATACGATCTACCGTTAGCCGTTGGCATCCTTGCAGCTCATGGGAAAATAGATGACACCATGCTTAGCGACTTTATCATGGTAGGAGAGCTAGGCCTCGACGGCAAAATAAAACCTGTTAGCGGCGTCTTGTCTGTTGCTATCCGCGCTCAAAAAGATAACTTTAAAGGCATGATTGTACCACAGGAAAATGCCCGTGAAGCAGCTGTTGTAAATGATCTGGAGGTCTATGGTATGGATAATCTCGCCGATGTTATCAATTTTCTTAATAGTTATCACGACTTTGAACCTACCATTGTTGACACGCGCAAGGAATTCTATGAACACCAATATTCTTATGATCTCGACTTTGCTGATGTGAAAGGACAAGAGAGTGTAAAACGAGCTATGGAAGTTGCTGCAGCAGGTGGACATAATTTAATTATGATAGGCCCTCCAGGAAGTGGTAAGTCCATGATGGCCAAACGGTTACCAAGCATTCTCCCTCCTCTTTCACTCACTGAGAGCCTGGAAACCACTCAGATACACTCCGTAGCAGGGAAGCTACCTGGCGATACATCACTTATTTCGCAACGCCCTTTCCGCAGTCCACATCATACCGTGTCTCAAGTAGCTATGACAGGTGGTGGAAATAGAGCTTTGCCAGGAGAGGTCTCTATGGCACACAATGGCGTACTATTCCTAGACGAATTACCAGAGTTCAGCAAAACCACCCTTGAAGTGTTACGTCAACCACTAGAAGACCGCAAGATTACCATCTCTCGTGCCAAGTACACAGTAGAATATCCTTGCTCTTTTATGTTTGTGGCGTCTATGAATCCTTGCCCTTGCGGTTATTATGGCGATCCAACACATCATTGTGTCTGCACACCAGGCCAGATTCAACGATACATGAACAAGATTAGTGGCCCTTTACTTGACAGAATAGACATCCACTGCGAGGTAACGGTTGTGCCCTTCAAGGAATTAACCCAAATGCAGCCAGGCGAGCCAAGCAGCGTCATCCGCGAGCGTGTGATAAAGGCACGTCAGATACAGGAAATTCGTTTTAAAGACTATCAGGGAGTTCATTGCAATGCCCAGATGAGCGAACGAATGATCAATCAATTTGCCCAACCTGACGAACAGAGTCTCGACATGCTACGTATGGCAATGGAGCGGTTAAGTCTATCAGCCAGAGCATATAGCAGAATCCTTAAAGTGGCGAGGACAATAGCCGATCTGGAATGTAGTGAGAAAGTGCAAGCCCAACACATCGCCGAAGCCATTGGTTATCGTAATCTTGACAGAGGCGATTGGGCTGAAAGAGGATATTAAGCAGGAAACGTTGCTAAACGTTAATTTCGGATGTTTATCGGGTAAAGGAAGTGTATTTGTTACATTTAAGGATTTTTAATACTCAACACGATGCAGTTTACTAAAAATTTTATAATTTTGCAACGAATTTACAATATAACTATTCAAACCAACGACTCCGACATACTAACGTGGGGGCTATTACACACCTAATTAATAATATTACTAACAAACATGAACAAAACAACACTTATGGAAGTGGGCTATTCACGAAGCAAGGCTTTGGTGAAGGCTACCGCAGTGGCTGCATTGCTACTGGCCAACCCCGTGGCTGCGATGGCTAGCGACGGTGCTGCTGGCAAGCTGAACGTTCAGTCTGTACAACAGGGCTCGCTCAAGGTGAGCGGCGTGGTGAAGGACGTGGACGGAGAACCGATCATCGGTGCAAGCATCTTTGAGAAGGGTACCAAGAACGGTACGGTGACGGACGTGAACGGTAAGTTCTCCCTCGACGTGAAACCGGGGGCAAGCCTTATCGTGACGTATGTGGGCTACACCACGCAGGAGGTGTCGGCTACACGCAACCCGAACATCATCCTGCATGAGGATGACCATAACCTCAACGAGGTGGTGGTGATCGGTTACGGTACGCAGAAGAAGGCCGACGTGACCAGCGCCGTGGCCAGCGTGAAGAGTGAGGCCTTCAACAAGGGTGCCATCCTCGACGCAGGACAGCTGGTGCAGGGTAAGGTGGCTGGTCTGCAGATCTCACTGGCTAACGGTGACCCGACGGGTAGCACGAGCGTGATGCTGCGCGGTGCCTCGACGCTGATGGGAAGCCGCGACCCGCTGATTCTCGTGGACGGTGTGCCGGGCTCGTTCTCGACCGTGGCACCGGAGGAGATTGAGAGTATCGACGTGCTGAAGGACGGCTCGGCAACGGCTATCTACGGTACGCGCGGTACCAACGGTGTGATCATCATCACGACGAAGAGCGGTCGCCGCGAGCAGCCGACGACCATCGAATACAGCGGCTACGTGTCGGTGTCGAAGCAGCTGAAGCGCCCCGACTTCATGGGGGCTGACGACCTGCGTGCCCGCTGGAAGGAGGGTCTGGAGTTCTCGGGTGCCAACGACCAGGACTACGGCGCTACCACTAACTGGCTCGACGAGGTGAGCCGCACTGGCGTGAGCAACGTGCACAACGTGACGCTGCGTGGCGGCGGCAAGAGCACCAGCATGCTGGGCAACGTGACCTATGAGCAGCGACAGGGTACGCTGAAGAAGAGTGACATGAAGAACATCCGTGCAAGACTGGAACTGACGCACCGCATGTTCAACGACAAGCTGACCACCAACCTGCAGCTCATCGCCAACGAGCGCAAGAACAACGCGGGTATCGGCTTCGGTTATAACGTGTATCGCATGGCTTGTATACAGAACCCCACACAGCCGGTGTATGACGACGAGGGTAACTACGTGGAGCGCAACGTGTACTTCTACGACAACCCCATCACGCCGCTCAACGAGCACACGGGTACGAACCGCAACCGTAACATCAGATTCACGGGATCGCTGGAGTTCCGCCCCATCTCGGACCTGATCATCAAGGGTATGCTCACGCGCAAGGGTCAGAGCAACGACCGCGGCTACTACTACTCGCACAAGGCCGTGACCACGACGGAGTCGGGCTACAACGGCTATGCCTACAACTACAGCTACGACCTGATCAACGACCTCTACGAGATCACCGCTGACTGGCACCACACCTTCGACAAGCACAACGTGGGCGTGATCGTGGGCTACAACTATGAGAAGACGCGCTACGAGTGGTTTGACGAATCGAACCGCAACTTCCCGACGGACTCGTACACCTATCATAAGATTGAGACGGGTAAGGGCCTGCAGAACGGTGCCGCCACGATGTCGTCGTATAAGCAGGAGGATACGCTCATCGGTCTCTTCGGCCGCGTGACCTACAACTATGACGACCGCTACCTGCTGATGGCCTCGCTGAGAAGAGAGGGCTCCTCGAAGTTCGGTGCCGACCATAAGTGGGGTACCTTCCCGGGCGTGTCTGCCGGATGGCGCATCAACAACGAGAAGTTCATGAAGGGCGTGAAATGGGTGGACAACCTGAAGCTGCGCGTGGGCTACGGTGTGACGGGTATCAACATCAACGACCCCTACCAGTCGCTGGCCTCGCTGAACTATACGAACTACTTCCTCTACGACGGACAGTGGATCAGCACGCTGGTGCCGGCTCGTAACGCCAACCCTGACCTGCGCTGGGAGAAGAAGATCGAGTATAACCTGGGTATCGACTTCGAACTGCTGAAGGGACGCCTGGGCGGTGCCATCGACCTGTATCAGCGCGATACGAAGGACGGACTGTGGAACTACACCGTGCCCGTGCCGCCGTATCAGTACAGCACCATCATGGCCAACGTGGCTAAGATACGCAACTCGGGTATCGAGATCCTCGTGAACTTCGTGCCTGTGCGTACGAAGGACTTCGAGTGGCGCGGCAACATCTCGTACTCGCACAACAAGAACGAGGTGCGCTCCATCAGCAACGACCAGTTCACCATGTCTACCGACTACTTCTACACCGGTCATACCGGCGAGCCTATCCAGACCTCGACACACCGCGTGAAGGTGGGAGAGCCCCTCGGACAGTTCTTCGGACTGAAGAGCGTGGGCCTCGACGAGTCGGGTAAATGGGTGGTGGAGCGCCTGAAGCACGACGATCCCAACGACCCCGAGAAGGTGACGGGTACCTACTACGGACTGGCAGAGGATGCCAACGACGCAGACAAGCAGGTGCTGGGCAACGGTATCGCCAAGCACTTCCTGAACTTCAACAACACGCTGACCTACAAGGGATTCGACCTCTCCATCAATATGCGCGGACAGTTTGGCTTCCAGATCCTGAACTTCCAGGAGATGTACTACGCCAACCCCACCATCCAGTATAACGTGCTGAACTCGGCCTTCGACATGCACCCCGTGGTGAGCGTGAGCGAGGACGGCAGCAGCATCAGCTATACCGGCAAGCAGACCCGCATCGCCGACGCTCAGCGCTACGTGAGCGAATACGTGGAGAACGGCTCGTTCTGGAAGATCGACAACCTGACGCTGGGCTACACCTTCAACACCTCGAAGTGGAAGATCGTGCGCAACCTGCGCGTCTATGCCTCTTGCCTGAACCTGCTGACCATCACCAGCTACAAGGGACTTGACCCGGAGATGAGCTTCCGCGGCGATGAGACCGGCGGCTATGCACTGGCCTTCGGTACCGACCACCGCGACAAGTTCCCCACCATCCGCTCGTACACCTTTGGTATCAACGTTACTTTCTAAACTCATTAACAGACACAGAATATGAAAAAACATATCTATCGCATCGCGGCGCTCGCCGTGGGAGGAATGCTGACGCTCGCAAGCTGCTCTAACCTTGACGAGCACGTATATTCGGAGGTAACGGAGGAAAGCTTCCAGCCTACCGAGCAGGACGCGGCTGCACTGCTGGCCAGTGCATACAGGCCGCTCACCTATATCTTCGACTGGCAGGGACTCTTCGACCTGGAAGAGGAACCCGGCGACTGTATCATCACACCTACACGACCCAACGGATGGGATGACGGCGGTACTTACCGACGCATGCACCAGCACGGATGGGACTCGGAGGAGTGGCAGCCCTGGAACACCTACCTCACGGCCTATGAGGGTATCAACAACGCCAACCGCGTGAAAGACCAGATCGAGAGCGGCGCACTGCCCGTGGGCGACCTGAAGGAACCGATGATCGCCGAACTGCGCGCCATCCGTGCCCTGTGGTACTACATCCTGCTCGACAACCACGGCAACGTGCCCCTGGTGACGGCTTTCACCGACGAGACGCCGACACAGGCCACGCGCCAGCAGATCTACGAGTTCGTGGTGAAGGAACTGACGGAGGTGCTGCCGAACCTGAGCAAGGAGAACGACGGCACAACCTACGGCCGCATGAACTACTGGGCTGCACAGGCTACGCTGATGCGTACGTATCTGAACGCAGAGGAATACGTGGGACAGGCGCACTACCAGGAAGCACTGGCTTGTGCCAACGATATCATCAACGGCGGCAAGTTCGAGCTGGCGCCCGACTACAAGGCCATGTTCTCTTACGACAACGAGGCTAACGTGGAGTGTATCTTCGCCGTGCCTTACGACCGTCTATACAGCGGCTTTAGCCAGCAGCACAAGTGGTATCCCCCCGCAGCACGCCAGTGCCCGCTGTTCCAGCCTGCCGACTACTTCTGGGGCGGCAGCTGTGCGAACCCGCAGTTCATCAATGCCTATGAGGAGGGTGACCACCGTCTGGAGGCTACATGGCTGATGGGCGAGCAGTATGACGGCAGCGGCAACCTGCTGTGGACCTGCAAGAACTACCTGCCGTCGCTGACCTGCTTCAACGAGGCCGGAGAGAACCACACGAACATCGACTGGGGCTACCGCGTATGGAAGTACACACCGGATCCCAACACCGCCAACGGTGCCTGGAGCAACGACTTCCCCTTCTTCCGCTATACGGAGGTGCTCTACACGAAGGCGGAGTGCCTGCTGCGCCTGGGTCAGAACAAGCAGGAGGCTGCCGACATCGTATCAACGGTGCGTGCCCGCGTGTTTGACGATGCTGCACAGGCTACGGTCACCGTGGAAGATCTTGAAGGTGACACCAATATCAAGTACGGTCTGCTGGACTGGGACAACAACATCGTGAAGGGCACGGAGCCTGCTGGCAAGCTGGCACTGGGCGGTATGTACGACGAGTGGGCGAAGGAGTTTGCCTGCGAGGCACAGCGCCGCACACAGATGATCCGCTTCGGTACCTATTCTACCTACAACTGGTTTAACCACAGTGTAGATCTCTACAACGTGAAGGACGGCCACACCAAGCTGTTCCCCATCCCGCTGGAGGAGTTGCAGACCAACGGCAACCTGAAACAGAATCCTGGATACTAACTAAATAACTACGATGGGGGAGGGGGCATCTAGGTGCCCTCTCTTTTATTGTCAAATGCAAAGAATATCCATGAACAAGTTACTGATCACGCTATGCTGTGCGCTTTGTTGCATGACAACCTCCGCACAACAATTCTTCGGTAAGCCGAAGCCGCTGAACGACTCCTTGTATAACACATTGGCGCAGACACCGCCGATGGGTTGGAACTCATGGAACAAATTCGGCTGTGACGTGAGTGAGGATCTTATCAAGAGCATGGCCGACGCCATGGTTGAAAGTGGCATGAAGGATGCCGGCTACAAGTATATCGTCATCGACGACTGCTGGCAGATAGACCGCGACTCAATGGGCAACATCGTGCCCGATCCCGCCAAGTTCCCCAGTGGCATGAAAGCACTGGCTGATTATGTTCACTCCAAGGGACTGCTCTTCGGACTCTACTCCTGTGCAGGCAGCTACACCTGTCAGGGGCGCCCCGGCAGTCGTGGCCATCAGTTCCAGGATGCCTTGCAGTATGCCCGCTGGGGTGTGGACTACCTGAAGTATGACTGGTGCAGCGACGAAGGCCAGAATGCGCAGGCGGCCTACGCCACGATGAGCGACGCCATCAAGGAGAGTGGACGACCCATTGTGTTGAGCATCTGTGAATGGGGCGAGAACGAACCCTGGAAATGGGGCAAGGGCATCGGCCATCTGTGGCGCGTCACCGCCGACATCCGCGACTGCTACGAGTGTCTCTTCGACTGGGGCGGTGTGGGTATCATGAACATTATCGACAAGATGGCAGACCTCTATCCCTACGCCGGTCCTGGGCACTGGAACGATGCAGAAATGCTGGAGGTGGGTAATGGCGGCATGACGCGCGACGAATACATCACCCACTTCTCCATGTGGTGCATGCTGGCAGCCCCGCTGATGGCGGGTAACGACATCACGAAGATGAGTGCCGAAACGCGTGAGATCCTGCTTAACAAAGAGGTGATCGCCGTGGATCAGGATCCCTTGGGAGAACAGGGCAGACGTTTTATGGACATGGGCGACCACGAGATATGGGCAAAGCCACTAGCCAATGGCGAACTCGCCATGTGCTTTATGAACCGCTCGGAACTGCCGTGGACACTCGACTACGACTGGCGCAAGAATGCCATCTACTATGCCCGCGACGTCAGTTTCCGCAAACATGAATACAAGGTGCGCGACCTTTGGCAGCACAAGGACATCGGAACCAGCAAACAAAATCTGAAGACCGTCATCCCCACCCACGGCGTGCTGATGGTCAGACTAACCAAAGTAGATTAAACGAGAAACTCAAATAGAAGACAAATGAAAAAGACATTAACGATACTTTTCAGCTGCCTGGCCACGAGCATGATGGCCCAAGGCACACTCGCGGACTATAACCGCGCCTACGGCCTGCGCGAGCGGTTCAGTGCGAAGAAGATCCTGCACAGCGGCGTGGAGCCCCACTGGATCGACGATACCGAGACCTTCTGGTATAAGACTACCACCGAGGAGGGGGAGGTGTATGTGAAGATAGACCCTGCCACAGGCAGCCGCAGCGTGCAGCAGGACACCACAGGACTGCACATCAAAGCGCGACCGCAGTGGCCCCGCGACAACGGCGAGGACGGACACTACTGGAGCGAGACTGACGACGAGCGCAAGGCAGAGCCCGCGACATCGCCCGACGGCAAGTACACCGCCTACATCCACGGCTGGAACATCGCCATAAAGGACAGCACGGGGCAGGAGCGCGTGCTGACGATGGACGGCTGCCCGGGGAACTACTATTCCGCCTACATCTACTGGGCACCCGACAGCAGGCACTTCGCCGTGTGCAAGATCCGCAGCGTGGAGAAGCGCTACGTGTACTACGTGGAGGCGGCTCCGAAGGATCAGTTCAACCCGAAGCTGCACAAGCAGGAGTATCAGAAGCCGGGCGACGACCTGATGCAGAAGACACCCGTGATCTTCGATGCGGAGACGGGCAAGCAGGTAAGGGCAGACTATGCGAAGATCAGCAACCAGTACGGTCTGGAGTACCTGCAGTGGAGCGACAACGAGACCTTCACCTTCGAGTATAACCAGCGCGGACACCAGCAGTACAGTCTGATGGCGATGTCGGCAAAAGACGGCAGCCTGCGCACCATCGTCGAGGACAAGAGCGACAAGTACGTGAATTGGACGCGCATCTGGCGCCATCATTTCGCAGACACGAAGCGCCTGCTGTGGACGAGCGAGCGCGACAACTACAACCATCTGTATCTCGTAGACAAGCAGACGGGTGAGCTGCGCCAGATCACCAAGGGTGCGTGGTACGTGCGCCAGGTGCAGTATGTGGACGAGGAGCAGGGTGTCGTGTACTTCTCTGCCAACGGCATGAACAAGCAGGAGGATCCCTACTTCATCCACTACTACCGCATCGGACTCGACGGCAAGAACCTCGTGGCGCTGACACCCGAGGCTGCGATGCACCGTGCCACGCTGTCGCCGGATCACCGGTATCTCGTAGACGTGTACTCCACCCCGAGCGAGGCTCCCGTGGCCGTGCTGAGGAGTGCCGGCGACGGCAAGGTGGTGATGCCGCTGGAGAAGGCAGACATCAGTGCACTGCTGGCAGAAGGATGGCAGGCACCGGAGGTATTCCATGCCAAGGGCCGCGACGGCAAGACAGAGATGTGGGGCAACATCTACCGGCCCTCGAACCTCGACCCCACGAAGAAATACCCCATCATCGAGTATATCTACTCGGGCCCCGGCGACCAGTACGTGCCGAAGGTGTTCAAGCCCTACGACTACTATATGTCGTCGCTGGCAGAGCTGGGCTTCATCGTGGTGATGGTAGACGGCATGACCACCTCCTTCCGCTCGAAGCAGTTTGAGGAGGTGTGCTACAAGAACCTGAAGGACGGCGGCTATCCCGACCACAGGCTGTGGATAGAGGCTGCCGCGAAGCGATATCCATACATGGATCTGGAGCGCGTAGGCATCTACGGCTGCAGTGCCGGCGGACAGGAGGCCATGAGCCATCTGCTGCTGCACCCCGACTTCTACAAGGCGGGCTATGCTGCCTGCGGCTGTCACGACAACAGGATGGACAAGATCTGGTGGAACGAACAGTGGCTGGGCTATCCGCTGGACAAGAGCTATCTGGAAGGCTCGAACATCGAGAACGCAAAGCTGCTCTCGCGGCCGCTGATGATCTGCTGGGGAGAGCTCGACGACAATGTTGACCCCGCCTCATCGATGAAGGTGGTGGATGCGCTCATCAAGGCAAACAAGGAGTTTGAGATGTTCATCGTGCCCGGTGCCCACCACACGATGGGCGAAGACTGGGGCGAGCACAAGCGCTACGACTTCTTCGTACGCCACCTGCTGGGGCTCACGCCTCCGCTATGGAGCGAGATTCAGTATCCGACGAAATAAACGAGAAACGGCCCCCGAAAGACGGAGGCCGTTTTTTTGGTGTGTGCTTATTTCTTCTGCAGCACTTCCTTGAGTTGGGTGGTGGCGCGCTGGATCATGTCCATCGTGCCGGAGCCGTCGCTGACATAGCGGATTACCATCCCTGCATAGCCGATGACACGGTTTGCACGACGGTCATCCTCGGGGAGCTGCTTCGCCTGCTCCAGGAGCGTCATGAGCTCGTCCATATCCTCAAGTTCGGGGAGATTGCCGGGGCGCATGGTGTTGATGACGGCATTGAGTGCCGAGGCAGCCTTGTCGATCTCCTCCTGCGAGTACTTATCGTCGGGGGCATCCATGAAGGGCTGTGCCTTGGCAGCCTGCTCGAGCATGCGGCCATAGCCGTGGACAGCCCAGGGGGCATACTCAGGCACCTTCACGGCGAGGGCATTCCACGCCGTCTGTTCCTCCTGGCGCGTCTTGGCAATGAGCAGGAGTTCGCGGAGGGCAGACTTGTCGATGCCTTCAGAGACCTCTGCCACATACTTCACGCTGGGATCCACGGGGATGTTCATGCGGAAATAGTGGGTGACGTGCTTATCAGCGGCATAGTCGGGGATGAAGGTCTTGTCCTTGAACGTCAGGGTGTAGAGATTGGCATCGGCGCCTGTGCCCGTCTTCGCACCGTTGAGGGTGATGTCACTGAGATCGCCAGCCATGTCGACGGTAGCCTCATCCCAGCTATGGATACCCTCAGCGGCCATCACCAGCGGACCATACATCAGTGCACCTGCCCACATCGGGGTGTACTCGGTCTTGCCATCCTTCTCGTAGGCGGGAGAGGTCTCCATCTTATCGGGACCGAAATCGAGGTGCCTGGTGAAGGGCATGATGACTTCCACGACATCCTGTGCAGACCACTGGCGGGCAGGGATCTCCACATAGCTGCAGGGCTGGTAGGTGGCGGCGAGGCTCTTGCCGTTGAGGCGCACGTCGAAGCCCTCGGTAGCCCAGTAAGGCACACGGAGTTTCATGGCGAAGGTGGCCGTACCCTCGGTGATGCGGATCTCGGAGCGCTCGGCAGGCCACAGGCACGACTGCTTCAAGGTGACGCCCTTCTGAGTCCAATGGGCGGTGGTGGGCAGGTAGAGTGCTACCCAGAGCGTGCGGTCGTTCACGAAGTAGGCTGCCTCCTGATATTTCACATGGTTCTCCACGCCCGTGCCGCCACAGCAGGTGGCCTGCGGTGTCTCGTTACCCCAAGGTTTCGAGGCATCGAGTCCGACGGCATACTGGTAGACCGTCTGATACTGGCGGGGATTGACGGAGCCGATGATCTGATTATAGAGCACGCGCTCGTAGTAGTCCATGTAGCGGGCATCGTCGGGGTTGAAGCAGTTGAGATCCTTCGTGAGTTTCGCGAGGTTGTAGGCACAGCAGGTCTCGTTGATGGTAGGCTCCGGGTGCAGGTCGCGCCCGCCCCAGCTCGTGACGTTCATGCACATGGAGGTAATCTGTGAGTAAGGCTGTCGGAACATCTCGCCGTTGCCCACACCGCCCATGGCATAGCGGTAGCGCCCCTGGATCATCGTCCAGAAGTTCTGTGCGAGGTTGTAATAGTAGGGCAGGTTGTTGCCGCGGAAGGAGCGCAGGGCACCCGTCACCATCGGGATATGCTGATTGGCATGGCGCGTGCGGATGGCATCGACATTCTTTGCCAGAGGATCGAAGAAGGCAGGACTGTCGAAATAGTTGGAGGCTTCCAGCAGATGGGCTTTCTCCTCGGCGGTGCCCGTCATCTCCGCAAGTCGTGCGAGCGACTCTGCCATGCCACCCACCTCTCCGGCGATGTACATGTTCCACATCTCGTAACGGTTGCCTGGCTTTGCGCGGCGCTCATCCTGTCGCCCGTCGCTCTTCACGAAGGTGCGGTAGTGGAGACGGTTCCACACCCAGAGACCCATGTCCTTGGCAATGAGCAGGGCCTTCTCTGCCACGGCCTTGTCGTCGATATAGGTGGCGATGTCGATGAGTCCTGCGAGCTGCTTGTGGACGGAGTAATAGGGCGCCCACACGCCCTGCTCGTTATTGTAAGGTGCATATTTCTCGATGAGCACACAGTGCTGGGCAGGGATGGCGTTGAGATAGCCATAGCCGTAATGCCGGTAGTCTTTCTTATAGTTGTCGAAGTCTGCCCACGAGCCTTTCATCGCCAGGAGCTCGGCCTCGGGTGCAAAGTCGCGTGCCTCCCAATAGCGCCCCAGATCCTTGTTCCAGACGAAGGTGCGCTCCTGGCACTGGCGGAGTTCGTTGACCATCGTTGTGATGTTCTGTCTGAGGATGGCTTTCTTGGCAGGATCCTGACAGCTGGCGAAGGCGAAAGCCATGGCAGACATGTAATGGCCGGAGCCGTGGCCCTTGAGTTTCGTGGTAGGCGAGTCCCAGCCGTCGGCCTCGGGATAGCCCTCGGTGCTGAGACCGTAGGTGTCGCGGTAGTTATAGAGCTGCTGGCGCACGGGGAAGCTGATGAGCTGATCGATGTCGAGGTCGCGGTTCCACGAGAGGCGGTTATCGCCATCGATGCTGACCTGATCCAGCGGCAGCGTCTCGGCCACGGGCGTGTTCGAGGGCACGGGATACGCCCCCTCCACCACCTTCACCTGCGCGGTGACGGGGTAGCCGTTAGTCGTGGTATTATCGCCGATGATGAAGCCGCGCACCTTATATTCGGTACCCACGGGATTGATGGCGGGATTAGCCTCGGCCATCTCGGTGGCATTCGAGGCATTGAGCCATCTCACCTGCCGGTATTCGCCCTTGCCGTCGGCATATTTCACCCACACCTGATAAGGCAGGCGCGGGGCATTGCCCACGGGGGACTCGACGGTTACGGTCTCAACCGTTACGATGGAACGATACTGTGCCGACAAAGGCAACGGCAACCCCAGAAGCAGGGTTGTGAACAACACACAGAAGAACTGCTTTCTTTGCATAGTTACAGATGTTAATAGTTTCTTTGCAAAAGTATGAAATAACTGGGATATCACCAAACATTTCACAAAGATTAAACTAATATTTCTCCTTTGGTAGGCTTTTCGTTTGGTTTTTCGCACGATTATTCGTAA
This sequence comes from uncultured Prevotella sp., assembly GCA_900314995.1. Classification (GTDB taxonomy): domain Bacteria; phylum Bacteroidota; class Bacteroidia; order Bacteroidales; family Bacteroidaceae; genus Prevotella. The sequence continues at coordinate 45,618 of OMXK01000004.1, forward strand.
TTTTGCCGACGATTATGAGATGGCATCACACATGAGAACATTACTGATCGCAGTTTTTTCTGTATTTCAGCTCTTCACGGCTGTGGGGCAACAGCTGGGAGACGTCGTGATACTAGGTGACTCGAACACCTGGATAGGCGGTGATGCGTGTGACAAGCCTGAGGGGTGGAACAAATGGTTCAAGGAAGCCCTGCAGCCCAAGAGTTGCCGCAGCTATGCCCGTAGCGGCGCCACCTGGACAAACACCCCTGAAACCCGCAGGAACACCCGGGAGGACATCGGTGTGCTGGGTAACGACAATGTGGTCTATAATCAGATATGCCGTCTGCAGGAGGCAGTGGACAGCGGTGTGCAGGCCACGCCCCAGCTGATACTGATTCTGGCAGGCACCAACGATGCATGGTTCCGGAAGGCGCGCCCCCAGGTATTCGCCATGAGTGCTGAGGAAGCCTTTGCGAAGCGCTGCTGCTGTTGCGCAAAGCGCCCTGTCTCGGAGATCGTAACCCTCGCAGCCTCTGTGAGATACGGCTGTGAACTGCTTCAGGCGCAGTATCCCCAGGCACAGATCATCCTGCTGACACCCTTTGAATCGGTACAGGCAGGCGCTGAGCCCATCGCCAAGGCGGGCGATATCATCGCGGCCTGTGGCCAGAAGATGGGGCTCCACGTGATCCGTCTGGATCAGCAGAGCGGTATCCGTGCCAAGCAGGAGCAGGCGAGGAAACACCTCACCACCGACGGTACCCACACCTCTGTGGCGGGTGCCCGGAAAGTAGGCCAATACGTCGCGCAGCAAGTGGCTGCCCTGTTACAACCATAATTCCCCTCTGAAGCGCCATGGTATTCTCGGATCTGTTCTTCCTCTTCGTCTTCCTGCCGGCATTCGCCCTCTGTTATCTGGCAGCCTCATGGCTGGACAGGCGACTGTCGCCAGACGCGGATCACAAGAGCCACACCGCCCAGAACACCGCCCTGGTGCTCTTCTCCCTGATCTTCTATGCCTGGGGCGAACCCGTGTATGTGTTCCTGATGCTCTTCTGTGTGCTGGTGAACTACCTGGCAGGACTGGGGATCGCACGACAGACAGGCACTGCCCGGAAATGGGCACTCGCCGCAGGTCTCACGGGCAATATCCTCATCCTGAGCACCTTCAAGTATCTGAGTTTCTTCGCACAACAGCTGGCGGCCGTCGGTATCCCCGTGGCAGATCCCAGGATATCGCTCCCCATCGGTATCAGCTTCTATACGTTCCAGTCCATCTCCTACCTGATAGACGTGTATCGGCGAGAGGCCCCTGTGCAGCGGCGCTTCGGCAGTCTGCTGCTCTACATCTCGATGTTCCCGCAGCTGATAGCAGGCCCTATCGTGCGCTATAACACCGTGGCACAGGAGATCCACGACCGCCACGTGACGTCGCGGGATGTAGCCGACGGCATCTACCGTTTCGTGATCGGTCTCGGCAAGAAGGTGATCCTCGCCAATCAGTTGTCGGAGATAGCAGACCAGTTCCTGGCAGGCGGACTGCAGGATCTGACGACGACAGGCGCCTGGGTGGGTATCGTGGCCTTTACCCTGCAGATCTACTTCGACTTCTCAGGCTATTCGGATATGGCCATCGGACTGGGGCGCTGTCTGGGGTTCCACTTCAACGAAAACTTCCGCCACCCCTACTGCTGCAATACCATCACCGACTTTTGGCGGCGCTGGCATATCTCGCTCGGCAGTTTCTTCCGCGACTACGTGTATATCCCCATGGGCGGTAACCGTCGGCACCAGGCACTGAACATCCTCGTGGTGTGGTTCCTCACGGGTATGTGGCACGGAGCCTCGTGGAACTTCATCATCTGGGGTGTGTACTTCGGACTGATCGTCACCATCGAGAAATACACCATCCTCCGCGTGCAGCGATACATCCCCGCTCCCTTGCTCCACCTGTATAGTCTCCTGCTGGTGGTCATAGGCTGGGGCATCTTCTACTTTGACGACAGCACAAGGATGCTGCAGTTCTTCGAGACCGCCTTCGCACAGACAGGTGTGCTCCACGACTTCATGACCGTCAGTGCCCTCACGGACAACTGCTGGCTATGGGTGACGTGCGTGCTCTTCTCGATGCCGCTGCGCAGCGGTGCCGGCAACTTGTTGCAGCGATGGACATCTGAAGGCGGCATTGCACGGGAATCGCTGGTGTTCGTCACCCGTCTTGCACTCTCCGTCGTACTCCTGGTGCTCAGCGTAGCCCTGCTCGTAGGGGCCACGAACAACGCCTTCATCTATACCCGATTCTAACCCCTCAAACAAAACAAGATATGAAACGACTCCTCACGATAATCTTCCTCATCGCCACCACCGTCAGTATGATGACGGCACAGACCGTACGCCGCGTGCGCAATGGCATCATCCTCGTAGACTCGGGGAAGACGGTGCGCGCCATCGAACCCTATAAAGGCAATATGGAAAGCGTCGCAGCCTACGCCGGGGTGGTGAACAAATACAAGCGCACGTTCCCCAACGTGAACGTCTACTGCATGGTGATTCCCAATGCCGTGGCCTTCTACTGTCCCGAGACCGCCCGCGAATGGACAAACGACGAGCGGCCCTATATCACCCATATCCTCTCAGGACTCTCTGCCGACGTGAAGGCGGTGGATATCTACGAGACCTTGCAGGCGCATGCCCACGAACCTATCTATTCACGTACAGACCACCACTGGGCACCCCTGGGCGCCTTCTATGCAGCCCAGCATTTCGCCCAGGTGGCAGACGTAGGCTTCATGGATCTCTCTGCCTACGAGCCGCGCGTGATCCACGACTATGTGGGCAGCATGTACACCTTCTCGCGCGACAGGAGCGTGAAGGAGGCCCCGGAGGACTTTGTCTACTACGTGCCGCGCAATACGGCGTTCTCCGCCACACGCATCACCTATCGGAAAGAGACCAAGGCCTTCGGGCGCAAGAAGAAGCGCCGCGCCATCAGCTGGCTCACGGCCAGTGAACCCGAGACCTTCAGTTTCTTCCGCGACTATGAAGACGGCAGCAGTGCGGCCTACTGCACCTTCATGGGCGGAGACACGAACACCACCAGTGTGGTGACACAGACGAAGAACAGCCGCAGGCTGCTGATCCTGAAGGACAGCTACGGCAATGCCCTGCCCTCGAACCTCTTCTCATCCTTCGAGGAGATCCATGTGGTAGACTGCCGCTACTTCCTGCAGAACATGATCGACTTCGTGAATGCCCACGGCATCACCGACATCCTCTTTGCCAATAACCTCATCCATGCCTCGGCACCGAAGACCACCCAGGCATACGAGCGTTATCTTACCCAGCAATCCACCAACAGACATGAGATTCAGTAAAGCCTATATCCTGTTCTTCGGACTGCTGTTCGCGGCCTTCGCGGTGGTCTTCAACACGTTTCCTCGCAGCACCTACTCCGAGCTGGAGAAACGTGAGCTGGCAGCATTCCCCACCTTTACACCCGAGAAACTCGCCGACGGCTCTTTCACCAATGCCGTCTCCTCGTGGTTCAGCGACAGCGAACCCTTCCGCGACCATTTCATGAGTCTCAGCATGCATATCAAGGATCTGATCCGACTGCAGACGGGCGAGGAGCACATCACCTTCCACGCCAGTACCGACGGTCCCGTCAGTGACCCGGAACCCGAGGAAGCCCCTGTCATCGCAGAAGAGCCCGAGAAGGCGGACTCCGCCTACAACTACGAGAACCACGTGACAGCCGACGAGAATGCCAAGATAGCCAATGCCGGCATCATCATCGTGGGCAGCGGCGAGAAGGTGCGCGCCCTGATGGCCTTTGGCGGCACCGGCAGAGGATGCACAGGCTATGCCATGGCTGCCAACAAATACAAGGACACCTTCCCCGACGTGAACGTCTACTGTATGGTCATTCCCACGGCGGTGGAATACTACTGTCCCGAGAAAGTGCGCAAGCGTACCAATCCCCAGCGCCCGACCATCGACAATGTGATCCGCCATCTGTCGCCCGACGTGAAACCCGTGGATGTCTATGCCACGCTGGGGGAACATGCCGATGAGGACATCTTTCTGCGTACAGACCACCACTGGGCACCGCTGGGCGCCTACTACGCCGCAGAGAAATTCGCAGAGGTGGCAGGTGTGCCCTTCCGCGACCTCTCGAGCTACGACCGTAAGGTGGTACACGGCTATGTGGGCAGCATGTATGGCTACTCTCAGGACATCGCCGTCAAGAATGCCCCGGAGGACTTCGTCTACTACGTGCCCCGTGATGTGACCTACACCACGACCTACATCAATTACACCATCGATGACGAATACCGCGTGATCGGTATGGGAAAACCCTACAAGAGCGTGTTCTTCTACCGTTACAAAGACGGCAGCGGCGGGGCTTACTGCACGTTTATGGGCAGTGATACGAAGATTACCTGTGTGCGGACATCCACGAAAAACGGCCGACGGCTGATGATCCTCAAAGACAGCTTCGGCAATGCCATCCCCGGCTATCTGTTCTACTCCTTTGAGGAGATCCACGTCATCGATTCACGCTACTTTACGAAGAATATGGTGGACTATGTCCATGAGAACCATATCACCGACATTCTCTTTGCCAACAACATCTTCAAGGCCTATTCCCGCCAGACGTACGCCAAGTACCTGAGGTTCCTGACGCAGACCAACGGCATCCAGAAGCCCCTCAAGCAACATGCCGACAGCAACGCACAGCACCGCGACAGTATCCCTGTAGCGAAGGCACCAGCGAAATCTGCAGCACCTGCAGACTCTGCGGCTACTCTTTAGACTTCTTCTTGAAGAGATTCAGGAATTTGTTGGACTTCTTCTCCTTGGGCTGGCCGTCGTCCTTTGACTGTTGTTTCTTGTCCTCTGACTTCTTCTTCTTGTCATCGGATTTCTTCTTGTCGTCGGATTTCTTGAAGAGATCCTTCACCTTGATCTTCACCTTGGGCTTCACCTTGATGTTGCTCATCTTGTCGATATCCGTGAAGGAGAAGTCGCAGGCCCAATCCAGACCTTTATTCGACTGGCTAATATTACCCTCCACCAGGGCACCATTGCTCTTGATATCTACCAGCAGGTCTCTCACCTTGATCTTCTTGTAACTGCACTCAAAGACGGTAGCCTTCACCACGCCAATAGGCATTTTGCCACCACCATTCTTCTTTCGAACCTGAGCCGTGCGCTTCTTGTCGATATCGATCTTGAAACTTGCCTTCACCCCCACATCGCCAATCTCCGGCATCTTCAAGACCTTGCCGAGACGGAAAGAACGTGTAAGAGCATTGCCCGTGATATAATGCGTGTCATCATTATGCGTAAAATCAAAATTCAGACTTCCTGCAGCCGTACCAAGTACTCCCTTGAACTCCTCACGGCGGTAAGGGATATGGACATCGCCTTTGAAAGTGATATCGCCGAGGGTGCTGAGCTGATTCATCATCAGCTTCTTTACGGCAAACTGGTTGATTATCTCCTCTTTCACCGTGCCCTTGGCAGTCAGCTTATTAACGTGGAAGAGGATGTCGAGGTCTTCCTTCTTCTTGAGGTTCTCTATACCGCCCACGGCTTCGAGTGTCAGCCGTTTGTCGGGCGTATGCACCTCGATATCCCTGAAGAAGAGGGTAGAGTCATTGCCGCTGAAGAGTACCGACAGTTCCAGGGGCATCTTGAAGTTCTGCAGCACCTTTGCAAAGGGTCGCGAGATATCCTTCAGGAGCGTCTTGCCGTGGATGAGCGACGTCTGGAAAGAGAACTTACGGCCTTGTTTCTTGCTAGGCAAAACCACGTAGGCCGAATCGAAGTTGAGGACGGTGTTCTCATGCTGCAGCACAATGTCGCGCAGATGGGCATTCTGCTTCGTGGCGCCCACCGTGAAGTGGAAGTCCTTCACATTGAAGCCCGTCAGCGTATCCTTCGCCACAAAGCTTTTCATCACCGCGTGCAAGGTATCTTTCTCGAGATAGTCAATCACCAGGTTCAAATCGGCGATGACATCCAGATGTCCCACGTCGAACCATCCGCGCTTGGGCTTGTTCGTGTTCTTGCGCGGCTTATGGTTATCGGTTTTGAACTGCAGGCCACCGATTTCCAAGTCATGCTTCCCGTCATCCTCCTTATAGTCGATTTTCCCGATGCGGAACGAGGCTGTCTGCGGACCTTTCTTTGTCTTCATTTCCCACTGGCCTTGCAGCGATTTCAGCTTTCCCTTAGCGCCAAACCAGCCATTGTCGTACTCCACCTCGCCGAGTGTCACCTTATTATCATTATACTGCAAATCGACGGCTGCCAACTTCGCATATTTGATATCAAGCGTAAAGGGCTCCTTCTTCTTATTCTCCTTCTGGTCTTCATCTTCCTGCTCCTTCTTCTTAGGCTTGTCTTTCTTAAAGGCATCTATGACAAACTGATAGTTGGCTGGTCCGTCCTCGGGTTTATAGAGCCGTGCCCTCACACCCTCGATTTCGGCTTTGGAAATGACGAGCGTGTTCGCCAGCAGTTTCATGACATCGATATCAAGCGACAGCTTATCCAGCGCAAGCATCTTCCTATGCTGCAAATCCTCTACCTCAAGACCCATGAGATTGACATCCTGATTGAACACATTAATGCTCGCCTTTTCAATTTTCACCTTCGTCTGCAACTTCTCCTCCAGCTTCTCTGTGGCAATGCCCAGCAGCTTGTCCTGGACAGCTTGTGTATTCAGCAATATGGCAGCAACGACCAATAACAAAAGGATGAACCCGATGATTCCTCCGATGACTTTCAGGGTGATGGATACGCTCTTATTCACGATAAAATTAGTTTTTAGTGTATATTCAGATTGCAAAAATAACAATTTTATGGCAAATCTCCAAATTTTTGGCGCGCAATCTCACAGAAAAAGTGTACCTTTGCAACCGTGATGGAAGAAAAAGACTGTGTCAGACTGCTTGAAGAGCATGATATCAAGCCCACCGCCAACAGGATTGTCGTGGTGAGAGCCCTCTGTGCCTCCATGCTGCCACAGTCGCTGGCAGAGCTGGAGCATAAGATTGCGACCATCGACAAGTCGAACATCTTCCGTGCGCTCACCCTTTTCCGTGAGCATCATCTGGTGCATGCCATCGAAGGCAGCAGCGACGGCACGAGATACGAACTCTGCCATAGTCACGACAAGGAGCACGACGACGACCAGCATCCCCACTTCTATTGTGAGGTGTGCCAGCAGACCTATTGCCTCGATTATGCAGAGATGCCCGACATCCAGTTGCCCGAAGGCTTCAAGGCCCGTTCCTCGAACCTGATGATTAAGGGCACCTGCCCCCACTGTAAGAAATGATTGATTTCAACAATATCCGCGTCATTGCCTTCGATGCCGACGACACCCTCTGGGACTGCCAGAGCCACTTCGAAGCCGTAGAGAACCATCTCTACCGCCTGATTGCGCCTTTCTGCGACGTGCCTGCCCAGGAACTCTTCAAGACAGAATCCGGCAACATGGCCGATCTGGGCTACGGCTGCAAGGCCTTTACGATATCCGTCATAGAGACTGCCCTTCGCGTGGCGGGCGATCATCTCTCTGCTGCAGAGCTGGCAGAACTGCTCAGCCACAGCAAGTCGCTCCTTCACCTCCCCGCCACCCCATTGCCGGAAGTGGTGGAGACGCTAGAGCGTCTGCAGGCCTGGCCTTATCAGCTCGTGGTCTTTACCAAGGGTGAACTTCAGGATCAGGAGAACAAGCTGAAGCGCAGCGGACTCGGGAAATACTTCTCGCATGTGGAGATCACCTCCGACAAGACCGAAGTGGAGTTCCAGCAGCTCTGCGCGCATCTGGGCATCCTGCCTTCACAGCTGCTCATGGTGGGCAACTCCCTGAGGAGCGACATCGCCCCTGCGCTCACCATCGGTGCCTCGGCCATCCATATCCCCTTCCACGTCACCTGGCAGCTGGAGCACTTCGAGGACATCGAGCACGAGCGACTCGTCAAGATCACCCATTTCCACGAGATTATCGACACACTGAATACGAAACAATAAACACGCCACAAACAATGAAATACATCTTTGAGACCCGCATGGAAGTGCGCGACTACGAATGCGACATCGAGGGTATCGTCAACAATGCCAACTACCTGCATTACGCAGAGCATACCCGCCACCTGTTCCTCCGTAGCCTGGGAGTCAGTTTTGCCGCCCTCCATGAGCAGGGCATCGATGCCGTTGTCCACAGCATGAAACTGCAGTATAAGGTACCCCTGCGCTGCGACGACGAGTTTATCTCACGCCTGAACCTCAAGAAAGACGGCATCAAGTATCTCTTCTATCAGGACATCTACCGTGCCAGCGACGAGCAGCTCTGCTTCCGCGCCACGGTTGAACTTGTATGCCTCGTCAACGGTCGTCTGGGCAACAGCCCAGAATATGATGAGGCTTTCAAGGACTTCATCTGATCCAGCGCTACTTGTAATTCTTCACCCGCTCGTCTTTGATCACGCCCTGCCAGTTCAGGCCGAAGGCAAAGTCGTAGGTATTCCCTTCGGCATCTTGGTAGCAGCGCATATCGCGCGGCACATCCTCATTCTGCTCCTCTACGGTCTTCATGTCGGCAGGCATCTGCATCGGCAGCAGGGCCGAGGGCTCGTTCTTGCCGCTGATGATGTCGAGCAGCGCCTGGTGCTGCACGTTGAAGGATACGAGGATGGCATCAGCCTTCGGCTCTATCTCGCTCAGCACCACGGGGCGCCCCGTCTCCAGGATCACGATGACGGGTTTCTCGCCCATCGCCCGCTTCGTCTCGCTCACCATCAGCATATCGTCGCGGTTGTAGGCCTTCACCGTCTTGCCTTTGTAGCTGCGGTTCGTGAATTTCTCCATCGGGTCACCGCCGGCGATGCTGACGCTACGGGCATCCACCGCCTTGTAGTCATCATACTGCAGACTGTAGGGCACATAGCCGTTGCCGCCCCGTTTCACGTCTGCCGCACTATAGCCGAAGCCCGTGCTGGGTTCTTCTATCAGACAGATGGCGAAATCAGCCTGCTCCGGCTGTTCTACGACCTCGTAATACTTCCTGACGAGTGCCAGGTCTATCGGCTCCACCGTCTTCTCCTCAGAGATGCCGCCCCATAAGCCCGGGATGGCAGGGAAATGGCGCTTGGGCACATATACCTTGTATCTTTTATCCATGGGGAGCGTCTTGTTATCATGATTCTTCAGCATGACGACCGACTTCAGCTGCGCCTCATAGCCTTCCCGCATGAACTGCGGATTGCCCACAATCTTCTCCGAGGCCTCGGGGTCGAGATAAGGATGCTCGAAGAGCCCTACCCGGAACACATTGAGCAACAGTCTGCGCGCCGACTGCTCGAAGCGCTGGCGGGCACTCTTCTCCCCTTGCGCCTTCGCCCACATGTCGTAGGCTGCCAGCACCGGGCCTATCTCATTGTTGCCCCCATACTGGTCTACACCCGCCTGCAGGATCTTGTAGTGGCGCTCTGCCTCCGTCAGCGACTCCACGCCCCAAGGCTTGCCGCCCATCGGACTGTCGAGCACTTTCATATCCTTCGTGATGGCCCAGTCTGTGCAGACGACGCCCTCAAACTTAGCCTCCTCGCGCAATTGCTTCTGGATGAGCCACTGGCTGTAACTGCCACCCACGTTCTCACCCGACGGATCCTGGTTCCACAGGATGCTGTAGATAGGCATCACGGCCGAAGCCATCTCTGTACCGCCCTCCAATTTGAAGGCACCGTCGATGAACGACAGCTTGTGCTCCGCCAGATTGTTGCCGGGATAGACGGCATACTTGCCCGAGGCAAAGTGGGAGTCGCGCCCACCTTCCTGCGCTCCGTAGCCATACCAGTGTTTCACCATCGCATTGACGCTTCTCATCCCCCATCCGCGCGTATCCGGCGTTGTCTGGAAGGCATCGCAATAGGCCCTTGCCATCTCTGTGGCCAGCAGCGGGTCTTCGCCAAAGGTGCCGCTAAAGCGCGTCCACCGTGGATCCGTGGCGATATCCACCTGAGGCGACAAGGCTGTGGCGATGCCCAGCGCCCGGTACTCCTCAGAGGCAATCTCGCCGAAGCGGTACATCAGCTGAGGATCGAAGGTAGCCGCCAGTCCGAGCGAGGTAGGCCATTGTGAGATGTGTCCGCCTGCACCGGCATTATATTCCGTTGTCGCCTTCGCCTCGTGTCGCGGGTCAGAGCTGGTGTTGGCAGGGATACCATGATCCAGCCCCTCGATGAAGGCCTGCATCCGGTTGTTCCACTGGGCAGCTGTCCGCGGACTCTCCACGCTCGTGATCAGCACAGCCCGCAGATGATCCTTGCTGAGGAATTTCTTCTGGTCTTCAGTCAGTTCGGCAGAGGGCACGGCCTGATGGCTGCTGTAGAGCATCAGCCCTGCAATCTCCTCTTTCGACAGTTTCGAGGCCAGATCCGCAGCGCGCTCCTGAGGCGTGAGCCGCCAGTCCTCGTAGGCATCCAGCGAGTCATTGCGGTTCAGGTCTTTGAAAGCATAGCCATCCTCTGTCAGCAGCTTCACGCCCGACTGCGGAGAATAGCTCAGCGTCGGCCCGTCTTCCTGCGTGACCAACACAAATGAATCCACTTGCTGCTCCGACCATTTCTGTCCGTTGCACGCCATCAGGCCTATCAGCATCCCGCCTACGACCACCACATTAGTTACTCTTGACTTCATATTCTTAGTTATTGGATAACTTATTAATACTCGCTTGCAAAATTACGAAAAATCGAGCGCAAAACAAAGAAACTTGTTTCTTTTTTTTGCCCAAATATTCACAATTTACTGCTTTTTGCCTTTTCTTATGCTTTTGCCTCTCGCTGGGGGCTGGCACTGATGTAAAGTCGCCAGCGACTATCTCTTCAGAGTTTAACATTCTTTATACGAAAGTGGTGCAGGGTTTTGGCATATTCATCGTTTAATAAATGGAGAATCATTTAAAAAGACAGATATGAAACGTTTATTTTTCAAATTCATGACCCTGATGCTAGGTCTGCTGGTAACAGGATGTAGTAGGACTCCCGCTGATGAAGCAACGGCAGTTAATTACCAACCACAATTCGAGGCTTTCTCTATGGGAATACTGGATTGTGTCCCCATCCGCCAAGACGGCAACCGCTTCGACGAGTTTGCGGATAACCCCTTTGTGAAAGTATCCGAACAACCCACCTCCACTTTCTCCGTGGATGCCGATGGCGCATCCTACGGCATCATGCGGCGCTATCTGAACTACGATCTCGCCATCGTTCCTGCCAGCGTTCGCATTGAGGAGTTTCTGAATTATTTCACTTTCAATTACGCTGCCCCCAACAGCGATGATGCCATAGCTATCAACGCCGAGGTAGGCCCTTGCCCATGGAATCCCCAACACCAGCTGTTGCGACTCGGACTGAAGGGTAAAGAGCTGAAAGAGAGCGAGATACCCCGTGCCAACTTCGTTTTCCTCGTAGATGTCTCAGGCTCCATGCAGGGCAAAGACCGTTTGGACCTGCTGAAATCAGGACTGAAAGAACTGCTCTTCCAGCTGAACCCTGACGACCGTATCTCGCTCATCACATATTCTGGCAAAGTAGAGAAACTGCTCGAATCGACACCCGTCTCGGAGGCCGGCAGGATCAAGGAAGCCATCGACCGTCTGAGCGCCAATGGCAGTACTGCAGGCGGCGAAGCCCTGAAGATGGCCTACGAGGAGGCTCTGGCCAATTACGATCCGAAGTGCAACAATCGCATCATCCTGGGTACCGACGGCGACTTTAATGTTGGCGTCACCAGCACCGAAGCCCTCGTGGAAATGGTGGAAGGCTATGCCAAGAAAGGTATCTATCTCAGCTGTCTCGGCTTCGGCATGGGCAATCTGAACGACGGGATGATGGAGAAGATCAGCAATTCGGGCAACGGTGCCTACCATTATATCGACTGCGAGGACGAAATGATGAAAGTGTTTGTTACAGAGCGCGAACGCTTCGTCAGCGTCGCCAACGATACCAAATGTCAGATTACCTTCGATAAAGATATCGTTGACAGCTACCGCCTGATTGGTTATGAGAACCGCGTGATGAACAACGAGGACTTTGCCGATGACGAGAAGGATGCTGGAGAGATTGGTGCGGGCCAGACCATCACGGCCCTCTATGAAGTGGCGCTCAATGAAGCTGCTTTGGGACAAGGCATACAGCCCTTCGTCACCTTCGACTGCCGTTACAAACGCTCACTCGGCGATGAGAGCCTCCCGCTGCAGGTCAAACTGACAACGGAACATATCTTCAATAAGAACGAACGCTCTGGGGAATTCTACTTCGCTGCCGGCATCGCTGCCTACGGCATGATACTCCGCGACTCACCCTTCAAAGGCGATGCCACCATCGATATGGCAAAGCAACTCGTAAACCAAAGTCTCACCTTCGATCCCGGTAATCACCGCCAAGAACTCCTGCAACTGATGGATAAATACGTCAAAATGAAGGAATAATTATTAAAACGCTTGCCTGTTCCAACTATTTATGCTATCTTTGCAACGAGAAGTACAACCCCAAACAATTATCAATATGGAAACAACATTAGTATTACTGAAACCCAGCTGCGTTCAGAGACAGCTGATCGGTGAGGTGGTGAACCGTTTTGAGCGTCGCGGACTCCGTATCTCAGGTATGAAAATGATGCAGCTCAGCGATGAGATCCTGCGCGAGCACTATGCGCATCTTGTAGACAAACCTTTCTTCCCCGGACTATGCGCTTCGATGCAGGCTTCGCCCGTGGTGGCCATGGCCATCTCTGGTGTGGAGGCCGTGCAGGTGGTGCGCACGATGGCTGGCGTTACCAATGGCCGTCAGGCTGCTCCCGGCACCATCCGCGGTGACTACTCCGTGAGCAACCAGCAGAATATCGTCCACGCTTCAGACTCGGTGGAGAATGCTGCTATCGAGGTGGCCCGCTTCTTCAAGCCCGAGGAGATTTTCGACTATCAGAGCGGTGCCTTCGCCTATGTGTATGGTGAGGGAGAGTGCAAGTAACGGCATGAATGGACTAAGGAAGCTGCTCCTGACGTGCTGGGTGCTGCTGGCAGCCCTGGCGCTTCAGGCGCAGATTGTGGATCCCATACACTTCACTTCGGAACTGAAGACGGGTGAGGGTGACGAGGCGGAGATCGTGTTCCACGCCAAGATCGACGCTGGCTGGCATGTCTATTCGACAGATCTCGGGAGCGGCGGTCCTACGGAGGCTACGTTCAACGTGGTGAAGATGGACGGTGCCGAGCCCGTGGGCAAGCTGACGCCGAGGGGGAAGGTGATCAAGAAGATGGACAAGCTCTTCGACATGGAGTTGAAATACTTCGAGAACGAGGCCACCTTCGTCCAGAAAATCCGCTTCACGAAGCCTGACTACGACATCGACTGTTATCTGGAGTATGGTGCCTGCAGCGATGCCAGCTGTCTGCCGCCTTCGGAGGTGGCGCTGAAGCAACGGGGCAAGAGTCCTATGGCTAGTGCGCCGAATGCTGCCGACAAAAAGACTGAGGATGTCGCCAAGACGGTTCCTGCGGCTACAGACAATCCGCTGCCCGAAGAGACGGTACCCACCGTTGCTAAGAACGATACGGCCAAGGTGGATTCCATCGCTACGGTCAGTGATGCGGTGGCCGATGACTTGTGGACGCCCGTTACCGATGAGTTACGTGCCCTTGGTTCAGGCGAGGATCTGGCCAAGCAGTCGTTGTTGTGGCTGCTGCTCATGGGTTTTGTGGCTGGTCTGCTGGCTGTCTGCATGCCCTGCATCTGGCCTATCATCCCGATGACCGTCAGTTTCTTCCTGAAGCGTTCGAAGGACGATAAGAAGAAAGGTATCCGCGATGCCTTCACCTACGGCATCTCCATCGTCGTCATCTACCTCGGTCTTGGTCTGCTCGTAACGGCACTCTTCGGCAGTGATACGCTGAATGCGATGTCGACGAATGCCGTGTTCAACGTGTTCCTCTTCGTGCTGCTCGTGGTGTTTGCCCTGAGTTTCTTCGGCTGGTTCGAGATCACGCTGCCCGAGGGATGGGCCAACGCGGTAGACACGAAGGCTTCGGAGACCAGCGGACTGATCAGCATCTTCCTGATGGCCTTCACGCTGGTGCTGGTATCCTTCTCGTGCACGGGTCCTATCATCGGCATGCTGCTCGTGCAGACCACGACGACCGGCAATTGGCTGGCGCCTGCCGTGGGTATGCTGGGCTTTGCCTTGGCCCTGGCGCTGCCGTTCACGCTCTTTGCAATGTTCCCCTCGTGGCTGAAGTCGGCTCCGAAGTCGGGTTCATGGATGACAACGCTGAAGGTGGTGCTCGGTTTCATCGAGCTGGCCTTCTCGCTAAAGTTCCTCTCCGTAGCCGATCTGGCATACGGCTGGCATATCCTCGACCGCGAGGTGTTCCTGTCGCTGTGGATTGTCATCTTCGCCCTCTTGGGTGCCTACCTCTGCGGATGGCTGAAGTTCCAGGCAGATGAGATCGGCGGCGAAATGAACAAGCCGATGCCCGTGGTCTGCATCATGGGTGGACTGGTGTCGCTGGCCTTCGCCGTCTATATGGTGCCCGGGCTTTGGGGCGCTCCTTGCAAGGCCGTCAGCGCCTTTGCGCCACCAATGAATACACAGGACTTCAACCTCAATCCCAAAGTGGTGGAGGCGGAGTATCTTGACTATGAATCAGGCATGGCTGTCGCCAGGGCTCAGGGCAAGCCTGTCTTCATCGATTTCACGGGCTTTGGTTGTGTGAACTGTCGCAAAATGGAGGCTGCCGTATGGTCGGATGCCCGTGTGGCCGACAAACTGAAGAACGACTACGTGCTCATCTCACTCTATGTTGATGACAAGACACCCTTGAAGGAGCCTTTCGAGATAACGGACGAAACGGGGAACAAGAAGACGCTGCGCACTGTCGGTGCCAAGTGGAGCTACCTGCAGAGTCATAAGTTCGGTGCCAACGCCCAGCCCTTCTACGTAGCCCTTGATCCCTTTACCGGAAAGCCGCTTACCGGCAGTCGTGGGTTCAACGAAGACGTCGCTGCCTACATGGACTTCCTCAACCAAGGACTGAGGAACTACCAACAGCAGTAATTGCAAAAAGAAAGAGGCCGTGCCTCACGGCAGGGTCTCTTTCACAAACCTATATAATAATACACGTATGTAAAGCGTCGCAGAGAGCCAATGGCAACGGCTCCTGAACAACTCATGATACCATAAAAACCTGTCTTTCGCCGCCTGCCCTTACATCGAGGACGATTGGCATTCTTTCCATCAAAGGCTGGTCTTCTGACTACACTCCACTCCGAAGTGCCTTCTCACCCTTGCGGGCAATGGCTTTCTGCTTCAGAGCCATACGGGAGCTCACAGCTGCGGGACAGTCGGAGACTTTCACTCCATTCCCAATTAATCGCGGTTAAGCGAACCTCTGTGGGACAATCCTACCGGATGTCGGGTGCAAAGATACGAACAAATCCTGAAACCACCAAATTTTTTGGACACAAAAAAACACGGAGCGTCATCACAACGCCCCGTGTCCAAGAGAGATACTAACTTTATTAATTCCTATATGCGGGATTCTGATATGCGGCTTTCTCATCTTCGCTCATTTCCATACCGTCGATCTGACCCTGAGGGATCGGGCGGAGGTAATATCCAACGGGGATGTCGCGCTTGAACTCCTGCAGATCCTTGTCGGTATAGCCATCACCGGCGATGTGGTAGACACCTGCACGCTCTGCCCACTTCTGGGTGCGGACGAGGTCGAACCAACGATAGCCCTCACCCCAGTACTCACGGCTACGCTCGTCGAGGATGAAGTCGATGGTGATGGTGGCAGGCGTAGCGGCCAGCATCTCGGTGCTATGGTCGGCAGCAAACGGCGCACGTGCATTGACGCAGTAAGTCTGCTTACCGGCACGCTCACGGAGCACATTCACCATGGCCTTGGCATCCTCGTTCTTACCGAGCTTCGCAGCAGCCTCGGCGGCGATGAGATAGAACTCAGAGAACTTGGCAATGTTCCAAGGACGGGGGCTACCACCGTTCACCTTAGAACCAAGGCTACCGGCGTTATCAGTACGGTAGATACCGATCTTCCAGTTACAGGGGTACTTCTTACGGCTGATGTGATTCACGGCGACTACGAAGTCAGCACGTCCCGGCATCTCACCGAAACCAAGCTTACCATCGGCACCAGTGTAGTTGATATTGGCATCTTCACTCTCAGGAACCCAGCTGAAGTAGATTTCGCCAGGCTTTACCTGCATGCCGTTGGCACCAGTCACATAAGCAGCAGGATTACCAGCCTTATCCCAGTTGGTGAAGTAGCTCAGTGTGAAGGTGGCATCGTAACGAGAGTCGATACCCTTCACCTCGTCTTCCCATACACCGCCCTTGATGAAGGCATCGGCCACAGGCGCCATACGGGTCCAAGGACGTCCGAGGCCCTGAACAGCCTCACGCTGAACGGGGTTGATGTCGTTACCATCAGGATCCTTTGCAATCATCTCGGTGTAGTTCCAGGTCTCCATCCAGTAAGCGAAGTTCTCAGGAGAGCCACCGCTACCCCAGCCATAGCCTACGCCACCGTTACCGAACTTCTCGTCCTCGTCGTGGTCGGCATAGAGCATGATCTCCTTATTGCGATCCTGTGTAGCCACATTCACATCATAGAACGTAGGCTGCAGTCCGTAAGGACCGGGATTGTCGATACCGGCTTTTGCCATGTCGTATGCCTTCTGGAAGTAGCTGCTAGCCTGCCCGGCATCGCGGCTGCACTCAGGATAGGTGGGGATGTTGTTGGGATTCTCCAACCACCAGGCGTAGGTGAGATAAGCCTTTGAGAGATACAGACGGGCGAGGTTCTTCGTGGCGGTACCTGTGAGACGGGGATTATCCGGCAGATCTGCCAGTGCCTTCTCGAGGTCGGGGAAGATACACTTGGTATAAACCTCGGGAACCGTGTTACGTACAGAAGTACGGATGGTAGAGGTGTTGAACTTCAGTTCGCCTGCACCAAGATCCAGGGGCACACCACCATAGGTCTGCACGAGGATGAAGTAGTCGAAGGCGCGGAAGAAGTAAGCCTCGGCGAGCAGGGCATCGTCCATGCCTGCAGCAGCACCATTCTCGATGATGCCACTGGCGGTGTTGATGTTTGAGAACGCAGCGCCCCAGCATCCGCCGGCGATACTGTTGGTAGGCACCATCTGGCCAACGCCTGAGAGGTCGGCATCCTTGAAGTTACCATCGGCAGACTGTGCCCATGTGTATTCATCCGTACCAGTCTCAAGACTGTTCAGATAGTAACCGTTGCCATAGAAATAGCGGAGGTGGGCATAGAGCGAAGTCAGACCGCCCTCAATACCCGATTTCGTGGTGAAGAACGACGGGTCGAAATTGCTGCGCGGCTGCTCATCGAGCACACTGTTACAGGACGTCATGGCTGTAGAGAGACCACAGCAAACAAGACCCGCAGCAAGGATATATTTGATACTTTTAGTTTTCATAACTTTACTATTTTTACTTTTATACCTTTTTCCTTTAGAATGTCACATTCAGACCGAACAAGAAGTTGCGGGTAGTAGGCGTGTTGTAACCGATGATAGGCATTCTGTGGCTACCAAAGGCGTATCCTACGGCCGTGTTCTCGTTAGACCAAGAGTTGGTCTCAGGATCAAGTCCGCTCTCGTTGGTGTACGGTGAGAAGAGTACGAATGGGTTCTGAACCGAAGCGTAGAGGCGCAGGCGGCTGATGCCGAGGTCCTTGATGGCCTTCAGGTTCTCGAAGTTGTAACCGAGGGTAATGGTGCGGAACTTCAGGTAGCCGGCATTGAAGTAACCGAGGGTAGAACCGTACTTGGGGTTATCACCGCTCTGTACGCCACCGGGTTTCGGATACTTGGCACCAGGATTGTCTTCAGTCCAGTAGTCAACATCGATATTGTTACGACGACCTGTCAGCATGTTCAGGTAACCATTAGAAGAGTGGATGGCAGAGATCAGCTTACCACCAATCTGGAAGGCACCGATGACAGTGAGGTCGAAGCCCTTGTAGCCAACAGTCGTATTGAAACCGCCAATGAGGTCGGGCTCCATGCTCATGATCTCACGATCGTCGGCACCGATGGCACGGGTAGGATTGCCGTTGGCATCGAGGGCACCGTCGTGGGCTACCTTGATCATACCGATGTTTCCATCGGGCTCGAGCACCTTCAGCTGCTCTTCCTCGCCCTTCTGCCACAGGCCAACGTACTGATAGTCGTAGATGACATCGATAGGATAGCCAACGAACCAGAGGTTACCCTCATCCTTCTTTTCACCAGATGCAAGCTCTGTCAGCTTGTTGCGGTTCTGATAAAGGTTGATACCAGCCTCCCAGTTCCAGCCATTCTTGTTGTCGATGATGATGCCGTTCAAAGTGAACTCCCATCCCTTGTTCTCTGTCTTACCGATATTTCCGGTATAGCCGCTTACACCAGAGGTGTCGGGCAGCTTGACATTCAGCAGGATGTCGTTGGTCTTCTGGGTATAGTATTCGAACGATCCGGAAAGGCGACCGTTGAACAGCGAGAAGTCGAGACCGAAGTTCCATGTCTTGGAGTACTCCCAACCTAACTCATTGTTAGGCAGTGAATTCACATAGTAACCAGCCTTATAGTTGGTGCCGTTACCGAAGTTATAGTTGCGGATACCGAGTCCACCGAGTGTCTGATAGGCAGAGATGGCCTGGTTAGAGGTCTCACCGTAACCTACGCGCAGCTTCAGGTTGTCGAGCCAGTTCTTGGTGCTCTCCATGAATTCCTCACGGGCAATGTTCCAACCAGCGCTGACGGCGGGATAAGTGTGCCACTTGTGACCGGGAGCCAGCACAGAAGAACCGTCGGAACGTACAGCAACAGAGAGCATGTACTTATTATCATAAGAGTACATCACACGTCCCATCCATGAAACGAGACCGCTCTGCCAGTAGTTGTAATTATTGAGGTTGATGTTCGAACCAGTAGCCTTATCGAGTGCATAGTACTGGAAGTAGTCGGCAGGGATACCGTCGGCAGAAGCACCTGTCGACTCATATCTTGTCTGCTCGGCAGAGTACATGGCCACCACATTCAGATTGTGCTTCTCAGCGAAGATACGATCGTAAGTGAGCATATTCTCCACAGCCCAGTTACGGGTCTGGTTCTCAGAAATGCTACCACCGTTGATGGCGTTCTCGTCCTTGTTGTTCACACCAGTACCAGTGAAACTGCCACCCTTTGAAGTGCGGTAGTTCAGACCGACGTTGATGCGATAGCTCAGACCCTCGACCCATGGGCACTTCACCTCAGCGAAGAGCGTATTGTAAGAACCGAGGCCCTTATTCTCGCTGAGCCATATCTCCTTGTCGCGCTCAACGGTCTCCTTGGTGACAACAATCTGGTCATCAGCAGGCAGCGCATTGTAACGCTTCAGGTTGCCGTTCTCATCGTAAGGGCTAGAGATAGGTGTAGAACCCAGTACAGCGTACATCTGGTTGACACCCTGAGTCTTGCGATAGCTGTTGTTGGTGCTCAGACCAAAGCGGAACCACTCGCCCACCTTCTGGTCGAAGTTACCGCGGACAGAGATACGGTCGTAACCCTCAGTGGGGACTACAGACTCATCCTTATAGTAACCAGCACCGAAGCTGTAGCTACCGCCGTTGGTACCACCAGCCACGCTGATGTCGTGGTTGTGGCTGATACCTGTCTGATAGTACAGATCCTGCCAATCGGTATTGGTGTTGTCATTCTCGTCCAGAGAGTTCTGGTACTTACCGGCCACCTGGCGGAACTTGGTGAAAGTAGGACCGTCCATCATCGGGTACTTCTTGAATACCTTCTTGAAACTGACGTAGCCATTATAGGTGACCTTGGCAGGCGTACCCTGAGTACCCTTGACGGTGGTGATGATGATCACACCGTTGGCACCACGAGAACCGTAGATAGCGGTAGCAGAGGCATCCTTCAGGATATCCATCGACTTGATGTCGGCGGGATTGATATCAGAAAGGGCTCCCATGAAGGGGATACCGTCGAGCACGATCAGCGGGTCGTTAGAAGCCGTCAGTGAGCGCTGACCACGGATGCGAACCTGCATCTCGGCACCCGGCTTAGAAGAAGTCTGTGTCATCAGCACACCAGCGACACGACCCTGCAGGGCCTGAGCGGCATTGGATGCTGCCACCTGATTCAGTTTCTCACCACCGATGTTGGCCACAGATCCAGTCACTGCCTCACGACGCTGCGTACCATAACCGATAACCACCACCTCGTTCACCACGTGACCATCTTCCTTAAGGTTTACGCGCACGTTGTCACCTGCCTTGATTTCCTGTGACTCATATCCCACATAAGAGACAACGAGCGTTGCGCCCGGCTTCACATTGAGAGAGAAGTTACCTTCAAAGTCGGTAACCGTACCATTGGTGGTACCTTTCTCCATGACCGTGGCACCAATCAGCGGACCCTGAGAGTCTGACACATGACCGGTAGCCTGCTTCGTTTGCTGAACGGAAGCTACTGATTCAGTAGCTGCCGACACCTGTTGTGCACTAATCATGCCAAGGAAGCACAATCCAACACACAAGGCTGTTTTCTTTGCTTTGAAACTCATACGTTTGGTTTGTTAGAAATTAATTTTAATGATTGGATATAAAAAAATCTGCCGCAAAGGTAGGCAGATTTCTTTTAAGTGGGTTTCATAAACGTTTCGTTTCATTGTCTTTTTGTTTCAGACAGCACATTTTGCTCTATATATTCGGTTGGAGATACGCCAAACTGCTTGCGGAACACCGTCGAGAAGTGTGCCAGATTACTGAAACCGACAGCATAGGCTACCTGCGTCACATTTATCTTTTGTTCCTTCAAAAGGCGGATTGCCTGTTCCAAACGTATATTCCGGACAAACTCACTGACAGGCAGCCCTGTCATCTCTTTCATCTTCCGATGGAGCTGTGCACGGCTGATGCCTGCCTCTTGTGTAAGCACCTCGACATTAAAATCATTATCCGACAGATGCTCGTTAATGACCTTCATGATCCGCTCCATCAGCAACTCATCGTTGCCTTTCACTTTTGTCTCTTCAACCTTGTCCTTTTGTTGCTGAACACCCGAGTACTTCCCTTTCAAGCGCAGATTCTTACTGATCAGGTTATTAATCACCACATGTAACTCTTCCATATCAAACGGCTTGGCAAGGAAGGCATCTGCCCCTTTCTCCAAACCCTCCAGGCGATTGGCGACATCACTCTTTGAGGTAAGCATCACCACCGGAATATGACTGACGTTGATGTTCTTCTTAATCATACGCAACATCGTAAAACCGTCCATCTCTGGCATCATCACATCACTGACCACCAGATCATATTGCCATTTCCGATCCACAGATAACAGCTGGCGCATTGCTTCACGGGCACTTGTTACTGAGGTAATATAATAGTAAATGCCTAGTTCCTGTTGGATATAGTCACCTATCTCCTCGTCATCATCGACAACGAGCACGTGATAACTTGACTGCGCCTTCTGTTTCCGTGTCTTCTCCTTCTCTTCCGGCTCCAGTATCTCCTCCTTGGTAAAGTGGCTATTCCCCAAAGGCAGACACACCGTAAAGATACTACCCTGACAGTCTTCGCGATTTGCAGCACTGATGGTTCCGTGGTGCATTTCAACGATCATCTTACAGAGGTTCAGACCTATACCTGTACCTTCAATATGCAGGGAGTGGGAACCGCCACCTTGGTAAAACCTGTCGAAAATCTTATGGAGATCGCCTTTGATACCCATTCCTGTGTCAATAACCTGAAACATCGCCATCTGTTGGTCGTTGGCAGCCACATGCACTTCAATAGACCCACCGTCATAGGTATATTTAAAGGCGTTTGAAAGCAGATTATCGACAATCTTATCCAAGGAAGAACGATCGAGCCAGACATTCAGCTTATCCACAGAAGGCAGATAACGGAAATCGATATTTCGCTCCTTGGCGGTATACTCATAGGATTTCAGGATATTACCCATGTACTGCACGAGGTCTGTCTCCTGACACTGTAGCCGCATCTGCTGTTTGTCGATCTTCCGGATGTCAAGGATCTGATTAACCAGATTCTGCACCCGTTGGGCATTATGCTCAATCGTCTTCAGTTCGTTCTTGATCTCAGGATCCTGCTCCTGTTTCAAGAGTTTATGGAGCGGACTCATAATCAGTGTCAGCGGCGAGCGGATGTCATGGGTCGCATTTATCAGGAACTTCATCTTTTCCTCATCCAACTCCTGCTGACGGCGACGGATATAGAACCATACGAGGAAACCCAAAACCAAAAGCGACACTAATATATAAATAAGGTACGCCCACGTGGACTGATACCACGGTGCACGAACGGTGATATGGTAAACTTGAGGCTCGGTATAGGTTCCGCTGTCATAGGCTCTCACCTCAAGGGTATAGGAACCAGGCTGCAGATGTGTGAACGGAATACGGTTCCGCCCTGCTTGCGTCTGTGTCCAGCTTTCAGAATCATTCAACCGATATTCGTATGCCACATTCTCTGTATTCATGAAGTTCAGAAGCGAAAACTCCATCGTAAACGAATTATCCAGATAAGAGAATTCGAAATGGTCGCTCTGTACCAGAGGTTGTGTGATAACAAGCCGGCCATCCGACAACGTATTGCTGTTCACAGAATTACCACCGATATAAAGACCTGTGAGATGAACAGTTCCTGGTATAGACGAATTACCACGTAATGTGGAAGGACGAAAAGCAGTAATACCATCACTAATGCCAAAATATACGATTCCATCGGAATCCTGCAATGCGATATTCCACACATATTCGCGGTTTGTCAGACCGTTACCATAAACATGGGTGATGAAGCGATTCTTATCAGCCTGATACTGCCAAAGCCCCATAGAGGTACTGCACCACAGATCACCAAACTGGTCTTGCAAGACACCACAAACCAATTTGTCCCTCATTCCATCGGCCTGTGGAAAAGGTACGACGTCACCCTTTGCTGCATCATACAAGTACAAGCCATTGTCAGTACCAATAATCACCCGACGCTGCTGATCCTCGAAGATAGACAGCACCGTCTTTCCCTCCAATAACACTTCCCATCCGTAAGGACTGAAGGTATCCTTCACTGGGTCATAGCAACACAGATTGGAGGAAGTTCCAATCCAGATGGCTCCACGGCTATCGGTCATCATTGTCATGATCCAGTTGTTATGCACTCGGCCTCTTGGTTCATCACGTTGCTGCATGGTAAAGTTGTGGAGTTCCTTCGTCTTCAGATTATAGGAACAGAATCCCTTCGAGAATGTCGAAAAATAAAGATGGTCGTTGCCATCGTCGGTCATCACATTGATATAGTCGCTGTCAAAATCGACTTCTTTATGATAAACTCCCGTCAACGGATTATAGGCATAAAGACCTTTACCTGTCCCGATCCAATAACGACCCTGCCTATCCCGATAGATGGAAGAGGTCTCCGAAGGCGATGCGGGATGCGCAACAATCTTTCCGTTTCTATCAAAACCATAGATGCCGTTATTCTGCACTGCACACCAGATGATGCCGTTTTCGCCCTTGCAGATTGAGGTCACTGAGCCTCCAATACTTACATTTTGCGTAGAAAAACTCCAGGTATTGAACTGCGGTTCCCGTTGAGGAAGCAGAAGAAGTCCTCGTTTCAGGCAACCCACCCACAGATTGTCCTGGTTATCCTCAAACAATGCCCACACATTTGACGTGTTTAAGTCAAATGATCCGCTAGTATGTTCATACCGCAACAGCTTACGGGTACCATTCGGTACCCAACATAAGCCTTTTCCCAAGGTTCCAATAAACAGGTTACCCATCTTGTCACATAAGGCACTCCGTAACTGAATATTGTCATCACCAAGCACGCTCATATCGATGAAATCGGTGGAAAACTGTCCGTTTTGATAATAAATAAGACCTCGTCGGCATACCATCAACACACCTCCCTCATAATTCAAAAATGCCGTTACCGTGCCATAGGGTGAATCATAAGTACTGATAGTATGCTGCTTGTTGTTCCGGCGGAAAGTAATGACTGGAGATGACCCCGCCTTCCAGAAATTACCTTCTCTGTCGATCAGGATATGGCTGAAATAATCGTTGTCACCTTCCAAGGCATAGTTATCCAGTTTCACTACTTTGTGCGTATCGATGTCCAAGAGGTATAGTCCGTAGCCTGCCGTTCCTATCAACAAATGATGATCATCAGACTGGAAGATGTCATTCACACGGGGTGCTGCTGTACTGGGTAACGCAATTCTTTCAAATTCATCATTGGCCGCATTATAAAGCGTCAAGCCCATACCTGATCCTACCCAAAGATTACCCTTCCTGTCGACAAAGGTCTTAGCTATATTATTGCTCTGGATACTATTC
This sequence comes from uncultured Prevotella sp., assembly GCA_900314995.1. GTDB lineage: Bacteria > Bacteroidota > Bacteroidia > Bacteroidales > Bacteroidaceae > Prevotella. Next base: position 70,080 of record OMXK01000004.1, read on the forward strand.
GCGTTGTCTTGCTGATGAAGATAAGTCGTGAACCGATAGCCGTCATACTTGTTGATACCGTATTCAGTACCTATCCATAAATACCCGGCCTGATCCTGGCAGATGGTCGTAATCTGACTACTCGACAGTTGGTCGGATGTATAGAAATGCTGTGTCTGACTTGAAATCGCCAAGCAGTAAATGAGACAGATCGGTAAGTAGAATAGTTTCTTCATTTTTTAAAGTATTGTGTTGATAAGTTATGTAGTATTATAAATAGAATATGCTCTCAGGTCCCATGTTCATCAGTAAGTCGAGGATAGACAGGTTGGGTATGAATCCATGTTTCTGCTGATATACCTGATAATAGGGCCTCGATTCGAAGTCTGCATCTGGTGCCGGATGTTTGGGATTGATGGCTTCACGGAAATCATGGTCAGCCTCCGCATTGAATGATTTAGTGAGACTTACCTGCGGCGAGATATCGATCAATTCGCATATTTTCTGGCGGATAGCCTCGTTGAAATCAAAGAGGTAATCCCATCGTTGCGTGAAGAAAGGCCGGATATCGTCCTGATAATACTCGAAGAATGGCGACTCGCCATAGGCACTCTGCAGCGCATTCCAATGCAGATGACGCCAATTGCCATGATCGCTGATACGGATATCCTTTATCAGCGAAGTCTCACCTCTGACTACAGGAACAGTCAGGGCCTGAATGCCCTGCGTGGTAGCGATGAGGCAACGGTTCCGATAGGTCTGCTTCTGAAAACTCTCCCATTGCTCTATCACAACATGCTCGGCCCTATACAGTTTCTGATACCACTGTATAGGGCCGAAATAGGTTGTACTGAGCAGCGCCTCCATAGGCTGCTATTTAATATTGTCGACAAACTTTCCCAAACGACTCCAACGTATACCGCTCAATCCCCGACGGTCAGGATCGCTTGACCACCAGATAAAGATAGGTTTGCCTACAATATGATCCTCAGGTACAAAGCCCCAGTAACGAGAGTCGGCAGAGTTATGGCGATTGTCACCCATCATCCAGTAATAGTCCATCTTAAAGGTGTACTGCTTTGCTTCCTGTCCATTGATGAAAATCTTTCCATCACGAACCTGCAGGTCGTTTCCTTCATAAACCTTGATGGGACGCTCGTAGATGGCGATATTATCAAGCGTCAGGTCGATGGATTCGCCCTTTTTGGGAATCCAGACAGGGCCATAATTATCCCTTGTCCAATGTTTGTTGCCATTCAGCGGATAGATCTCCAAGTCGCTTGCTTCGGTATTGAGCGTAACACTTTCCACAAGGTCTTTACGAGCTTGCAAGGCCGTTACTGCTGCCTTTGTCAAAGGCATATAGCCTAGTGTGTTCAGGCTTGTCAGGTCTTCCATCGAGATTCCCAACTCCTCCATCAGTTCGTCGGGTATAGCCTGCTTCAGCTTCACGAAGTAGGTGTACTGCACGTTGTCTGGCTCTTTATTGGCCTTTCCATCGAGATAGACGATATGGTCGCGGATCTGAAGTGTCTGTCCTGGCAAGCCTACGCAACGCTTGACATAGTTCTCACGACGGTCAGCAGGACGGGTGATAATCTCACCATACTCAGCTCGATTGCGCAAGATCTCATTACGTCCTGCTTCATAGATGGTCTCGAAATACTTCTGGCGCAATTCATTCGTCAGCGAATCTGGATCTGGACGATTCGGGTAGAGTTGATAGCCGATGCTATAGCACATCTGATAATAGTCATAAGCCTGATACTGAGGAGCAGAGCAAAGCGTGTCGCCTGCGGGGAAGTTGAAGACGACAATATCATTCAACTGTATATTGCCAAGGCCCTTTACACGGCGATAGTCCCAATGAGGCCAGTCAAAATAACTCTTGCATTCCACCACCGGAAGTGTATGCTGTGTCAACGGCATGGTCAGTGGGGTTTGCGGAATACGAGGGCCATAAGATACCTTCGACACGAAAAGATAGTCACCCGTAAGCAGCGATTTCTCCAACGAGCTCGATGGAATCACGTAGTTCTGGAAAAAGAACTGATTGATAAAGTAGACGGCAACCAAGGCGAAAACCAGTGCATCGACCCAGGACATCACGAACTTTACAGGTCGCTCGGCCTCTTTCCACCACGTCCATTTGATCTTCTTGGTGATATAGACGTCAAAAATGAAAGGCACGACGAGCAATCCCCACCAGCTCTTTACCCAATAGAGGAAGAGTAGGTAGAGTATCAGCACAACGATAAACTTCGCCCACTGCACCTTAGGATTGAATTCTTTCTTTTTTTTCTCCATTATCGCAACGTTTTTACATTCACAGAGATTTGACGCAACGGGTAATCAGTAAGTTGCATCTTATTCTGCTCTTTAACCTACGTTTTAGAATTTAAACATATCTGATATCGTGAGCAATCCCTGATGATCCTTCGTATATTCAGCTGCAAGTACTGCCCCCAGAGCAAAGCCCTTACGGCTGTGGGCATCATGAGTAATCGTGATCAGATCGGCATCAGAATCATAACGGATCGTATGAATGCCAGGCACTTCTCCGCGGCGGATATGATCCACGCGCAACAGTTTCTTGTCTGTTGTGTCTTCAGCCCACGCCTCCTTACGGTCGATGTTCTCGACAATCTCTTCTGCCAAAGTAATGGCAGTACCACTGGGATGATCCAGTTTATGCACATGATGGGTCTCTTCCATTTCTACGTCATACTGTGGGAACTGGTTCATGATCTTTGCCAAATAACGGTTCACCGCAGAGAAGATGGCCACACCAATGGAGAAGTTCGAAGCCCAGAAGAGGGTCTTGCCGTCAGCACAGGCCTGACGCACCTCATCACCATGCTCCTTCATCCACCCAGTAGAGCCGGAGACGACCTTGACACCTTTAGCCCAAGCCTTCAGGTAATTGCCATAGGCTGCCTGAGGAGCAGTAAACTCGATGGCTACGTCAGCCGAAGCAAAAGCAGGAGAATCAAAGTCCTGCTGATTATCAATATCGATAATACTCACAATTTCATGACCACGGTCTAGGGCGATCTGCTCAATCATTTTACCCATCTTTCCGTAGCCGATTAAAGCTATTTTCATCTTTGTATTCTAATTAAAACGGTGCAAAGATACTGCTTTTTACCAATAAACTCATGAAAATCAACACAAAATAACTAAAAAGGGCTGTAAAATTTGTGCATTTTAAAATAATGTCCTACTTTTGCACCCTCAAAGAAAGCATAGTAACAAATATTGTCATGAGAAAAACCATTTTCGACTTACTTGACCGTAAGGGATCACGTCCCGTGAGTATGCTTACGGCTTATGACTTTAACACTGCCCGAACAATTGACGAGGCAGGGGTTGATATGATTCTTGTTGGTGACTCCCTTGGGAATGTCATGCTGGGTTATGAGAACACTTTGGCTGTCACCGTGGACGACATGATCCATCACGGCAAAGCAGTATGCAGAGGTGCAAAATCGGCTTTTGTGGTTGTGGATATGCCATTTATGTCGTATCAGACATCTGTGGAAGATGCGGTGCGCAATGCAGGCCGCATCATGAAAGAGACCAACTGTCAGGCTGTGAAACTAGAGGGAGGTGTGGAATACGCTGACCGTATCAAGGCTATTGTACAAGCAGGAATCCCTGTAGTGGCCCATATTGGTCTGACTCCTCAGTCTGTCAATGCCATGGGAGGCTATAAGGTACAGGGAAAATCGCTGGAGCAGGCCCAAAAGCTGCTCAAAGATGCGGAGGCTGTAGAGAAAGCCGGTGCCTTTGCCATTACGCTGGAATGTGTTCCTGCGGCTTTGGCTAAGATGATTACAACTCAGACGAAAGCGCTTACCATCGGTATCGGTGCCGGAAACGGCTGCGATGGCCAGGTGTTGGTCTATCAGGATATGCTGGGCTATACGAATGGTTTCATACCAAAGTTCGTGAAGAAATATGCCGACTTGCACAGCGTGATGCTCGAAGCATTCAAACAGTATAAGCAGGATTGTGAGGAACGTTCATTTCCTGAGGCAGAACAAGCCTATGCCATCAGCGATGACGTGATGGAGAAACTCTTTGAACCAGAATTTAAATTCTAAATAAGACATGAAGGTAGTTAAGACCGTAAAAGAAGTTAGGGAGATCGTAGCAGCCTGGAAGGAAGAAGGGCTAACAGTAGGATTTGTGCCCACGATGGGCTTTCTGCATGAGGGGCATCAGAGTCTTATCCGTAAGTCGGTAAGCCACAATGACCGCACAGTGGTGTCCGTGTTTGTGAACCCCATACAGTTTGGCCCCAATGAGGACCTGGAGGCTTATCCACGAGATTTGAACCACGATATGGCTGCTGTAGAGGAAGCAGGCGGAGACCTGATCTTCAACCCCGAACCTGAAGAGATGTATCCTGGCCATTTTACCTCTTTTATTGACACAACAGAGACGACAGAACTTCTCTGTGGTGCCGTGCGCCCCATCCATTTCCGTGGTGTCTGCACGGTGGTAGGCAAACTGTTCAATATCGTACAGCCTGACCGTGCCTACTTCGGACAGAAAGATGCCCAGCAGCTGGCAACGGTGAAACGTTTCGTTCGTGACCTGAATTTCCCGGTGGAGATTGTACCTTGCCCTATCGTGAGAGAAGCTGACGGTTTGGCAAAGTCGAGCCGTAATACCTATTTAAATAAAGAAGAGCGGCAGGCAGCCCTTATCCTCTCACAGAGTCTGAAGAAAGGCCAGGAGGCTATCGAGCAGGGTGAACGTGATGCACAGAAGGTGATAAACATCATCCGTGAGAACCTGCAGACAGAGCCAATGGCCCGTATCGACTATGTGGAAGTCGTTGACTTCGAGAATATTCAGCGTACACCGAGGATTGAAGGTGAAACGCTCGTGGCCATCGCCGTGTATATCGGCAAGACACGGCTGATCGACAATTTCATTGTAAACATTTAATCCCCGTCAAATGGAAATAACGCTGCTGAAGGCAAAGATACACCGTGCCGTAGTGAAACAGGCTGACCTCGACTATGTGGGCAGCATCACGATCGACTCAGACTTGTTGCGGGAGTCAGGTATCCTGGAGTATGAGAAAGTGGAGATTGCTGACATCGACAACGGCAACCGTTTCGAGACATACGCCATTGCCGGCGAAGCTGGTTCAGGCATTATCTGTCTGAACGGTGCTGCTGCCCGTTGTGTCAGTGAGGGTGACAAGATCATTATCATGGCCTATGCCCAGATGACTCCGGAAGAGGCCAAGGATCACAAACCCACGGTTATCTTCGTGGATGAGGACAATAAGATCGTGCGTAAGGCTAATTACGAGAAGCACGGCCTGCTGGTTGAACAATAATCCCCCTTACAACCATGCTGACAGGAAAGACTATTGTGCTAGGCGTAACAGGAAGCATTGCTGCCTACAAGATTGCCAATCTGGCTTCTATGCTGGTGAAGCTGAATGCCGATGTTCACGTGATTATGACGCAGAACGCCACACATTTCATCACGCCGATGACGTTTGAAACGCTGACGAACAACAAATGTATTGTCGACACCTTCGACCGTAACTTCAACTTCGATGTGAAACATGTATCGCTGGCTAAAAAAGGTGACTTGTTCATGGTGGCTCCCTGTACAGCCAATGTTATCGGCAAGGTGGCTGGTGGCATCTGTGACGATATGCTCACTACCACGATTATGGCAACGAAAGCGCCTGTACTCTTCTCTCCTGCCATGAACACAGGAATGTGGGAGAATCCCATCCTGCAGGACAACCTGCAGAAGCTGAAGCACTATGGTTATCACATCATCGAACCTGTCGAAGGACGACTGGCCTGTGGTGATATCGGTAGCGGCAAGATGCCATCTGAAGAGGTATTGCTGGAGCATATCCTGTTGCATCTGGCCAAAGATAAAGATTTGAAGGGTAAGAAGATACTCGTAACGGCTGGACCTACGCAAGAGGCTATCGACCCTGTGCGCTTTATCACCAACCACTCTTCAGGCAAGATGGGCTACGCCATAGCCAAGATGGCTGTACTCCGTGGGGCTGAGGTCACGCTGGTTTCTGGCCCTGTAAGCATTCAGCCTTTCGCTGGTATCGAGAAGATAGCTGTCAGAAGTGCGCAGGAGATGTTTGAGGCCGTCACATCAAGAAGTGCAGACCATGACGTGATTGTCATGTGCAGCGCTGTAGCCGACTACAAACCCGCCGTCTACGCTGACCAGAAGGTGAAAAAGAGCGATGACGACATGAGTATTCCACTGACTCGCACGCAAGACATCCTAGGTTATCTTGGTGAACATAAGCAGCAAGGGCAGTTGCTCGTAGGTTTCTCGATGGAAACGGAGAATCTGATCGATAACTCCCGCAAGAAACTGATGAAGAAGCATGCAGACCTGATCTGTGCCAACTCCATTTCTGAGGCAGAGACAGGCTTCGCAGTAGATACAAACAAGGTAACACTCATCTCCACGAAGGAGGTCAAGGAACTACCCCTCTGCTCGAAAGAAGAGACGGCAGACCTGATTCTCTCTACCATTAAAGACTATATGTAAGGATGCATATACTGATAGACATCGGTAACTCTACAGTCGTGGTGGCCATCGCAGAACAAGAAGGTAACATCATCCACACTTGGCGATTTAAGACCCGCAAGGAGGAAACCGTCAGTTTCTTCCGTTATGAGTTGAAGCAGGGCTTGAGGAAATACGGCGTCGAACCGACTGATGTTGAAAGCGTTACGGTTTCATCCGTTGTCCCGGAGGTGGACGATGACATAGCTCAGGCTGTCAACGACCTGACAGGTATCGTGCCTCATTTCTTCAGCATCAACGATGCAGAAGGACTTATTAGCATCGATATCGAATCTCCTACGCAGTTAGGTAAGGATCGTCTGGCTGATGCGATAGGGGCTGTGAGCTGTTATGGTGTACCTGCCATCATCATTGATTTTGGCACGGCCACTACCATTGGCGTCGTCGATGCGCATCATACTTTCCTAGGAGGTATGATTATCCCTGGGGTAAAGACTTCGTTGAATGCCCTGAGCCAGCGCGCCTCGCAACTGTCGTCCATCACCATCGAGAAACCCCGCCATTTCATCGGGAAAAACACGTTGGAATGTATGCAGAGCGGCATCCTCTATGGCACGTCGAGCATGATCGACGGACTCATCGATAAACTGCTGCCCACCTTACAAGAACCCGTTCACATCATTGCCACAGGCGGCATGGCAAAAGACATCATCCCCCTTTGCCGCCATCAGATACAACTCGATAAATACCTTTTGCTTAAAGGACTCTTCAAGGCAACTCATCAAAAATGAAAATCGTTATCATCGGCTCAGGAAATCTGGCCACTCAACTGTCATTGGCACTAAAAGATGCCGGTAAGGATATTGTGCAGATCTTTAGTCGTACAGAAGAACATGCCCAGGAACTGGCAGGGAAACTGGGCTGTAAGCATACGACAATGATCGATGAAATCGACAAAAATGCGGATATCTATATCCTTTCTGTCAAGGACGACGCCCTCAACGGTTTAGTCTCGGCTATCTGCAAGGATCGTCCGAAAGGCATCTTCCTCCATACTGCCGGAAGTGTGCCGATGGCTGTTTTCAAGGGGCATGCAGCCCACTACGGCGTACTCTATCCGATGCAGACTTTCTCCAAGCACCGTAGGGTCAACTTCCAGGAAATCCCCTGTTTCATCGAAGGTTCCTGCAAAGAAACGCTTGCCACCATCCGTTCTCTTGCAGAGCGCATCTCCGACCATGTTGTCGACTGCGATTCCGAGAAGCGCAAAAAGCTCCACCTTGCAGCTGTCCTGGCCTGCAACCTCACTAATCATTGCTATCGTCTGGCAGAGCGCGTACTCCAGGCAGAACAGATCGACTTCAGCCTTTTCCTGCCTTTAATCGATGAAACGGCCAAAAAAGTAGCAGAGATGTCACCCCGTGAAGCCCAGACAGGCCCGATGGTCCGCTATGACGTCGAGGTGATGAACCGCCAGATTGCCCTGCTCCCCGATGACCGCACGCGCCAGATCTACCGCCTCATGGCCGAGAGCATCCACGACGACGCGACATCATAATCGCGCAGCATATAACCATGAATGTCAAAATCGAATGACATACGACATAAACGCGATATTAATTTGTTGATAGGCAGCATGTTATCACAAAACAAACGACATAGTTAGTGACATAAAAGTGACATACTAGTGACATACGAATGACATAGCCACAAAATAGTATGCCATGATTCTGAAAAATGCCTTATATCCCGTTTGACAAATAGTTTCATTACGACAAACTACCAGTCACATTACGACTGAATAGGGGTTTCTCGTAAGGTAACTTGAAAATTCTCTCGAGAATTTTGTAGTTTCTCGGTAGGTGATTCCTGCTCTATCGGTAGCAAATGTCAGCTTTCATTACGACAAAGCACCAGTTTGCTATGTCACTAGTATGTCACTAGTATGTCGCTTTTATGTCACTAATGGCTATAAATTAGATTTAATAACTAACAGGAAATCAAATCGTTACGCTTTAATTTATGTCGTATGTCATTAGGTTTTAACAAAGTCGGCAGCATTAGTGATTAAGGCTGCCCCATTGTTACGAATCAGATTATTACAGCCTTCAGAGAACTCGGCAAAGACATGGCCAGGGAAGGCAATGACACTACGTGCGTAACTCTGGGCAATCTCAGCCGTGATGAGTCCTCCACCCTTTGCGGCACTCTCAACGAGAATGACACTATCGGCCATCCCTGCCACGTCTAATCGTTCGGTTTCTTGGGCAGGAGGTTGTCAATCTTTGTGAGGAGGTCGCGGTTCTGGAGACCGTGGGCGAGGATCTTGCCGGAGGCATCGGTGACGATGTTGTCGGGGACGAAGGCGAGGCCTAGGGCATTGAGAACGGGGGATTCCCACATGCGGCCGTCGCAGACGGTGGACCATTTTACGGAGTCGCGGGTGACGCGGCGGCGGCAGTCGTTGATGTCGGCATCTAGGCAGATGCTCAGAATCTTCATGTCGCTGCCCGCCTGCCTGAAGCGGTTCTGGAGCTGGCGTTGGAGGTTGATACTCTCATAGTTCCATGAGCTCCAGGTGGTGATGATGTTGACGGGCGCCTTGAGGTCGGCATTGCTGACGGGGCGGCCGTTGAGGTCGGTGGCGGTGAACTGCGGCAGCTTATTGCCGTCGCGGAGGGCATCGACACCCTTGAGCCACCGGATTAGGTCGCCGTTGTTGGGCAGTTGCGGGGGGGTGAGGGTGATGAGCTTGGCTATCTCTGCGGCGCGCTTGTAGTCGGGTGTGGGCGACTGGATGTAGTAGCGCTGGATGAGGTAGGTGGCAAAGGGGGCTTGGGGGTATTCCTTGAGGAGGTTGAAGACGGCATCAGCGGCTTGCTGGGGTGTCATCTCGGCGGCCTGGCGGCGGAAGGTGGTGAGGGCCTCGTTCTCCTTGGTGCCGGTAATCTTGGTCTGCAAGAGGTGGGAGGCATCGCCTTCGATCTCGACGTCGGCGCCGGGCTCACCCATGACGAGGAGCTCGGCAAAGTTGGGGAAGACGATGACGAAGGCGGTGGGCTCGGTGATGGGCACGGCATAGCGGAACTTGCCCTTGGCGACGCCGATGGTGTCGAGGGGCCAGGCTCCGTTGACACCATAGATGTAAAGTTCTCCCTGGCTGAAGCCCTTGAAGGAACCTTCGAGGACGAAGTTGTCATGGCGCTGGCTGCAGGCAGCGAGCAGCAGGACAATCAGGGGGAGGAACAGGAGCCGCTTCATGGGGTGAGGGGGTTACTGCTTGACCTTGGCCAGTTCGATGTCGCGGGCGGCGTAGGGTGCGAGCGAGGGATCCTTGGCGAGGGCGCTCTTGAGGGCCTCGGCGGCATCGTTAGTGTTGCCCATGCGGGCATAGAGGATGGCGCGCAGATAGTCGGTGGTGGCGTCGGGCTGCTTGATATAGCGCAGGGTAACGTCGGCACTGGCGTAGTTCTTATTGAGAATCTGGGCAAGGGCGGCGCTGTTGCTGTAGGTGTCGCCGAAGTCCTGTTCTGCCTGGGCATAGTTGCCCTTGGCGAGGTTGAGGTTACCGAGGATTTCTGCGAGGCCGTTAGCGCCGGTGGCACTGGCGATGAGCTGTTCGGCACGGCTGATGTCACCCTGCTTGAGGGCGAGGAGGCCGAGGTTAGCCTTTGCTTCGGGGAGCTCGCGGGCGGTGTTGAAGCCGTCGAGCAGGGCATCGTTGCCCTGGGCATAGCCGATGGCAGCGATGTTGTTGAAGGCGCGCTGATCGTTGGGATAGATGCGGGTGGCGGTGTTGTAGACCTTCAGTTTGTCGTCGGCACTCTCCTTGAGGGTGGCGGCATAGAGGATCTCCTCGATGCTGAGCTTGGAGGGATCACTGGCAAACTGGCTGAGGATCTGCTCGTCGGAGCGGCCGATGGTCTCGTAATTAATGGTGAGGCGTGAGCGACGCAGCTGGGGCAGGATGCCGTCGGCGAGCTCGCGGAAGGCCTGGGAGATGTTGCGGATCTGCTGTTCGCGCTCCTGGGGATCCTTGTACATGGAGAGGACGCGGAGGATGATGTCCTTATCCTGAATGTCGCTGGCACCGACGAGCTGCTGGAAACCGTCCCAGTCCTGAGCGGTGTAGCGTGCATCGACGGGGGCCTGCATGCGGATTTTCTTGAGTTCCTGATTGACGTATTGCTCCGACACCTGCTGGCGCTGGTTGGCGAGACGGTCGTTGATGGAGAAACCACCGTCGGGGGAGGCATAGGCTGACACTTCGACATTCTCGATGGCGAGGCGTTCGTGGTCGTCGTTGATCTGCTTCAGGAGGCGCACGAACTCCTGGACGGAGTTGTTCTTGAGCTCGCTCTTGCGGAGGTTGGCCTGCTGGATGAGGAACTTGATATTAGCCTCCTGCTTCTTCTTGGTGATGCGCTGGTAGGCATCTGGGGCGATAGCGGCATCGGCGGTGAGCACGGTGCGCTTATAGAGCTCAGAGGTGGCGATGATGCCGTCGGCAACCTTCACGGCGGGAATCTTCACCTGCTTCTTGCCTAGGCGGGCATCGAAGGTGAGGTACATCTCGGCTTTGTTGCAGTCGAGATAGTCGAAGGTGGTCTTCAGCGTATAGTTGCCGCCGACGCGGTAGGAGATAATCTGGTCGTTGCCGGCGACGCTCTCGCCCTGGAAGGTGGCGGTGTTGCCCTGTACCACCTGTCCGTTGGCATAGCGGAGCTCGGGCACGACGGTGACGACGGCCTTCTTCTTCATGTATTTCTCGGGGAACTGTCCGTTGATGGTTGCGGGCACGACGCCTGTCTGTGTCTCAAGCGGATTGGGGGTGACGGTGAAATTGTCGGCAGAGAGGGGGCCGAGTTTCGAACACGAGGTGAGGAGCAGCGCAGATGCTGCGAACAAGGTAAGGGACTTGGATATTTTCATAAGAAAGGATTTTAAAATTGCGGACGTTGCGTCCTTGGTGTGCCGCGAGCGGGACTCGAACCCGCACGACCGTTTCGGGTCAAGGGATTTTAAGTCCCTCGTGTCTACCAATTCCACCATTGCGGCGTGGTGTGTGTATGTGTTTGCGACTGCAAAGGTAACGTTAATTCTTGGAACTGCCAAACTTTTTATACAATATTTGCAAAAATGGTGACATTAATTCCAGACGCGGAGGACGGGGCCGTCGAGAGCAACCATATAACGGAGGAGCTGACGGCCGGGGTCGCCAGCAGCCACGACACCGTTGTTGACATCGTAGCTGCGGCCACAGCGAGCGCAGTGGAGACGCTGCCCGCCCTGCTCCCAGGAGAGGGGGTAGCTGGTGCCGCCGAAATTGGAGAGACAGTTGGCGCACTGGCCGTCGTAGGCAATGAGTACAAAGTCGTAGCTGCTGGTGCCTACGATGATACGGTTGTTGGCGCCGAGGGCTATGCCGGGCTGGTTCTCCTTGGCGGTAGTGATGAGGATGGTCTCGGCATTGCCGTCGAAGTTACGCACGGTGTTGAGTTGTCGGTAGCCGTCGCGGTGGGAGGCTTCGATGGTGCAGAAGTGCCCTGTGTTGCCGAGGATGCCCGTGAGTTGGCAGGGCAGTGGATGGAGTGAGGTGTCGAAGATGAAGAAGCAGCGGTAGTCGCGGCTGATTGCATCGTCAGCCTGGCAGGAGGTGAGCGTGAAGAGTGAAACGATGAGCGTGAAGAATCCAGCCATTATATTGGCAGTCTTTCGGAGGGCCTTTTTCATTTCCCAAGGAGTTTGCGTTCGGCGTTGGTCACGCGCTCGAAGTTGAAGCCATCGAGGGTCTGCTGCATGAGGGCCTCGATGCGGTCGTTACAGAGGTTGCCGATGGAGCCTTCGTGGGTGTGGTGGATATCGCGGGAGGCCTTGAAGGTGCCTGCCTCGATGTCGAGGCCTACTTTCTTATAGGCATCGCGGAAGGGCATGCCGGAAGCGGCAAGGCGGTTTACTTCCTCAACGCTGAATATGGGGTCGTACATGGGATTGTCGAGGATATGCTCGTTGACCTCGATGCGGTTGATGATGTAGGCTGCCATCTGTAGACAGTCCTTGAGTTCGCCAAAGGCGGGGAGGAACACCTCCTTGATGATCTGCAGGTCGCGGAAGTAGCCCACGGGCAGGTTGTTCATGATGAGGGTGACCTGCTGGGGGAGCGCCTGGAGTTTGTTCGACTTGGCGCGGATGAGCTCGAAGACGTCAGGGTTCTTTTTATGCGGCATGATGGAGGAGCCGGTGGTACACTCCTTGGGGAGCTTGACGAAGGCGAAGTTCTGGGAGTTGAAGAGGCAGGCGTCGAAGGCCATCTTTGCTATTGTGCCGGCGATGGTGGCGATGGCGAAGCCTACGTTGCGCTCCATCTTGCCGCGGCCCATCTGGGCATAGACCACATTGTAGTCCATGGAGTCGAAGCCTAGCAGCTCGGTGGTCATCGTGCGGTTCAGGGGGAAGGATGAGCCGTAGCCTGCGGCGGAGCCGAGGGGGTTGCGGTTGGTCATCTTATACGCTGCCTGGAGGAAGAGCATATCGTCTGCGAGGCTCTCGGCATAGGCGCCGAACCAGAGTCCGAAGCTGGAAGGCATGGCTATCTGGAGGTGGGTGTAGCCGGGCATGAGCACGTCCTTATACTGGTTGGACTTCTGGATGAGCTCGTCGAAGAGGCTCTTCACCTCCTGTGCTATCTCCATCAGCTCGTGGCGGGTGAAGAGCTTCAGGTCTACCAGCACCTGGTCGTTGCGCGAGCGGCCCGAGTGTATCTTCTTGCCCATGTCGCCGAGGCGGCGCGTCAGCAGCATCTCCACCTGTGAGTGTACGTCCTCCACGTCGTCCTCGATGCGGAACTCGCCGCGCTCACAGAGGGCATAGATGTCCTTCAGTGCGTCGAGGAGCTGGGGGAGTTCATCGCTGCCCAGCAGGCCAATGGATTCGAGCATGGTGATGTGGGCCATGGAGCCCAATACGTCGTATTTTGCCAGATAGAGATCCATCTCACGGTCGCGGCCGACGGTGAAACGCTCTATCTCCTTGTTGATCTCAAAGTTCTTTTCCCAGAGTTTCATGCCATTCTTAATCTTTTACACGTATTTTACTTGGGCGAGGGCATCGGCGATTTTCTCGACACCATCCTGCAGGGGCTTCTCAACCATACTCTTGATGAAGGGGTTGAGCTCGGCACCTACCGTCACCTTCATCTTTGCGTTCTGCTCATCGACGGGTAACACCTGTACCCAGACATTGAAGGGCACTGGCGACTGCACGGCCTCGAACTTGACACACTTGGGCTCCTCGCGGTCAACGACGCGGAGCTTGATCTCGCCTACGGGGGGCACATTGAGGCTCACCGTGTCTTCGTCGAAGGTAAAGTCACTGATCTTATCCTCGGGCACGCGGTCGCGTACCTTCTCCAAATTGCGCAGGTCACTGATATTGTCGTAGACAGCCTGCTGAGAGTAGGGTACAAACTTTACGCTGCTCTCGAATTTTGATTCACTTCCAAATAATCCCATAATTGCTTTTTTAGACAGAAGAACTGTTTATGGACATGTCTGAATATTACTGTTTCCAGGTTTCGGGGCTCTTGCGCCATTCGGCGAGGACAGCTTTGTCTTCCTCGCGGATATAACCGGTCTTGGCGGCTTCCTCGATGACGGCATCGTAGTTGCTGAGAGTGATGAGCTTCACACCGGCTTCGGCAAAGGCCTGCTCGGCGACGGGGAAACCGTAGGTGAAGGATGCCACCATGCCGATGACCTCGACACCGTAGGCTCGGAGCGCAGCCACGGCCTTGAGCGACGAACCACCCGTAGAGATGAGATCCTCGACGACAACGACCTTCGCTCCCTGCTTGATCTCGCCTTCAACCTGATTACCCATGCCATGATCCTTCGGCTTCGGGCGCACATAGCTGTAGGGCAGTCCCAGCTGATCTGCGACGAGGGCTCCCTGCGCGATAGCACCGGTGGCCACACCTGCCACGGCCTCAGCCTCGGGGAAATGCTCCTGGATGGCGTGGCAGAGCTCGAGTTTCACGAATGAGCGCAGTGCGGGGAACGACAGCGTCTTACGGTTGTCGGTGTAGATTGGTGACTTCCAGCCTGATGCCCATGTGAAGGGCTCGTTGGGCTGCAGTTTGATGGCCTCGATGTCCATCAGTTTCCTGGCGAATTGATGTTTAATTTCCATACCTATTCTAGTTATTTGGGTGCAAAGATACGAAAATAATCGGTTACGGCCGCAAGAATTACTAAGATTTTGCAAATCCGAGGGCGATGACAGTCACTTTGACATTGGGGGCCTTGCAGAGTTCCTGGGCGCAGGCTAGGACGGTGGCACCGGTGGTGACCACATCGTCGACGATGAGCAGATGCTTACCCTGAATGGCTGAGATATCTTCCACTTCGAAGACATGCTCCACATTCTCGTTGCGCTCCCAACGACCTTTGTTGGTCTGACTTCCTTCAAAGGCATTACGTCGAACTACCTTATTATATATGGGCAGGCAGGTGACCTCGCTCACACCTCGCGCAATCTCCATACTCTGATTGTAACCTCGCTGCCGTTGGCGCTTCTTGGCCAATGGTATGGGTATGATTCCGTCGATTCCATCGAAGAATCCGGTGGTTTTCAGCTCTCTGGCCATGAGCCTGCCCATCACCTCGCCAATCTCTGGATGATTCTTGTATTTTAGTTCATAGAGGATGTTGGCAGTCTCGGAATGAGCCTCGTAATAGAAAAGTGCTGTGGCACGCTCAATGGGAATCTGATGCCAGAACAGCTTCGCCATCTCGTTCTCGTAAGGGTCTTGATGGAAATCAGTGCGTGGCAGGTGGAGGTTACATTTGGCGCAGATGACCTCCTCGCTGATAGACAACCGTTGGCCACACACCACGCAGAGACGCGGTGAGATGAGATCGAGGAGGCGATGCCAGAAACTAATCGGTTTCATCGGTGAAATCGGGAAAATCGTCGTCGTTGACGTTGAGACACTGGCGGATGAGATCGAAGGTGAAGCCACGTCCGAGAGCAAAGCGCACCAGTTTCTGATTCAGGGCATAGTCGTTCTCGGCCTTCATGGTGCGGTGCTTCTGCTTCAACAGGGGTCGGAGCACGTCGAGATACTCGTTTTCATCGATTTCATCGAGCACTTGCTGTCGGATATCGTCGGCGATGCGCTTTTGCCAAAGTGCTTGTTCCACCTTGCGGCGTCCCCACTTGTTGTAGCGTATCTTATCCTTCACGAAGGCACGGGCATAACGGGTATCGTCGATGTAGCGCTCTTTCTGCAGACGGGCGATGATGCGGTCTGTAGCGGCGGTATCGAGCTCCCAGCGCTTCAGCTTGTCGCGCATCTCCTGCTCACAGTGCTCTGCCTGTGCACATAGTGCCGCAAGCTGTAAGAAGGCTTCCTGTTCGGTGATGTCTTTCTTCATAGCATGACGGCTTTAAGGAAACGACACTTGCCAAACTGATCGTCGCGGAATTCAATCTGCGCAAAACCCTGTTTGCGGAGAGAATTGCCGACTTCATCGGCTGTGAGGGGATTGAGCTCGAAGTAGAGTGCTCCGCCAGGCACAAGGTGATGGCGCGCATAATTGCCGATGACTTCGTAGAAGAGAATCGGTCTTCCGTGTGGTGCAAAGAGGGCAATGTCAGGCTCGTGGTTGAGCACATTTTTCGTCATTCCACCGATCTCGGAGTGCATGACGTATGGGGGGTTGCTCACGATGAGATTCCACTGGCGATCGTCATCGGGCGGCAGGAGGGCATCCTGTACCTCGAAGGTAACGGCAGCCCCGAGCGCATTGGCATTGTCACGGGCGATGTTGAGTGCTTTCAGGGAGATATCCCATGCCGTGACCGCAGAAGCGGGCAGATCCAAGGCCAGCGTGACGGCGATGCAGCCGCTACCCGTGCCGATATCCAGCACCTGAGCACCAGCCCCATCGGCGGTAATCCAGCGGCAGAGTTCTTCGGTCTCAGGGCGCGGGATGAGTACACCTGGGGTCACGTGGAAGCTGCGCCAACAGAAGGAGGTATAGCCCAACACATACTGCACGGGTTCGCCTTTTTCCAGGCGCCCGATGATTTTTCCCAATTCTGCTTGGTCATCTGCAGATAATTCCGTAACTTTGCCGCAAAAAATATCGGACATGGTTAATCCGAAACGTTCCTCCAATACCAAGCGCACGATAGCTTTTGCTTCGCCATCGTCGTAAAGGGGGTGCAACGCGTGCCAGAGATCTATGTAGTTCATTCCGCTGCAAAGGTACGGAAAAATGTAAAAATGTCATAATGTAATATTTTAAAAATTTGAAAAGTAGGAGTTTATCTATTTAAAAATCCATAAAAGACAATGACAGAGGACGAGAAATACATGCGACGCTGTATCCAACTGGCCAAAAACGGCCAGCAGAATGCGAAACCAAACCCGATGGTGGGTGCCGTGATTGTGAGCCGTGACGGACGTATTATCGGTGAGGGCTACCACGTGCGCTGTGGCGAGGGTCATGCCGAGGTGAATGCCTTTGCCTCGGTGAGTGCCGATGACGAGCAGCTGTTGCCGGAAGCAACCATCTACGTGAGTCTGGAACCTTGTTCACACTACGGGAAGACGCCACCTTGTGCGGATCTGATCATTAAGAAAGGTGTGAAACGAGTGGTCGTGGGCTGTATCGATCCCTTTGCCGAGGTGCAGGGGCGCGGTATCCAGAAGCTGCGTGATGCCGGCATCACGGTGGAAGTGGGTGTGCTTGAAGCCGAGTGCCAGGCACTGAACCGCCGTTTTTTCACATTTCATCGAGAGCAGCGCCCCTATATTATACTGAAATGGGCACAGACGGCCAATGGCTTCATCGACGACCATTTCAAGCCTACGCAGATCTCCTCGCCCTTCACGAAGATGCTCTCGCATAAACTCCGCGCTGAGGAAGATGCCATCCTCGTGGGGCGCGTCACCGAAGAGCGTGACCGTCCGCAGTTGAACGTGCGGGAGTGGGCAGGGCAGGATCCGAAGCGCCTTGTCATCGATCATGCCCATCCGCTGAATATGGAGAGTCTCCATGCCCACCATATCCAGTCGCTGATCGTGGAAGGCGGTGCAGAGACGCTACGAAGCTTCCTGGTTCAGAACCTATGGGACGAGATCCGCGTGGAAACCAATACCAATATGACTGTGCGCGACGGGACACGCGCCCCACAGATACCAAAAAATGCCGTCGTAGTCAGCAGTGCTGATTACGACGGCCATACCGTTATTATTTATAATAAGGTGTAACTTACTTCACGAGTGCAGCGCGAGCAGCCTCGATCTTGTCCTTAGCCTCTGCAAGCTGAGCCTTCAGCTCCTTCACAGTCGTAGCATTGAGGACATCCAGGGGAGCCAGTGCTTCAGCCACGGGCTTGATGTCGGGATCATACTGAGACAGACGGTTCAGTGCATCGAGGATGAGCACGATACGGAAGGTAGAGTTAGCGGCAGCGTCATCGTCAAAGGCAGCGAGGAACTTGTCAGAGTTGTGGTTGATGAGATAGAGCTGCTCTACGAGTGAAGCAGAAGCAATCTGCCAGAAGTAGTTGATGCGGCCATTCTCGTTCATGGCGTCATAGAGAGCCTTGGTAGACTCTGCTATAGGTGCATCGTTCTCAATTGCCTTGAAAGAAGGATCGTTGATGTCGGCAGCAAGCTTGGAGATAGCCTTGTCGTACTCATCAACGGGCATCTCATAAAGCTTGGCGGTGTTCATGTCTACCTCGAGGGCAGCGAGGATGCGGTACTTCTCAGCCAATGTGGTAGCACTCTCAGCAACAGATGGAGCCAGGAGATAGTCAGGCTTAACCTTCAGCTCATCCTTGGTGAGTTTGATGGCGCCATTGTTAGCCTGGATCACGGGAAGCTGCTTCAGCTTGCCAATCTCATTGGCGAGACTGTCGACGTGCATCTTGATGCTTGCCTCAATCTGCTCCTGCTCGAATGTCTTAACAGAGTCTGTTACTTCGGCGGCCTGATTTGCTTTCTTACCACCACATGCTGCGAAAACCATTGCTGCAAATGCTACAGCGAAAATTGATAATTTTTTCATTGTTTTTAAAAATTTGGTTTTTAGAATAAATTAATGTTATTATAATCTCTTTTTATTGTTCACTTTTACGGATAAACCTGCCGGGGCAGTCGCATAAGAGTAGTACAATCCCGCCGATGCTCATGATGAAAAGGATACCGAGGTTGAACCAGAGGGTCTTGACGTGGATGCTGCCCACAATCTTCTCGCTGCTGTAGAACGGTGCGCGACCAAGCCTGCTCTGCGGCGTGAGGAAGACCTGCCCTGTACGGGGCACGATAAAGTTGTCGATGACATCGATCATCCGCGCATTGTCGGCACCTACCACAAACTCCTCCAGACGGATGTTGTAATGGTGCTTCTTCAGTGCCAGCACCTCGTCTTTGCCCACCAGGCGCACTATCTGAGACATCATACCGTCGGCCTTCAGCGTAGCCTCGTTACTGCGCTTGGCAAGAATCTTCTCGGCTTTGTCGAGGTAGGCTTTCATCGGCTCGTAGGCAGTTACATCGCCTGTATAGGCCTCCAGACCACAGTAGTCTGTGAGTCTCTGCAGATTGGTCTTGAGCACCTCGGCATGGCTGGCATTTACTGCATTGCCGCGCACTGCTTCATCGTGCATCGTCTCGAGCTGTGACTGGAGTTCGTAGAGGAATCCCATGTTATAGAATTGGTTCTCGTATTTCACCTTATCGAGCTCGAAGCGGGGCTTTTCGTAGGCATTATCCGTGTAAGAGGTGACGGCCAGGGCCTCGTAGGACCAGCGCGAGGGGATGATATCGCCGATGAATGGCACATTGCCTGTGGTGCTCTTTGGTGTCAGGTCAGAGAAGCTGACTACCAGTCCGCAAAGCAGGATCTGGGGTATGAGGAGCAGGGGAATGCTGATATAGATGGCCACCACGGAACTGAGACACTGCGAGAGCAGCAGTCCCGTGAGACTAGCGAGGAATGCCGTGGTAAAGAGGATAATCCACCACTGCCAGAAGAGGCCCTGCAGCCCCATGATGGCATTGCCGATGAGGATGAAGAGCAGCGTCTGGATGAGGGAGACACCAGCCATATAGATAATCTTCGACCAGATATAGCTGCTGTAGGAGAGCCTCAGGAACTTCTCGCGCTTAAGCAGGGCGCGATCCTTGATAATCTCCTCGGCACTGCCGCTCATACCCAGGAAAGTGGCCACGATGACGGCCATGAAGAAATAGCTGACGAGGTTCTTGTTGTCCATCACGCTATACCCCTCTGGTGGTGCATAACGAGTGAGCAGCGAGCAGATGAGTGCTAGCAGCGGTGCTTCGAGCAGGGTGATGCACAGATACTGCACATTGGTAATCTTCGTCTTGAAGTTGCGATGCAGGAAGATCAGGAACTGCTTGATGGCATTGGGCTTCTTCTGATCGGAGTGGGGCACATCGCTTACGGCGGGTTTTGTGAACTCGGCTCTTTTTTTCAGATAGAGTTCGTGCCACTCCTGTGGTGTCATCTTCCGTTCGTCGGAGGGTTCACCGCTGCTATCGAGCGCCTTCTCCTCGATGATGTTCAGCACAATCTCGGGGTTCACGTTACCACAGGTGGGGCAGGCACTGGTTTCCGCATCCGCATATTTGGCTGCTTCCTTGAAATAGGTGATAGCATCGATGGGGTTACCGTCGAACACGGGGTAGCCACCTTTATCCAAGAGCCACAGACGGTCGAAGAGTTTATAGACATCGCTGGAGGGCTGGTGGATGTTTACCACGATGAGCTTGCCCTTGTATGTCTGCTCCTTCAGGAGGTTGATGACCTTCTCGGTATCTGCAGAAGAGAGTCCTGAGGTAGGCTCGTCAAGGAAGAGCACTGCCGGCTCACGGATGAGCTCGAGGGCGATGTTCAGACGCTTGCGCTGACCTCCGGAGATATATTTGTTGATGGCGGAACCCACCTTCAGGTCCTTGGCGGCATCGAGTCCAAGGTCTTTGAGCGTCTTTATCACGCGCTTGTCAATCTCCTTATCGCTCATGCCCTCGAAACAGAGCTTGGCGGTGAAGTAGAGGTTCTGGTAGACGGTGAGTTCCTCAATCAGCAGATCATCCTGCGGCACGAATCCGATGAGGTTCTTCACCTCGTTTTCGGAGATGTCGTGGCCGTTGATGGTAATCTGCCCTTTTTGCGGGGGCTGTGATCCGTTGAGGAGTGAGAGCAGGGTGCTCTTTCCTGTGCCGGAACCTCCCATGACAGCCAGCAGCTCACCACTATGCAGATTGAAGCTGAGATTGTGGATACCATTGTCGCTATTGGGGAAGCGGAAATTGATGTCGCGCCCGCAGAACTCCGTTATCTCAAGATGCTTCGAGAATCCGTTGACGGCATCGTAGGCCTTCAGGATAGAAGTGTAATAGACAGGGCGACCACTGTTGCCCTTGATGACGCTACTCTTCAGCCATGTCTGGTATGTACCAGGAAGGACGGGCACATCGTTGAGTGTCACTTTTCCGTTGCCCATGTAGGTGAAGAGCAAGGTGCCTGATGTAAAATCGAGCAATGTCTTCAGGATACCATCAGTGTCTTCCAGGTGAAGCTTCAGCACATGATTTGACTCCCGATTATTCACGAAGTCCTGAAAATCCTTGTATTGCTCCTCGGGGATGTGGAACTGCTCTGCCATGATGGTGAAGAAATCACTCTGTTTGTGATTCTTTGCGCCGCAGAACTCCATCATTCGCAATAAAAGGAAGGCTTCCTGTTTGCTGGAGATCTTGCCGTGGAGATTGGAACAGATGTTCTTGACGGTTTGCCTGGTATTGAGCTTCTCGGCCATGTCGTAGGCAACACGCATGTCGTTGTAGAAACCGATGTAAGAATCAATGTTCCTGATCCCGAAATGATGACGTAAATAGCTGACAAGCATGGTTTTTGCCCATGCCTCATCCACCTGCTCCTTTTTTCCAAATAAAGCAAACAAACTTAGGAAACTGGATAACAGAATGTCGGTCATCTTTTCTTAGTGCCCTTTACAAATAATCTCAAAATTGCAATTTTGCTTGCAAATATAGACAAAATTTCAGAGTAAAAGCTCGTCGTAAGAGTTAAAAAGAATTAAAGATGTCATTTGCGCCCAAAGTCGGCGGGTACTTCGCCCCATTTCTGCGTTTCCCACTTGATAATAGGGTTCCTATAATCGTGAGTCTGCAACCAGTTCTCTGCTCTTGCAATCACCTGAAAAAGTGGCTCGGTCTTTTCATTTCGCTCCAGTTTGGTCTTGCACTTGCGCTTCTGTACCCAGAGGATGGCATTATAGCTGTCGGAGTAGATGGTCTTGTCGTGGAGTCCCTGGTTCCAGCAGAGTGCCAGTGCATGGACGATGGCGAGAAATTCCCCGATGTTATTCGTGCCGTGCACAGGACCATAGTGGAACACGCGGGCACCTGTCTGCAGGTCTATGGCCTGGTATTCCATCGGCCCAGGATTTCCCGAACACGCTGCATCCACCGCCCAAGCGTCTGCCCGGATTTCATCCCCAAGCCTCCCCCTAACCCCCTCCAAAGGGAGGGGGGAACCTGATTCCTTAGTATTTTTTTTAGGGGTGATTATTTCCATTAGTGCTTGTTTTATTTTCTTATTGACTGCATTTGGATTCGCAATGACCTCCTCATTAGAGAATCTGATGATATGATAGCCCAATGCTTGAAGATCCTCGGTCCTACTCTTATCTTTGACAATCTGGTTTGCCTCCAAATGATATTGTCCGTCAATCTCAACGACTAACTTATGATGTAAACAGACGAAATCGACAATATAGTCCTTAATAATATGCTGTTGTCTGAACTTATGTCCTGCCTGCTTAGACTTCAGATAGTCCCATATAATACGCTCTGCCTCTGTTGGATGCTGCTTATTGTAGTCAGCAAAAGCACTCAGCAGGTCATAATTTGCACTATCCGCCGTCTCGTAAATATACATCTTCTTATATCCCTTTCTTTATAATACCCCCTCCCTTTGGAGGGGGAAGGGGGAGGCTTCAGGCTTTACATTCGCTCGGGCACTTCGATACCGAGGAGGCTCATGCCGTTCTTGATAATTTTGGCCACATTCTTGGCTATGACGAGGCGCACGGTCTTCTTCTGTTCGTCGGGCTCATTGAGGATAGAGTAGTCGTGATAGAACTGGTTGAACACCTTCGTGAGCTCATAACAGTAGTTTGCGATACCCGAGGGCGAATAGTCCTTACCTGCCTGCTCCACAGCAGCACCAAACTCACTCATCTTCTGAATCAGTTCAATCTCTTTCTCAGAAAGAGGGGCCATTGGGCTTATAGCCCCCTCCCTTTGGAGGGGGTTGGGGGAGGCTTTCCTTAAAATGCTCCGTATACGGGCATAGGTATACTGTATAAAGGGACCCGTATTACCATTGAAGTCGATGCTCTCCTCGGGATTGAAGAGCATGTTCTTACGGGCGTCGACCTTCAGAATGAAATATTTCAGGGCACCCATACCCACGATACGGGCCACCTCCTGGCGCTCTGCCTCACTCATATCGTCGAATTTACCCAGCTCCATCGAGGTCTTCAGGGCATCATCGACCATGAGCTGCATCAGATCGTCGGCATCGACGACGGTACCCTCGCGGCTCTTCATCTTACCGTTGGGCAGTTCCACCATACCGTAGGAGAAGTGCACGAGTTCCTTACCCCACTTGAACCCTAAACGGTCGAGCAGGATGGAGAGCACCTGGAAATGGTAGTTCTGCTCATTGCCCACCACGTAGATCATCTTGTCGATGGGATAATCCTGGAAGCGCATCTCGGCAGTACCGATATCCTGTGTCATATAGACGCTGGTGCCATCGCTACGCAGCAGCAGCTTCTGATCCAGTCCCTCCTTGGTGAGGTCTGCCCAGACAGAGCCGTCGTCATGACGCTCGAAGAGTCCTTTGGCGAGACCTTCCTCGACCTTGGCCTTACCCTTCAGGTAGGTCTGGCTCTCGTAGTATATCTTATCGAAGGCGACACCGAGTTTCTTGTAGGTCTCATCGAAGCCGGCATACACCCAGTTGTTCATCTTCTCCCACAGGGCGCGCACCTCCGGGTCGTTCTGCTCCCACTTCACGAGCATCTCGTGGGCTTCCTTGATGAGGGGTGCCTCCTGCTTGGCTTTCTCCTCGTCCATGCCCTGGGCCACGAGTTCCTTCACCTCCTCACGATAGTGCTTGTCGAAGGCCACATAGTAGTCACCGATGAGGTGGTCACCTTTCTTACCACTGGACTCTGGTGTCTCACCATTGCCGTATTTCAGCCATGCCAGCATAGACTTGCAGATATGGATACCACGGTCGTTCACGATGTTGGTCTTCACCACCTTGTTGCCATTGGCTTCCATGATCTGTGCCAACGACCATCCGAGGAGGTTGTTACGCACATGTCCGAGGTGCAGGGGCTTATTGGTGTTGGGCGAAGAGTACTCGATCATCACGAGGGGTGAGTCCTCCGTGGCCTGCTTCATACCGAAATGCTCATCGGCATCGATGGCCTTCAGCAGTTCCAGCCAGGCACCACCGCCCACGCTGAGGTTCAGGAAGCCCTTCACCACATTGAACTTCTCCACGGCAGAGCAGTTTGCCTGCAGATACTCACCTATCTCCTGTGCTGTCTGCTCAGGACTCTTCTTGGCAGCCTTCACAAAGGGGAACACCACGAGTGTCAGGTTACCCTCAAACTCACTTCTCGTCTTCTGCAGCTGCAGCATCTTCTCTGTGGCGTCCATGCCATAGAGGGCCTTCACGGCGTCGCCTGCTGCCTTGCTGATCAATGCTTCTATATTCATTTCCTTCAATTTTTGGGTGCAAAGGTACGAATAAGTGAGTAAAAAGCCAAAAGTTTTAGGACTTTTTTCGAGAGTATCTTCAGCGCGAAAAAATGACGCTCATGGCCTAAATCACTGGAACTTATATTCCACGAAAGCCTCCATGGCCTCGTAACAAGCCATGCCCAGATCGTCGTAAACCTTAGCCGTGGCACGGTTGCGATCCTCGGCACGCTGCCAGAACAGACGCTCGTCGTTACCCAGGAACGGAGCCGTCTCCATCTGACTCTGGTGCCGAAGGATGGCATTGCGCTTCTCACGCAGTTCCTCTGGACTCATCGGCACACACATCTCTATATCGGCCACATCCCATTCTGCCCAGGCACCACGGTACATCCATACACGGCAGTCCTTCAGCCACTCACCGTCGGCATCCTGCACATCTGGGCGACGTGCTTCCACCTTCCGTTTCTCCTCATCGATGGCCGCCAGCACGGCATCGGTACATTTCTTATGGGTACCATGAGGGTCAGCGAGATCTGCGGCCACATAGATCTGATGGGGCCGTATCTCAGCGAGCAACTGTTGGATAGGAATGACATCACGTTCAGACATCGGCAGTTTCTCGATTTTCCCTGACTCGTAGAATGGCAGATCGAGGAAGTGGATATGATCGCTGTTGATACCATTATAGGCACAGGCGAGACGCGCCTCACCACGGCGTATCAGACCCTTCAGGCGCAGCACTGTCTCATTGTCGGAACCACCCTTCTGCTTGTTCTTCAGGAAAGCCTTCACACTCTGATAACTATGCTTGATAACCTCGTCGGAGCCATTTGCAAAGATCTTGTTGAAACCATTGATGAAATGCATGAAGCGCGTTACCTCCTCGTCGCCAACGGCAATGTCACCGCTAGTCTCGTAGGCGATATGCACGTCGTGCCCCTGCTGCATCAGGCGACGGATGGTACCTCCCATGGAAATGACATCATCATCAGGATGTGGCGAGAACACCACGACACGTTTAGGGTAGGGCAGTGCGCGCTCTGGACGATAGGTATCGTCAGCATCGGGTTTGCCGCCAGGCCACCCGGTAATCGTATGTTGCAGTTCATTGAACACCTCGATGTTCACTAGTCCTGCAGAGCCGAATTCCTCTACCCAATGGCCCATATCGTGCTCCAGATAGTCTTTGGTAGACAGTTTCAGAATAGGTTTGCCTGTGGCACGGCATAGGTTTACCACTTCCCGACGTAAGCGATGTTCGGGCATCTTGATGTTGGCAGTAAGATTCAAGTTCATAGTGCTATGTTTTTAGAATACGGATCTTTCTTTATTATACTGTTCGGGCCAGTTGTGAAGGGCATAGGTGAAACCATATTTGCGATATAGTTGCGTTAACTTGTCGAGACGCTGACGGAACCGCTGATAGTCTTTATTCGCAGGAGTCAGCCACTGCACCTCTGACAACGCTGCCATACGTGGCAGGATCTGATACTCGGCAAGTTGTTTGACGGGGATATATTCCGTCCAAAGGTTTGCTTGTACACCTAGGACATGTCGGGCATCCTCAGGTGCAACGGCCTCGCTAACGGGCTCAAAGCCATAGACCATCTCTACACTGATGTTACCGCCTATCAGTTTAGGCTCAAAATAGGTATCCGCTGTCTGATAAGTGTCGAAATAGCAATAGGTTGTGGGAGCCATGATCACGTCGTGTCCCATCTTTGCTGCCATGATGCCAGGCTCTACCCCGCGCCACGACATCACTGTGGCCGTCGTGTCGATGCCGCACTCTGCTATCTCATCCCATCCTATCAGTTTACGGCCGTGCCGCATCAGATAAGCATTGATGCGCCTTGTGAAATAGCCTTGCAGCAGGTTCTCTGCCGATTGTTTATCAGTGGCTTTGATACCCTCCTCGCGGATGCGCTGCTGACAGCGTTCACACTTCTCCCACTTGCTCTTCGGGGCCTCGTCGCCTCCGATATGGATATACTTGGAAGGGAAAATGTCCATCACCTCATCAAGAATGTCTTCAAGGAAATTGAAGGTCTCCTCCTTGCCGGCACAAAGAATGTCGGAATAGATGCCCCACTTATGTCCGACCTCATAAGGGCCACCCGTGCAGCCGTACTCTGGATAACTGGCAAGAATAGCCAACGTATGTCCTGGCATCTCGATTTCGGGAATCACGGTGATATGACGTTTAGCAGCATAGTTGACAATCTCACGCAACTGCTCCTGGGTGAAATAGCCACCGTAGGGCAAATGGTCATCCACATCGGAGTTGCACCCAAGAACAGTACCAGTGCGATTAGCACCCACCGCCGTCAGTTTCGGGTATTTCTTGATTTCCATTCGCCATCCCTGATCATCCGTGAGGTGGAAGTGCAAGGTATTCATGTTGTGCAGTACCAACAAGTCGATATACTCTTTCACGAAATCAATGCCGAAGAAATGGCGGCATACATCGAGATGCATCCCTCTATAGCCGAAGCGCGGGGCATCGTTAATCTCAACTGGTGCCAGAGAAATGCTTTGGTAAACGGTGTCGCAGGGCAGCGCTTTACGTAGCATTTGGATTCCGTAGAAGACCCCAGCAGCAGTCGCACCGCTGATGGTAATACCCTTTTGATTAATGGTTACACGATAGCCCTCAGCAGAAGGAATGTCTTTGTCGAGTCTGAGTGTAATGACATTCTGTTTATTGCTGGTACCGTGCTGGAGGCGGATGCCAGTATTGTCCTCAACATATTCCTGCAGGAAACGTGCTTCAGGGGCAAGCGACTCTTCGCCTGAAGCGAGGAAGATGGTCGTGGTATTGTCTAATACAAATGGTTTCCCCTTCTGCATGCAGATCTTGTCAGGCAGGGGTACTACCTGATAATCGGCTGAGCCCTGTGCTGAGACGATGATCAGACCAGTACACAGCAGCCATACTGAAAGTAATAATTTAGTTCTTTTCATATCTTATAGCGTTTTTTGTATTCTATGGGTGTCATTCCTTTATAAGTTTTAAACTGACGAGAGAGGTTCTTGGAATCATTGAGTCCGATACGCATGGCCAGTGCCTCGATGGGTTCATCGACGGTGAGCAGTAATTGTGCCAGTTTGTTCATGCGCAATCTGGAGATATACTCATAGATCGAAGTGCTTGTCTCCTTACGAAACTCCTGTTCCAACAAGCGGCGGGAAACTGGCACCTGCTCTACCACATCGTCCACGCAAATGGGGTGGGATATATTAATGTGGATATACCATAGTGCCTTCAAGACGTTAGGATTACGTGTAGCGAAGATGTCTGTGGAGGTACGCTCTACGATACCCGTGTCGTGTACGATGATATCGTAGGGTTCTTGTGCTCCTCCCTGTCTCATGCGCGTAATCAGTTCTGCCGTTTCAAAACCGGCTTTCTCAATGTCCAGCGACATACTCGACAGTTCTGGATAAGTCAGCAGGCAGGTGATATCGTCGTTATCTACACCCAGTACTGCCACATCAATGGGAACACGCAGTGACATGGTATTGCAGAGCTCTATGATCTTATTGGCTCTGGTGTCGTCGCAGGCGAAGACGGCCACAGGTTTTGGCAGTGCCGCCAGCCATTCCTTGAGAGGTTGCGTCTCATAATACCAGAGGTCGTCGAGACTTTGTTTCCTGAACTCATAGATTTGACTGTCGTCGACTCCATTCTCCAATAATCCTTCTCGGAACCCTTGTCCGCGCTCGTCACTCCACACCACATTCTCATAACCGTAGTAAGCGAAGTTGGAAAATCCCTTGATGTAGAAAAAATCCGCTACTTTGCGTCCCGCAGCGATATAGTTACTGGTGATATTGGGAATATCGTTAAACCGTTGCTTGTAGTCCTGGGCGATAGCAATGATGCCATTTTTCTTGAAGAGCGATACATCATCTTGAGGCTCAAACTGAGCTATGATTGCATCGGCATTCCATTGTAAGGCCCACTTGACGACACCTTCTATGCCATTTGTCTTACGAAATGACGGCGGCATACGGCATACGACCCAAGGCTCTGTTTGGTGAGAATATTTCAAGATTCCTTTCAGCAGACTGTTAGCGTACTTCTCCGTGAAGTCTGTCATCAAGATGAGCTTTACCATACATAGTTATTTAATAGGTAAGAATATCTGTACTGAATTTCAACTCATAAGGCAATTGGCAGTGGATGGTCTTTGTGCTGCCAGGGGCAATGGTGATATAATTGTCACTGAACGTCACACCGTCGATGATATGTCCCTTCTTTTCCTTCAGAACAATGCGGAGCATATAGGCCACGTGTTCAGAAGGATTGCTGATGCTCAGTTCTGCCTCAGTGCTGTTGACCATCTTCGTCGTAATCTTACACTTAATGGGAACCTGTGAACCAATGGTCTTCAGATCGGCATGTTTCTTAACGGGTGTTCTTGTCCAATCGGTTTTCTCCCAATCGAAGATGTCCTCAGAATTTGTAAGGGCATATTCATTCTCGGCTACGACATTTCCGTCATTCTGGCAACTCAGGAAGAGATAGTCATTATCTTCGCTCAAGGATACAGGACCGAATGCCGGCACACTACCCATGGCGGGAATCTCCACTTCGGCCTCTTGTCTTTCCTGCAAGTGGCCACTGGCTCCATAAACCGTCATCGTGGCCTTTATTTTCACAGGCTGTAAGGTGCCGTTAACTGCTTTCACTTCACGGGTGAGGTAGTTGTAAATGAGTTGTATGGGCTGGCAGGCTTTCTTTACGCTGTAGAAGGCAGCATTAGGCCGCAGATAATGATCGTAGAGTTGCCAGTAAAGGCTGGGACGCGCACTGTTCAGCATCCACTGGATGAGTCCCGTAGCCTTAGGACTATTATAGCGGAAAGCTTCAAACATGGCACGGGTACCATCGTAATTCACCATATTGGCTTTTCTCAGGAAATCATCGATGCCCGTAGCCTCACCATAGCGATTCGTTACGGTTTCTTTCAGGATATCAAGTTTGTTAAAAGCCTCAGCTGCCGACGTACAGTGATAGTCCCACACCTCGTCTAAAGGCCATAACTGATTGCCAAACATCTGAAGCAACGACTCCTTGACGGGTATTTGGGCTCCAATGCCTGTCTCCGTGTTGAAACCGAAAGCACCACCCGGGGCTTCCTTCGTATACCAATACGCTGGTGCAACATAGTCATATGGTCCTGCCATTTTGGTGCCTGAGGTTCCTGAGAGATTGCTCTCCATCTGTTTGGCAGAAGTGATATAGGGGCGATCGTCGATTGTCTTCCTTGCCCACTCATAATGATTCTCTAATGATGGGATAGGGAGTTTGTCGCTCCCTACAAACCAGGCGATAATTGACGGATGATGCCGCAGGTAGCGCAATTGATCGTCGTATTCCTTAGCGATCAGTATAGCGTCCTCATCCGTGAGAATGCCACCATAAAGATCGTCACAATATTTGCCCAGATAACTGTCCCACTCCCAAAAACAGCTCCAGCCTGCGAGTAATAAGATGCCTTTCTCGTCGCACAGGTCGTAAAGCGCCTGAGAGGTTCCCCAGAATCCTTCCAGGCGTACTGTATTCAGATTCATCTGTTTCACCAATTCTAACTGACGGTCGTAAGAAGCCGCATCATCGCGAAGGAAGATGTCATCTGTCCACCCTGCGCCCAACAATTGAATACGTTTGCCATTAAGGGTAAAGGCACGGTATCCGTCATTGGTGATGAAACTGCCTACTTCACGGATGCCAAATCTCACATCATCGGTATCCGAGATCTTCCCGTCGGCCTCGAAAGAGAGAGATAAGGTATAAAGTTCAGGCCTGCCCATCGTGTAACACCACCACAGACGGGGGTTTGCGACATAAAGTGTTTTCAGGTCCTGATCATCTAAACGGATGGTTCTGGTTTTACCTGTCGGTAACGTAACGGGGATGGCTACCTGCTCGCCTTCAAAAGCGCAAATCAGGCGACCGCTGACCTCGTGATGACTCAGATTTTGCAATGATGCCTCAACTTTCAGCCATGCCTCTTTCAGAGTGGTGAGATTCACCTGTGAACATATTCTTGGTGACTCTATCACCACAGCACCGCTACGTTGCACCTTGACAGGTCTGACGATACCCATACTCTCATCAAGAGGACGGGGGTTCCAATCCACGAATCCGATATTGTAGTCGCCTGGCACGCATTTGAAGGTCTCTACCACCAGCGTATTCTCTTCACGGGCGATACCAGTCACATCGATGGCGAAAGTTCGGAATGGGCCTTTCACCGTATCGCGTGACGCCACTAACTTGTCATTCAGATAGATATTGGCACTATAGCCTAGTCCTTCGAAAAGCAGTCTGACATGCTCGTCGGCATTCAGACCGTCGAGCCGGAAGTCTTTCTTAAAAAGCCAGGGAACGAGGAAACGGCTATTGTCCAGTTTCTTATAATGATCACCTTCCAGCAGATTTGGATATTCGCCGTTGTTTACGAGCACCCCCATTACCGTTGTGGGCACTTTCGTATCATACCATTTTTCTTCAGCCGATGAGCGGCACTTCCAACCCTCGCTGAGTTTTATGGTCTGAGCATTTATCAGCAACGCACAGACACATGACAATGTGAGCAGGATGGCTCTTCTATATAATACTTTCATAATCATTCAATTAGTCGTCTAACATAGCAGCACCTAATAGGGCTGCATCTTGAAGTTTGGAGGGCACAATGTGAAGGCGCTTCACAGATTCCTGCCATGGAAAGAGCGACAGCCGTTGATATATGGCTTCCCCAAAGAAAGGAAAGGCTGCCGTGATGCCGCCACCAAGAACCACAAGATCAGGATCATAAGCATAAAGGATGGCTTCCATCAAGCAACCTAGATTATTACCAAACTCCTGCCAAGCCGTCAAAGCCTGTTTGTCTCCCTTGTGAGCCTTCACCTCTAGTTCCTGAGCCGTGGCCTGAAAATTCGCCGTGAAGAATTTGCTGGCACAATAGCGTTCATAGTCAGCCTCGCGAAAAGGTAAGGCTCCTATCTCACCAGCACCAGTGTTACACCCATTATACAACTGGCCGTTGAGTATCAATCCTGCCCCGATGCCTGTGCCAAGAGTCAGTCCCACCATGTCTTCATGATTCTGCCCCTCTCCAAACAGGTATTCCCCTAAGGCGAAGCAGTTGGCATCATTATTGATGAATACTAACTTATGGAATGCGTCTTCAAGAATCTGTCTGAGATGTACCTCTTTCCACGACGGGATATTGGCTGCATTATAGACGATTCCCTTGTCGCGATCCACAACAGAAGGTACGCCTACTCCAATGGATGTCACCGCATCCGACATCAGTTCCCTGATCAGTGATAGCAGCACGTCCAGAACCTCTTGCTCCTTACCCTTAGGGCAGAGTGCAGTAACCTTCCTGACCAATTGTCCTTGATCAATAAGCCCTACACGGACATTTGTCCCGCCTAAATCAACACCAATCTTCATATTTCGTTTTGCATTATTTCCTTCTGAAACACCAGAATGTGGCATCAGTCCATATCTCTGAGCCTGCAGGATTCCAACAGAGGACCATCTCGTCATCGTTAAGTTTAATTATCTCAAAGGTCGTTATCGTATTACTTGCATCATAAAATGCATGTCCACTCAATACGGAGACACCTTGCAGATGGAGTTGGCCTAAAGACCACTGGGCACCAGACTCTGGATTTTTCTTAATGGCCGACATATCGAAACTGAAGGTTCCTTTCTCCACCACAGTGCCATTGGCATCGCATTTTGATAGATTTGGACCGCCATTCAGGTCGAACACAAGTGTATAGTCTCGCTCTTCCAAATCATCTACAGGCTTGATGTCCCATGAAGGACAATCGCCAACTAACCAACCATTTGTGCCGTAAACAGCACCGTCATACTGCTCCATATCCCAGCACCAGGCTTTACCCTCTATACCACTTCCTGCAAAATACGACCATTCGATAGCTGACTGATGGTCAATCTTCTCAACTTTGACACTACGTGTGGTTTCTACCTGTCCACCAGCACAGAATCCCGTGAACTTGATGGTGATATCGCCAACATAGGGCATGACCACGGTATCTATCTGGTTGGTAGAAATGCCAGTGCCTGTGTCCCAGTAACTGCCCACGCCAGGGGTTTTATTCACTAGTACCAGTTCGTTGCCGCCAGGGGTAGTAGCGTAGATGTCAAGCTGTAGTTGCTCAGGACTGAGAATCTCACCCATGGAGATATCGTCGACGACGGGCTCACATGCCGTCATGAGCATAGTCAGTATTGCGGTTGCAAATATAATATTTTTTTTCATCTGTTCCAAGTATTATGTTGTTAATTTTGATAAAGACTCTCATTTCCCCATCCTGGGTTCTGTTCCAACACACCGTTGGAGAGATCAATCTGCTTCTTTGGCAGTGGCATCAGTCCCTTTGTGGCCTGAATACGTTCCTTGATATTGCTGAAGTTCATCTTATTGTCAGCAAGGTTGTCTTTTACGTTGACACCATCCTGAGTGGCGAGCACTTCCTCTGCGACACCCCATCTCAGAAGATCCCAGTAGCGGACGGCTTCAAAGGCTAGTTCCCAACGGCGCTCGTTTCTTAATGCCTGGTCTGAATAAGCCACAGGCTCTAGTCCTGCACGGGCTCTGACCTGATTTAGCGGACCTGCGTCTTGTTTCAGTTCTGAAGCCATTAGCAATACGTCAGCAAAGCGGATAACCATTACGTCCTCAATGTTATTCAACTGGTAGTCTGTATTGATTTCAGGATACAGCATCTGGCTGAAGTTGACGCTTTCACCGTCTTCTGTATGGCAATTGATAGCTGCGTATTTTTTCTGCCAATAGCCCGTCTCATTCATCTGTTTGTCATTTCCCCAAGTGTAATTAGGCATCTCTTTCTCAACACTCATGATTGAAGCGTCTCTCCGCATGTCGCCAGCAGGCCATTCTTCATAGGTCCTGGAGTTTACAGTACCTACACCCCAGCCAAAACCAAATGGGTAATTGGCCTCGAGTCCGTTCCCACCCTCACGGGGTGTGGAGTAAAGACAGATTTCATTATTGACCCAGGGATTGCCGGCATCCCATGATGCTTTCGTGCTATAGCGGATAGTGAACACAGCCTCTACATTTTCACCTTCATTCCCTGCCCACAGCAGCCCCTGATCCTTTACAAAATCGTAGTCGTTCTGCGTATAGGCATTTGTATAGGGCCATAAGTTGCGGAAATCGGAAAGCAAGGCATGTCCGCTGTTGTTGATACAATCATCCAGATAACTGATGACGCTCTCTTTGCTAACCCCGGGCAGACTATTTTGTCCGTAATAGCCAGTATAGAAAAGGTACACGCGGGCAAGTAGTGCTTCTGCAGCCCATTTGGTGGCATGGCCGAGTTCTGCATTGACGGCAGGATCGTACTTCTTGTTGGGGAGAAGCCCAATGGCTGTATCCAGATCAGAGGCGATGAGTCCATAGAGTTCTTCAGAGGATGCACGGGGTGTATTCTCCACCTGTGTGCTTGTGCTCATAGGTACTGTTCCAAACAGACGGCACAGATCAAAATAGAAGTAGGCCCGCAGGAAGTAGGCTTCCCCTTTGTATTTTGCCTTTGTAGCCTCATCGAGTGCTTCGATGGCATCTACATGCTCAAGCATATAGTTAGCCCGATAGATACCACGATAGTTCTGCTTCCATACATCAGAGAACATGTTCTCATCGGCCTTCATCATCTTATCTACAGCCTGCATTCGACGGTCGTCGGGGCCCCCTCCGCCAAAACGATCATCTGAGAGCAGTTCAGAAGTCATAAAGAACGACTGCCCATCCTCTCCAGGAGTCATTTCTCTCAGTTCGTCGTAGATTGCTGCCAATGCACTCTGTGCGTCGGCTTCGGTTTTGGGGAAGTTACTACTGTCCTTCCTGGTCAGATCTTCCGTATCCAGGAAGTCCTCACAACTAGTCATTGTCAACAAAGACGTCATGCATAAAGCGGCAACGCTCAGTTTACCTAAATGATATTTGATAGTCATAATGTTGGTTTCTTTAAAAATACTTGTTTTGCGATCGTTAATATTTGATAGAGAGTCCCACGAGCAGTGTACGTGGTGAGGGGTAGAATCCAAGGTCAATTCCACTCACCCAATCTTGGTAGCCGCCATAGCCCACTTCTGGATCCATGCCTTTATAGCCAGTGATTGTCAACAGGTTTTGAGCCTGAAAATAGAGGCGTACCTGCTGAAGTGGCATTTTCCTTAGCAAGTGCTTGAAGTCATAACCCACAGTCAGGTTCTGCATCTTCACATAATCGCCGTCTTCCATCATGATATCGGAAGAGAATTGCCAGTTTGAGTGGGTGCCGGAGGTCAGTCGTGGCAGATGATGACTTGTACCTTCACCATGCCAGCGCTCAAAGATGGCCGATGTGTAGTTCTGGCGAGTGTAATCCACATAGGATCGGTAAGATCGCATGATCTGTGCACCAAAGGCACCCGTAAAGTTCATGCTGAGATCAAAGCCTTTCCAGGAAGCATTAAGGGCTAGTCCCATCGTGACATCGGGGTGGGGATCACCGATCATCCCCTGATCGTCATCAGAGATTTCACCGTCGCCGTTTCGATCCTGCCAGATTACGTCACCAGGGCGCGTGCCTGCCAACTTGGCCCCACGATAGTTCTCGATTTCTTCCTGTGTCTGGAAGATGCCTAATGCATGGTAACCATAGAAATAGCCGATGGGGTATCCCACCTCTGCACGATAGATTTCAGTCGTTTGGTTACTCAATATGTTCTCGTCACCGTGGATGATACCTTCAGCATTGGCTATGCGCGTTACCTTATTCTTATTATAAGACATGTTCCAGTTAACACCATACTTGAAGTCACCGATCTTGTCGTTCCATGAAAGGGCAATCTCCACGCCCTTGTTCTGTACGTCGCCGCCGTTGATGAAAGGTGCGCCAGTGCCATAGGAGTCAAGGATAGGAGCTACCACCAGCCAGTCTTTTGTTGTCTTCACATAGTAGTCGAAGGTGAGTCCGAGTTTTCCGTTCAGGAAGCGGGCATCGATGCCAAGGTCTGTCTGTTCCGAGGTCTCCCAAGTCACGTCTTCATTGGCGAGTATATCGGGATAGGCGCCTGTTGAGATTACACTCTTGTCAGGGCCGAAGGTATAGTCGGCACCAGAGAATGAGATGGTAGAGAGGTATTGGAAGCCCGCGATGTTCTGGTTACCGTTTTGTCCCCAGGAAGCTCTCACTTTCAGGTAGTCAAGCCATGAGGATAAAGGCTTCATGAATTGCTCCTCCGTTAATATCCATCCTGCTGATACGCTGGGGAAATAGCCCCATCGATGCCCTCTGGCAAAGATACTAGAACCATCGGCACGAAGTACGGCAGTAGCCATGTACTTGTTGTCGTAGTCATAATTCACACGCCCGAAGAAAGAGGCAAGTGAATTCTTTCCCCAAGGACCGCCATAGATGGTAGTACGATTGGAAATCACAGGGGTATTGCTCAGATAAGCATGTTCGAAATCTCCGAAGATGGAATTGACATTACTTCCACCAATATCCATACCGATGCCGTTTTTCTCTATAGACTGTCCAAGTAGAATATCGATGCTATGCTTGGCGGGCTTCAGAATATAGTTTAACGTGTTTTCCCAAAGATAACTGCCGCCATGCGACATACTCTGGCTCACTACGTCATTGTCGTTGAATGTATTACTGGCTAGTTTGTAGACAGGCACATAATACCGTGAACTGTATGAACCGAACTGATAACCAAAACTTGTCTTGAATTTCAGGTCCTTAATGGGCTGCAAGATGGCATATACATTTGCCTGCAGTGAATGTGATTGTCCGAGATTGTTGCCGTTTTGGTAATACATCTGTCCGATGGGATTGGCTTCCCGATTCTCCCAGGGAATGGCATAGTGGAAGTTGCCCTCTTCGTCATAGTTAGGCAGGAAAGGACTGGCGTGTAACATATTTCGTACATCATTGCTCCACATGTCTCCAATGGCAATGCCGTTATTTTCAGAATAGGTGTAGTTGATGCTCTCTCCGATCTTCAGTAGTTCATATCCCTTGGTAGGAATCAATACCTGATCTGCATTTAAACGAGCTGTATAACGCTGGTATTTTGGCTGAACTGGTTTACCGATAATACCCTCTTGATAAGTGTATGAGAAACCAAGTGCATAGACAGAGCGCTCGTTGCCGCCTGCAATATTGATGGCATGGTTTGTGATAGGGGCATTTTTCACCCTTGCCTCTTCGAGCCAATTCGTTCCGTTCCAAGTACCATTCTGAATCTTATCCCAATCAGGTACCATCGAAGCAAAGTCATAACCAGGAAGACCATCCATCATGCGGGCCTCGTTCATAATCATGGCAAACTCTTTTGCGTTAAGGACATCAGGCATGCGATAGATGTTCTGCCAGCCAACATAACCGTCGTAGGTGATAGATGTCTTGCCTGCACGACCATGTTTAGTGGTCACCAGTACAACACCATTTGCTGCGCGTGAACCATAAATGGCAGCTGAGGCGGCATCCTTCAGAACGTCGATGCTCTCGATGTCGGCAGGATTAAGGGCATTGATGTCGCCATCGGTAATGCCATCTATTATATATAGAGGTGTGGCTGCACCAGTTGTGCCTAAACCACGCACAACAACCTTGAAACCGCTGCCTGGCATACCAGAGGTCTGGGTAATGTTTACACCGGGCGTCTGACTCTGTAGTGCAGCTAAAGGACTGACGGTATTTAATTTCTGGATGTCATCGCCCTTCACTTGGACGGTAGCACCTGTCACGAGTTTCTTTTTCTGGACGCCATAACCTACTACAACGACTTCATTCAGCGTCCTACTGCTCTCTTGCAGACGGATTGTGAGCGAGTCCTTCGAGATTACTTCCACCACTTGTGTGTCGAAACCAACATAAGAGAATGTCAGTTGGCAGGGGAGTTCGGCCACCGATAGGGAAAACTGGCCGTTAGCGTCTGTCACCTGTCCGTTTTGAGAATTCTGTTCCATCACACTAACGCCGATAAGCGGTTCGTTGTCTGAATCAGAAATAACGGTTCCGGTTAAAGTTGTCTGTGCCTTGGCATGAAAAGCCAGCAGCAACATCATCCCAAGTAAAACCCTGGGTCTTCCACTACAAAGAGTTGAAGGTTTGAATAGATTTAACAAATGGTTCATAAGTTTATAATTTTGGGTTGTTTGAGTTACGGCTGCAAAAGTACAACAAAACAGATGACCAAGGACGGGATTTTGCGTTTACTTTTCCTCATTTTGCGAAATGTATAAAGAAGAGCCTACCCTTTCCCCAAGTGTGAAAGGTGGCAATTACGTTGGAATAAGTAACAGATGTCTATTTTTTGGCCGATAGCCAGAGCCCTGTAAATGTCAATGCCCCGTTGAGCATCAGCAGTTCGTAGCCGAAATGATAGTTCCAAAGATGCTGTGTG
This sequence comes from uncultured Prevotella sp., assembly GCA_900314995.1. Lineage (GTDB taxonomy): Bacteria > Bacteroidota > Bacteroidia > Bacteroidales > Bacteroidaceae > Prevotella. The sequence continues at coordinate 107,927 of OMXK01000004.1, forward strand.
GCAGTATCAAGGGCCAGACAGAAGAGTGGTGAGGCGATGCAGATGTAGGGCACTAGACTGTCTTTCGGCTGACGATGTGTGAATAGGCCGAAGACAAACAAGCCAAGCAACGGTCCATAAGTGTAGCCTGCCAGGATATAGATGGCATCGATGAGCGAAGTGGAATTGATCTGACGGAACAAGAGGATGAAGCATACGAAGAAGAGACACATGACGATGTGGGTCTTCTTGCGTAGTGGTTCATTATCAGGCTGATGACGGATGTCTACACAAAAACAGGTGGTCAGGGAGGTAAGTGCAGAATCGGCGCTGGAGAACGAAGCAGCCACGATGCCGATAATGAAAAGATAGGAGGTGATGGGTAAGAGTTGGGACGCAGCGATACCTTGGATATAGGAGGGTAGCATCTCGTCGCCCTTCATTCCTGTGCCCACTGCCATCGTCAGCAGCACACCAAGGGCTAGGAATAGCATATTGGCTGGTACAAAGGCCATCCCATAAGTACACATGTCTTTCTGGGCATCACGTAAAGTCTTACAGGTCAGATTCTTCTGCATCATGTCCTGATCCAGGCCCGTCATCACGATGGCGATGAAGGCACCACTCAGGAACTGCTTCCAGAAATTGTGGGGTGATAGCCAGTCGTCGAAGACGAAGATACGGCTCATGTCGCTATTGGCAATCGTCGTTATCGCCTCACCAACAGACAGATGTAATTCGCTGACGAGCGAAAGGATGATCAGTATGAGGGCTGTGAAGAGACAGAGCGTCTGGAAAGAATCGGTGAATACCAGCGTGCCGATGCCGCCGCGACGGGTATAGAGCCATATCAGCAATACCATTGCCAGCACATTTACGGCGAAGGGGATGCCTGCAGGATCGAACACGAACTGCTGGAGGATGATGCATACGACATAGAATCTCACAGCTGCTCCAGTCATCTTCGAGAGTAGGAAGTAACTGGCTCCTGTGGTGTAGGTGCGTGAACCTAGACGCTGTCCCAGATAAGTGTAGATGCTTGTAAGATTCAGGCGGTAATACAGCGGCAGTAATACAAATGCTATCGCCAGATAGCCCACGATGAAGCCAAGGCACATCTGCAGATAGGTCATCTGCGACGTGAGCACCATCCCGGGGACTGAGATGAAAGTGACACCAGAAATGCTGGCTCCTATCATGCCGAAGGCTACCATATACCATGGTGCTCGACGGTTGGCACGATAGAAGGTATTGTTGTCTGCCTTTCTGCTCGTCAGATGGCTGATGCAGAAGAGTACGGCAAAATAGGCCAGGACTATCAGGAGTATGATCATAACAGCGTGCAAAGGTAATCATTTTTTTTGCGAGTGCCAAAAAATATTTGTACTTTTGCAGGCGATATGAACATCCGAGACCGTCAAATCCTGCAGATAGCCCTGCCCTCGATTGTGTCGAATATCACCGTACCGTTGCTGGGGATGATCGATGTAGCCATCGTAGGCCACATGGGAAGCCCTGTGTATATAGGGGCAGTAGCCGTTGGTTCAATGATCTTCAACCTTGTTTACTGGCTCTTCGGCTTTCTTCGGATGGGCTCTAGCGGTCTTACCTCTCAGGCTCTGGGCCGTCGTGACTTAACGGAGGTGATGCGCCTGTTAGTGCGCTCCACCACCATCGCCCTGGGTATTGCCCTGATGCTTATCTTGCTTCAGGTGCCGATGAAATGGGTGGCTTTTGAGCTGATTGGTCCTACGGCTGATGTGGCACCTATCGCGCAGACCTATTTCTATATTGTCATCTGGGGCGCACCTGCCGTTCTGGGGCTTTATAGTCTCTCGGGATGGTATATCGGCATGCAGAACACCCGTTTCCCTATGTTCATCTCCATCATGCAGAACGTGGTGAATATCCTGGCCTCGCTGACGCTAGTCTATGGTTTTGGCATGAAGATCGAAGGTGTGGCCTGGGGTACGGTGATAGCACAATATGCTGGTTTCATCGTGGCTTTGGGTCTGCTTCTGCGCTATTATGGCCGCTTGCGTGGCTACCTGGTGCTTAGGGGAACGTTTGTCCGTGAAGCGATGGGGCGCTTTTTCCACGTCAACAGCGATATCTTCCTGCGTACGCTCTGCCTCGTTGCCGTGAATCTCTTCTTCACTTCTGCCGGTGCCCGTAGTGGGGCTGTAATCCTCTCTGTGAATACGGTGCTGATGCAGCTTTATCTCTTCTTCTCTTATTTCATGGATGGCTTTGCTTATGCTGGTGAGGCGCTGGGTGGCAAGACCTATGGTGCCAGGAATGTAGCGGCTTTCCGTGAAACGCTCCACAGACTCTGGATCTGGGCGCTCATCGTGACGCTTGCCTATACCTTATTATACATAGGGGGAGGCCGATGGATTGTCGGCATCTTGACGGATGAGGCTCGGGTACTCGAAGCTTCCCAGGAGTATCTCTGCTGGATATGGCTCATACCAGTGGCAGGCGCTGCAGCCTTTATCTGGGATGGTGTCTTCATCGGCATCACCGCCACTCGTGGCATGCTGGTATCATCGTTCCTCTCAGCACTCGGTTTCTTCATCGTATATCTGTTGGCAGAGTCCCATTTGGGTAATCATGGCCTTTGGCTCGCGATGATCATCTACCTTGCCTTGAGGGGCATCCTTCAGACCGTCTGGTACAGATTAAGAATTCTTAGCGATGTCTGACGGCGTTACTGGTCACATAAATCCTTCAGCAACTGGGTGCAGCCCTCGATGACATCGCGCCAGGTGGCCTCGAAATCCCCTGTGTACCAAGGGTCTGCCACATCGCCAGGACGATTAGTATAGTCCATCAGCAATCGGATCTTCCCTTCAGGATCGTTGCCGCAGATGCGGTTCATGTTTCGCAGATTCCATGTGTCCATACCTATCAGCAGGTCGAAGCGCTGGTAGTCGTTACGTGTCATCTGGCGAGCCGTCTTTCCCTTGCAAGAGATGCCGTGTTCGGCTAGTTTCCGCTTGGCAGGGGGATAGACCTCATTGCCGATTTCCTCTGTCGATGTGGCAGCTGACTCGATATAGAACTGGTCGTCGAGACCAGCCTTGCTTACCAGATCTTTCATCACAAACTCTGCCATCGGACTGCGGCAGATGTTCCCGTGACATACGAAGAGTATTCTATGTTTCATGTGGTAGTTTCTGATTGTGACTGCAAAGTTACGAACAATTGTTGAGATTCTCGGCTTATCTGCTTATTATTTGAGAAATAATCGCTAATTTTTGCCGAAATCCTGAAGAAATGACCATTGTTATTTTAGTGGAAGTTTAGTGGAGGTTAAGTGGAGGTTTAGTGGAGGTATGAAACTGAACTATTACGCTATATATCAGAATGTTAATCAGTATTTAGTGGAGGTTGATAGAAACAAGGTACTAAACTCAATAAAACATCCCATCTTACTATTGGGAACCAGGTACCTTTCTTCTAAATTCTCTCGAGAATTTAGAACTTTGCTACGTCCGGACTCCGACTTTGCAGGGACTAAACTCCAAGTTTGCTACCTGCAAACCCTCGACAAACAACCCTTTTAGTGGATATAGAGTAGGCGAAAAGATTCTCTTTTGAATTTATTCGATTAATGGAGCAGCGATAGTTACTGCTCCCTTATTACGATTTTTTGCGAAAATGTGTCAGCGCTTGTCGGGCACGCCGTAGTCCATCCAGCGTTCTTGCGGGTAGTAGCCCTTCAGAGTCTTTTTCTTCTCAGAGTAGGCCTCCTTCACGCGATCCATTGCGACCTTCAGTTTGGCCACCGTTGGCGTGAGTTGTCGATTTTACGAACGCTACAGAGCATCACTTTTTCGATTTTTTAAGATGAATGAAGCACCGTATTTAACATTTGTTTGCCATGCAACTGCCTTACGATGATGTTGCCCAGGTTTTTCAGTTTCGGCATCTTGCTCATGGTGCTGCGCACGGGTTGGACATCGTAGAGCAGCATGAGCAGCAGGACGATGGTGCCGACGATGCACATCACGCCAAACATCTCCTTAACAGCCACCATGAGGATGCTCTGATAGTCGGTGTGCAGACCTCGATTGAGCGTATCGGCTACCTGATGGCGCAGGCCGTAGCTATACATGCCTGAACACATTGACTCAGCTACACCGTTGCGGATGAAGCCTGAGATGGTGAGCGCATGAAAGAAGAAGGGAAACTCGATGAGGTCTTTCAGGTAGAGCGTCATCGTGGCAAAGAAGATGCTGTAGCCAAATGTGCGCAAGAAGGTGGGCAGCCACAAGCGTTCCTGATTGAGCACAGGCGAGACGTAGAAATACATCAATACCTGATAGGCGAGCAGACAGGCAAAACCCACGGTGAGCAGTCGCGTGTACTTGAAACCCAGACGGGGGAGTGGCCCCCATTTTGGCGTCTCTTTGCCCCACAAGATGGTAAATGCACAACCACTGACATAGCCCAGTATCTCGAGCAGCGAGAACTGCGACGTGGTGGTGAATCCCCAACCGAGAACTCCGCCAGTGAGAGTGTTCTGCAGCACTTGAGGTGTAGCGTTCATCACCTCGGCAACAAGAAACATGCCCAGGATAGGATATAACCGCCAGCGACGGAATATCCACGGCTCCAGATACGGGTGACGGATATGCGTCAAGCGGCCTATAGTAATAAGAATGGTGAGGGGCAGCATACAGAGCACCGCACACCATAACGTGCTGTCATACCAATGATAGTATTCGCCGTAGTTGAATAGCCAGATGACCTCCAGCATACAAGCAGACACCAAAATGCAACCTAGCCAGTCGAGCGAGATAAGGGGCACCTGATGGGGCATCATGCGCCAAGGATGAGTACAAGTATAAATCACAAGGACTATCACGAGCATCATCCCGATGGTAAGCCAATGCATCATCTGCCATGAGTCGTAGATCATGATAAGCTGCTGATCAACCCAACTGCTGAGCGACATGCTGGTGAGGATGACAATATAGATGCTG
>OMXK01000016.1 GCA_900314995.1 uncultured Prevotella sp.
TGAATGCGGTAGTTAATTTTTGAGAGCTCTCTTTTAGCAGTCCATCCCAATAATTCCTGTTCCTTGGCTTTTAGGCGTTGGAACTCCATGACAAGGTAAAGGCGGAACTCAACGGAAATCCATGATGCAAACTCGAAGGCTATATCAGTTTGGGCAAAAGTTCCTCCATAGCGTCCCGCTTGCGAAACAATCCCAATAGCATTGGTGGCTTCAATCCAACGAGTAGGCGAAAGCGTGAAAGCATTCAAACCAGCCTCTTTTCTAAACCCCTCGAATTCGAGGGGGTTAAAACGAAAAAAGTCTGTAACGAAAGACGGATTTTGGAAGATTAACGCAAATTGTTTCTTAGAAACGTTTGCAAGAGCAAAAATTCGACCCCTTTGATATCGGGCCTACAAATGGAGGCCGAGGCCCAGCATGAGGTTGTTGGGGTAGTAGAAGTCGTACAGGCTATAGCCGATATGGAGATAGGCCTGCTGCATGACATTGATCTTCAGGGCGAGGATCTCGTAGAAGCCTTTCAGATCAAAGGTATGGGCATTGACGAAGTTATGGCCAATGCCAAAATTGATGGTGAAATAGGGCATGACGAACTCAGTGCGGGCGGAGAGTCCCAGTGCCACCTTCTTATACCAGGGCGCCGTATAGACATCGGGATCGGTGTCGCTGGTCTGCGAGTCGAGGATAAGTGTCTGGCTGTCGATCTCCACATTGGCGCTACCGTCGTAGGAACCGTCGAGCGACACACCGACATTCAGCCAGTGGTTCACATGATAGAGGGGATTGAGGGTAAAGCCGATGACACCATAGGTCGTGGGCAGGGCATAGGCCCCCTCATCGGTCTCGACACCCTTTTTCTTCCAGGCACCGTAGAGTGTCAGATCCCAGCCCCAATGACGCTTGAAAGCGGGTAAGGGTACAGTTGCAGGCCGACGGCCGCTGCGATTAAAGTAATAAGCCACACTCGCCCGTGCGCCAGCCACATTCAGACCAGCATTGGGAATCGCGGTGTTACCATTGCTATAATGGGTAATGGTGGCACCGACATTCAGGTCCCAATTCTTCGAGATCATCCAGCGCAAATAGAGGTCAGCATCAATGTAGGCCGTCATCTTCGAGCCGATGACGCGGTTCTCGGGATTGTCGCGCCAGTCGTGGGCTTTCCATCCGTAGGTGACACCGAAGTTCCATTCATAGTTAAGCGACAGTCGCGGGGCGAGCGTCTTGATGGTGGCGCCCTGGAAGATGAATAGCGATACGGGATGCCCCAGTTGGGGATTGAAATCATGAAAGCCCAGGCCAACGCCCTGATACACACCTTTATAGACACGAGCCTCAACGGAGTTCTCGGGCGGGGCAAAGGCATACTTGAGGCGGCCCATGAAGGAATGGTTCATCGTGCGCACCTCGGGATTGTTACCTCTGAGGAAAGCGTTCGTATGCAGGATGAGTCCGGAGACTGCATCGACCTCGATGCGGTGGACAGTCAAGCTGTCGCGCCCGAGGCTGAGGCTGTCTTCAGACATAGCAGTAGCAGCGACGGAAGAGACCATCGCTGCCAATGTGAACAGCATCCTGCGGAAACTGCGGATTCCTACTGCGGGATGAGCAGCCAATTACTTGTCGCTTTCTGGTGCCTGTCCGATGAGATCCATGAACTCGTCGAGCTTCGGCGTAATGATAATCTGTGTACGACGGTTGCGCTGCTTACCGATCTCGGTATCGTTAGAGGCAATAGGGTTGTACTCACCACGACCACCGGCTGTCAGGCGCTTCGGGTCAACACCATAGTCGTTCTGCAGGGCCTGGACAACAGAAGAGGCACGCAGCGTGGAGAGATCCCAGTTGTTACGGATGTTGGTCTTCTTGATGGGCACATTATCGGTGTTACCCTCGATTAGCACGTCGTAGTCTTTGTAGTCCTTGATAATCTTGGCTATCTTAGAGAGCGTCTCGGCAGCACGGCTGTTGATCTCGTACGAGCCGCTCTTATAGAGCATGTTGTCGGCCAGAGAGATATAGACCACACCCTTGAGCACCTGCACATCGACCTCCTTGAGCTCCTCCTTGGAGAGTGAGCGGGTGAGGTTGTTGGTGAGCACCATGTTCAGCGAGTCGCTCTTCGACTTCACCTCTACCAGATGACGGATATACTGATTAGACTCGTTGATCTGATCCACCAGCTTCTCGATAGAGATATTGTTCTGGCTGGCGTTAGTCAGACTCTTGTCGAGCGACTCCTGCAGCTTGGCATACTTGGCCTCAGCAGCCTTGAGTGCCTGCTGGAGTCCCTTTTGCTGATCCTCAAGGGCCTGGATGCGGGCATTCTTACCTGCCAGATCCTCTCTGGCATCCTGCAGCTTTTCCGTCAGCGATTTATTCTCCGTCTGGCAGTTTGCCAGATCTTTCTTGCTGGCACAGCTCGTCATCAACAAACCGGCAGCGATTGCGATAAACAATACTTTCTTCTTCATACTTTGTCGTTTTTTTAGTGTAACGAATGCAAAATTAGTGAACTAACTGAAAAAACAATAAAAAGATGCTTGTAATTAGAATTATTTTAATTAAATTTGCAGTCAAAAACCAAATAACAGATGAAAAATATCAAATTCTTACTCATGGCAGCCTTGAGTATGATTGTTTTAAACACACATGCCCAGATGCTTGCCAAAGGCGTCTCAAAAGAACTCGCCGACCATCGAAAAGCTAACATTAGCAATGTTGTCTACGACCTAACCTTCAACATCCCCTCCGACCCCAATCAGCGGGTTACCGGTAAGGCGGTCATCAGGTTTGACCTGAAGGTGAGAGAAGACCTGGTGCTCGACTTCCAGGGCGACTTCGACGGCACCTGCTACTACTTTACCGGTAAGAAGGAGAATAAGCGTCGCGCCGTGGAGGCTTTCTATCAGAACGAGCACATCATCATTCCGATGAAGGCGCTAAAGGAGGGAAAGAACAAGATTGAACTGAACTTTACGAGTCTCGACAAGGCCCTGAACCGCAACGAAGACTATATGTATACCATCTTCGTGCCCGACCTGGCACGTTCGGTGTTCCCCTGCTTCGACCAGCCTGATCTCAGAGCCGTCTTCGTGACCACACTCAATGTGCCCAACGGTTGGAAGACGATGACCAGCGACAATATCTGTCAACTGCCCACCTATCTTTATTCTTTCGTAGCCGGAAACTTCAACGAGAAGACCGGCAGTCGTGAGGGCAAGCCCATCCGCGCCCTTTATCGGGAGACTGATCCCGACAAGGTGGCACAACTCGACAAGGTGTTCGACGAAGTGGGACAGTCGGTAAAATGGATGGAAGGCTACACGAGTATCGCATGTCCCTTCCAAGAGTACGGTCTGGTCATCCTGCCCAACTACCAATTCGGCGGTATGGAGCACCCGGGTGCCATCCAGCTGAGCGACCGCCGCGTGTTCCTCGAGAAGAACGCTACCCAGGAGGACGAGCTGGCACGTATGGAACTGATAGCCCATGAGACTGCCCACCTGTGGTTTGGCGACCTCGTATCGCTGAAATGGTTTGAGGACGTATGGGCCAAGGAGGTACTGGCCAGCTTCATGGCCGCGAAGATTACCCGCCGCCATTACAACACGGTAGACCACGACCTGAATTTCCTCAAGACCTACCAGAATGCCGCTATCTGTGTCGACCGTACGGAGGGTACACATGCCATTGCCCAGGAACTGAACAATCTGAATCATGCCTCGCTGCTCTACGATGACATCATCTATGACAAGGCCCCTGTGATGATGCGTATGCTGGAACAGGTGATGGGTGCCCCGTCGCTTCAGAACGGTCTCAACAAGTATCTGGTGAAGTATCAGTTCAACAATGCCAGCTGGGATGATCTGCTCACGACGCTTGACAAAGAGGCACCCAGTGCAGGTGTGCGCCGTTTCAGCGACATCTGGGTGAAGCAGAAAGGTATGCCAATCATCAGCACTGCCTACAGGAACGGAGAAGTGGTCGTCACACAGACCGACCCCTTCAATCGTGGTATCTTCTGGCCCCAGAAGTTCCAGGTGAGAGCGATCTACGACCTCGGTGAGAGCAAGACCATCACGTTTGACATGCAGAAACCCACGATGACATACAGGCTCAACAAGCGTCCTGACTATCTCGTTCCGAACTCAGACGGTAAGGGCTACGGCCGTTTCGCCCTCGACGACGAATATGTGAACAAGATGCCCAAGCGCCTGATCACCACCCGTAACGACCTGAGCCGCTATGCCCTCCTGCTTGCCATCCACGACAACTATCTGATGGGTAAGATTCCACCCTCTCATTTCGGAGAGCTGTTCCGCATGATGGTGAGGGAGAAGAACCCGCTCATCATGTCAACAGCCATCGACCATATGTTCAAGATTGTGGATGACGTGAAGGAGGATCAGCGTGCAGCCCTGGAGCTCTGCGTGATGGACCTGCTCACCGAGAACAAGACCAAGGAGTGTCACCAGTTTGTCATCCGCAAGATGACCAACTACGCCTCATCACCTGAGGTACTCGACCAGCTGGAGCGTATCTGGACCAGACATAACGACCCGCTGCTCAATGAGCACGACTATATGGAGATGGCCTATCGTCTGGCTATCATGCACCCGAAGCAATGGCAGGAGTTCCTGCAAACCCAGCGCAGTCGTCTGCAGACAGAAGAGCTGCGTAAGGAGTTCGACTATGTCAGTCGTGCCTGCAACCCGAACCCCGACGAGCGTACAGCCCTCTTCAACAAGCTGCTGCGCCCCGAGAACCGTCAGCAGGAGCCCTGGGCCATCCATACGCTCCGTCTGCTCAACTCGGACGTGTTCGAGCCACAGAGCAACAGCTATATCGAGCCGAGCCTGAAATCACTGGAGTATCTGCAGCAGACCTCCGACATCTTCTTCCCCAGCAAATGGATGAACGCCCTGATGGCTGGTCATAAGAGCAAGGAGGCCATTCGGATCATCGAGCAGTTCCTGACAGCTAACCCCAACTATCCCGATAATCTGAAGAACAAGGTGCTCTCAGCATCGTGGATTCTGATGAAACAGGTGCCTTACGTGCCACGCGTGAACACGCCTGCCAAGAAAGCGACGCCCGCCAAGGCTACTGCGACAAAGGCTACTGCGACAAAGGCTACCAAAAAGAAAACAACCAAGAAAAAGTAATAGTTACATAAATTATAGTAAAAGGTATGATACGCTTCTTTCAAACTCCTCAGAAGACGGTTATTGCAACTGAGACCGATCACAATCTGAGTGAACAGGAAATCAAGGAACTCAACTGGCTGTATGGCGAGGCTACAATGCTGGATGCTGACAAGCTTGACGGCTATTTCGTTGGTCCGCGTCGTGAAATGGTAACCCCCTGGTCGACTAACGCCGTAGAGATTACGCAGAACATGGGTATTCAGGGCATCAGCCGCATCGAGGAATATTTCCCCGTCGACAACAAGGATGCAGAATATGACGAAATGCTGCAACGTATGTATAACGGTATCAATCAGGATATCTTTACGATCAACATCCAGCCAGAGCCCATCAAGTATGTGGACAATCTGGAGGAATACAACGAGCAGGAGGGCCTGGCTCTCTCGCCCGAGGAAATAGACTATCTGCACGGACTGGAAAAGCAGAACGGCCGTCCGCTGACCGATTCTGAGATCTTCGGTTTCGCACAGATCAACTCCGAGCACTGCCGCCATAAGATCTTCGGCGGAACGTTTATCATCGACGGTAAGGAGATGGAGAGTTCGCTCTTCGCGATGATCAAGAAGACCACCCAGGAGAACCCCAACAAGATTCTCTCGGCCTATAAGGACAATGTGGCTTTTGCACAGGGACCTATCGTTGAGCAGTTTGCCCCGAAGGATCAGAGCACCAGCGACTTCTTCCGGATCAAGGATATCGAGAGTGTGATCTCGCTGAAGGCAGAGACCCACAACTTCCCCACAACGGTGGAGCCGTTCAACGGTGCTGCTACCGGTACGGGCGGTGAAATCCGCGACCGTATGGGCGGTGGTGTCGGTTCGTGGCCGATTGCCGGTACGGCAGTGTATATGACAGCCTATCCCCGTCTGCACGATGATGAGGGAGCGGCACGCGACTGGGAGGATATCCTGCCCGTGCGCCAGTGGCTGTATCAGACACCGCAACAGATTCTGACCAAAGCATCAAACGGTGCCTCAGACTTCGGCAATAAGTTCGGCCAGCCGCTGATTTGTGGTTCCGTGCTGACCTTCGAGCATCAGGAAGGTAAAGAGAAGTACGCCTACGATAAAGTGATTATGCTGGCAGGTGGTGTAGGTTACGGCACCAAGCGCGACTGTCTGAAGAAGGAGCCGCAGAAAGGCAACAAGATCGTCGTCGTAGGTGGTGACAACTATCGCATCGGTCTGGGTGGCGGTTCTGTGTCTTCTGTGGATACTGGTCGCTATAGCAACGGTATCGAACTGAATGCCGTACAGCGTGCCAACCCCGAGATGCAGAAGCGTGCCTACAATCTGGTCCGTGCCCTCTGCGAAGAGGATGTGAACCCCGTAGTAAGTATCCACGACCATGGTTCTGCCGGACACCTGAACTGCCTCTCAGAACTCGTTGAGGAGTGTGGCGGTGAGATTGATATGACCAAACTGCCTATCGGCGACAAGACGCTTTCGAGCAAAGAGATCATCGCCAACGAGAGTCAGGAGCGTATGGGCCTGCTCATCGACGAGAAGCATATCGAACACGTACGTAAGATTGCCGAGCGCGAGCGTGCCCCACTGTATGTGGTTGGTGAGACAACGGGCGATGCCCACTTCTCGTTCAGGCAGGGCGACGGTGTGAAGCCTTTCGACCTTGATGTGGCTCAGATGTTCGGTCATTCGCCAAAGACCGTCATGAAGGATAATACGGTAGAGCGTCACTACGAAGACGTGACCTATAGTCAGGATCAGATTGACGAATATCTCGACCGTGTGCTCCAATTGGAGGCTGTGGCTTGTAAAGACTGGCTGACGAATAAGGTTGACCGAAGTGTGACAGGTAAGATTGCCCGTCAGCAATGTCAGGGTGAGATCCAGTTGCCATTGAGCGACTGTGGTGTGGTCGCCCTTGACTATCGTGGTGAGAAAGGTATTGCTACCGCTATTGGTCATGCCCCTCAGGCTGGTTTGGCTAATCCTGCTGCAGGCAGTGTGCTCTCAGTAGCCGAGGCCCTGACCAATATCGTCTGGGCTCCTCTCGCCGAGGGTATGGACTCACTGAGTCTCTCTGCCAACTGGATGTGGCCTTGCCGTTCACAGGAGGGTGAGGATGCCCGACTATATGCTGGTGTGAAGGCGCTGAGCGACTTCTGCTGCGACCTGCATATCAACGTGCCCACAGGTAAGGACTCGCTCTCATTGAGTCAGCAGTATCCCAACGGTGAGAAGATCATCTCTCCGGGAACCGTCATCGTGAGTGCCGGTGGTGAGGTCAGCGATATCAAGAAGGTGGTATCACCCGTATTGGTGAACGATAAGAATGCCTCACTCTATCATATCGACTTCTCGTTCGACGAGCAACGTCTTGGTGGTTCGGCCTTCGCCCAGAGCTTAGGCAAGGTGGGCGACGATGTACCTACAGTAAAGAATGCCGAGTACTTCGCTGATGCCTTCATGGCTGTCCAGCAGATGATCGAGAAGGGTTGGATTCTGGCTGGTCACGATATCTCGGCCGGTGGTCTGATTACCACCCTGCTCGAGATGTGCTTCGCCAATACCAAGGGTGGTATGCACATCAATCTGCACGATATCTGCAAGGATGGCGACATCGTGAAAGCACTCTTCGCGGAGAATCCAGGCGTTGTCGTTGAAATCAGCGATGCGCACAAGCAGGAGTTCAAGGACTTCATGGAGGAGATGGGAGTAGGTTTCGCCAAGATCGGCTATCCCGTTCCCGAGGCTCGCACCATCGTGGTAAAGGCAGGCGACACGGAGAAGACCTTCGATATCGATGCCCTGCGCGACACTTGGTACAAGACCTCTTACCTCCTCGACCGCAAGCAGAGCTTCAACGGCAAGGCCAAGGAGCGCTACGAGAACTATAAGAAGCAGCCACTGGAGATGAAATTCCCCAAGAGCTTCACGGGCAAGCTCAGCCAGTTCGGGCTTAACCCCGACCGCTGGAAGCAAGAGCCGTCGGACAAGAGTCAGGCACCTAAGGCTGCCGTTATCCGTGAGAAGGGTACCCAGTGTGAGCGTGAGACGGCCTACTGTCTCTACCTTGCCGGTTTTGAGGTTAAAGACGTCATGATGACCGACCTGATCAGTGGTCGCGAGACACTCGAGGATATTAACATGATTGTGTTCTGCGGCGGTTTCTCCAACTCCGACGTACTCGGATCTGCCAAGGGATGGGCCGGTGCCTTCCTCTTCAATCCGAAAGCCAAGGAGGCACTCGATAAATTCTATGCCCGTGAGGACACACTGTCGCTCGGTATCTGTAACGGTTGCCAGTTGATGGTGGAACTCGGTCTCACCGGTGCCAAAGGCGTCAAGATGTTGCACAATGATTCGCATAAGTTCGAGAGTGAGTTCATCTCTCTGAGCATTCCACAGAACAACAGTGTCATGTTCGGCAGCCTCAGCGGTTCCAAACTTGGCATCTGGGTGGCTCACGGAGAAGGAAAATTCTCATTCCCAGAGGCTGAGGACCAGTACAACGTGATTGCCAAATACAACTATGCCGGTTATCCCGCTAATCCTAACGGCTCTGACTACAACGTAGCCGGTATCTGTTCTGCTGACGGTCGTCATCTCTGCATGATGCCTCACCCGGAGCGTGCTGCCTTCCCCTGGCAGAATGCCTGGTATCCCGCAGATCGCCGTAACGACGAGGTAACCCCATGGATCGAAGCTTTCGTCAATGCCCGTAAGTGGGTGGAGGGAAAAGTAAAAAGGTAAAAAGTAAAAGGGTAAAAAGGTAAAAGTGAACAATATCTATTGGGAGGCTTTTAAGACTTTCTTTCGCATTGGCATATTCACCCTCGGTGGTGGATATGCCATGATTCCTTTGATAGAAGAAGAGGTGGTGACCAAGAAGAAATGGGTATCGAAGGAGGAGATGCTCGACCTGATAGCCATCGCCCAGAGTTGTCCGGGTGTCTTCGCCATCAATATCGCCACCTTCATCGGCTACAAGCTGCGCAAGACGCACGGTGCCATTGCCACCACCATCGGTACCGCCCTGCCCTCGTTTCTGATCATCCTTGCCATCGCGATGTTCTTCAGTCAGTTTAAGGATAATCCATACGTGGCTGCAATCTTCCGGGGCATCCGTCCTGCAGTGGTAGCCCTTATTGCCGTTCCTACCTTCCGCCTGGGACAAAGGGCCAAGTTGAACTGGTACACCATCTGGATCCCCGTCGTCTGCGCCCTCCTCATCTGGGCCCTCGGCGTATCACCTATTTATATAATAATAGCGGCTGGCCTCGCTGGCTACATTTACGGTCGATAAGATATGATTTTCTTGAGTCTCTTTATAACATTCTTCAAGATTGGGCTCTTCGGGTTCGGTGGCGGCTACGGCATGCTCTCACTCATCCAACACGAGACGGTAGAATCCTACCACTGGCTCTCGACGGCCGAATTCACCGATATCGTTGCCATCTCGCAGATGACACCAGGCCCTATTGGTATCAACAGTGCAACCTATTGCGGCTATACTGCCATCCATAATGCGGGCTACGGTCACCTAATGGCTATTCTGGGCTCTGCTACTGCGACCTTCGCACTGGTACTCCCCTCGCTCATTCTGATGATCCTGATTAGCAAGATGTTCATGAAATACATGAACACTCATATGGTACAGTCGGTATTCAAGGGATTGCGCCCTGCTGTCGTAGGACTGCTCGCTGCTGCAACACTGCTGCTCTGCAACAAGGAGAATTTCTCTACACCCTACGAGAACCCCTGGCAGTTCTTCATCAGTTGCGCCCTGTTCATCGCCACAGCCATCGGCACAGGCTACCTCAAGATCAACCCCATCCGGATGATCTGCTATGCGGCCTTTGCGGGACTGCTGTTGCTCTACTAGTAGCCTTACTTCGACAGTTTCTGCACGTATTTCACGGGCTCACCCTCACCTTTCAGCACATCAGCAAACGTCTGTGGCGCAATTGTGACTGGGCCATGCATAAACTCCGGGATATTATAACTCCGCATAAACTGACGATGATAGTCGGGATCGGCACAAGGCAATTCAAAAGGCTTTGTGCCGTTTCCTTTTTCATCGATATGCGCAAAGAATGGTCGGGTGTAAGTACCATCGTCACGCCGACTGCTGAAGACCACCCAGCGGCCATTGCTCGACCATGAGTGATAACTCTCCGTATCCGACGAGTTAAGACCAGGCGCGGGCTTGGCCTCACCGGTCTGAAGATCCATCAGCCACAGGTCTGCATCATGGTGCCAGATATGGAACACGCCGAATTCTGCCAAAGCGAACATCAGATAACGGCCATCGGGCGAGATACGCGGCAGGGTTGCACTCTTTCCCAGACTATCTGCAGCAAAGACGATTTCGCGAGGCCCAAAGGTCATCGTCTCGGGGTCGAAACTCTTGCGATAGATATTGTATTTAATCTGCGGCGAACGACGGACGATTTCCAGCGTTCTCGTTCTTGCCGAGTAATCACGCTCGAAATGCGCACTACAGTAGTAGAGCGTCTTGCCGTCGGGTGTCCAGGCAGGAAACACGTCGAGCTCAGTGCTGTCATTCTCCAAGTTGGTCACCTCACCCTTATCGATATCATAGGCGATAAGATCACTTGATGTATCATATACTTCAATCTTATTGGCATGGGTGGTATGGAAACTCTGCAACGTCTTGTTCGTAGAATAGACAATGAGTTTCAACCAAGGATGCCAGGCTGGATAGACACCAGCAGAGAGGATGGAGTCGTTGCGCATATTCACCTTCTTAATCTTGCCGTCGTAGGCAATGACAGTACCACCGCTCTTCTGACGGGCATGGAACTGCATGCGCTCCGGGTTATACTGCTGATAGTGGTGACAGTTGATACACTGACTCTCCTTCTCAAAACTACACAGCATATTGTCGTAGACGACGCGCTCATCATAGTTTTCCAGACAACGCTGACTGATAGTGAGCGACTCGTAACTGACGAACGAAGGATGAATCAGTCGGTAACTCAGCCAACTGTCGATACTATCGGGCGAAACGAAGATGTTGAAGGGTTTATAGTGTGTCCACTGGTCAGCCTGTTGGGCATAGACATCAACGGTGATTTTGCCACCTCTGGCCTTCTCAACGAGCGTGCGCCAATCGTCAGCATCGGGCTGGGCCTTCCCCTGGCAGATGATCTCCGCATCCCCAGCGGCGAAGCGGGCGATCATATCATCGGCAAGGGTGTCGAGTTCGAAAGTTAGCGGTGCCATATTGACAGGTATGGTCACGTCGGTATAGTCAGGATAGATCTTAGGCAGTGACTTGGAGTCGGTAAACGTCTCGGGAACTTTAGGACTTGTGCATCCCACCAGCGCCACACATAAATATAATAATGTTCTTGCTTTCATAATCATCAATATTCTGCCAGTTCTGACATCGTGGAATAGTCATAGAAATAAGTCTCGCCAAAGAAGGGATAGAGAGCCTCACGGGCTACCTCCACCTTACCGTCGCTATAGCGTTTAGCTTCGGCGGCATAGCGTTCGAAGGTCTCCTTGATACCCGCATCGAAAGGCATCTTGTCGAGGTTCGGTCGTCGCATCATCTTACCATAGAGATAAGCGGCCTCCTGATAGTAGCGCGGCACATGGCCATCGGGGTGCAAACGGATATAGTTCTCGAAATGGTACCAGAACTGCTTCAGGTCTCTGGTCCAGAGGGTAGCCAGCAGACACTGCTCCTGGAAGATGGGATCGCTGGTATCGGTGCTCTCCGCCAACTCAGTCATCAAGAACCGCTCAACAAAGCCCTTATCACCGCCAAGGGAGTTGGCATAGTGCATCATGTGGGTAATGAAGCCACGCTCGGGATCCTGTGCGAAACGCTCGGGATGAGCGATAAACATCTCGGCCTCCTCAGCCCAGTCCTTATAGAATAGTGTCTGTTTCAGCAGATTGAGATATTTGCGGGCTATGGGCTTGTCGCGTTCCAAAAGGGCACAGTTGGCTAGCAACTGATAATCCTCCACACGGAAGCCGAACTCCACACCCATTTCCATACAAAGACGGTTACAGTAGTTCAGTTGACCATACTGATAATAAATCATAGGGCCTACCACCATCATCAGACGCATGGGGAACGGCGCATCGTATTTCTTGGAACCGTTACGATAGAGGCACATCGCATCACCCTGTTTGCCCAGACGGCTCAGGGCGAGGTTACGCATCATCACAATGGCCCGCGTCGGCTCATCAGGCTGATTGGCAGCCACCTCCAATACACCCATCCAGTCTTGCTGGGCGATACGGTGCTGCATCGCCAGTTCACGATGGTAGTTGCCGTCCTTCATCCAGAAGGTATAGACACCTGCCGCAAGTACAACGGTCACGACTGCCTGACTCACCCAATAATAGAGCGGTTTCAGCTGTTTCTTCCCCTCGCCTAGCCTATACGTCACAGCGAGCACCACAAAGAAGAGCAGCAGCAAGTAATACGGTATATAATAGGTGTGGTAGTCCTGATCCACAAAGTAAAGCGGCAACTCTGCCCAAAGGCTATTGGCCAGATTGGTTTCATGATAGACGTAACGATAGCAGAACAACGTGACGAATGCAATGCTCAACAAGGCCACCACGCTATTAAGTGCAGCCTCTGCCTTGCGCGAAGAGAGCCGCCACGACCATATACCCATCAACAAGGTAGCAGCAAGCCCATAGATGCCCATAAGAGGATAGCCCAAGGCACAAGCCACGAAAATTGTCAGCGTCCGCAGATAATACTTCTCGGGCACACAACGAAAGCCCCACAATAGGGCTGCCACAGCCGTCGTGCCAATGGTAGATACGAAGAAATGGCCACGCAGTTTCAGGATATAAAGCCAGTAGCCCATATCCATATTCGTAAGCAACAGCAACGCCACGGGGATCAGCATCAGTATCGCCCAGCGGTCTGAGATGCAGAAGGCTCTTTTCACGATGGCCATCAGAGCAAGCCACCAGCCGCAGAGCATCAACATACCCAGCCAGGGGTAATAAAGGAACTGCGTGAACCATGTGCTCACCCATGTCAGCAGACCTCCCGGTACTACCAACTGCTCCTTCAGGAACAACGACGAGTTGAGAAAGAGATTCTTCTGCTGCACCTTCCACAGCAGGTCGCTCTCAAAATAGAGTACGGCACCGGCCATTACCACCAGTGCCGCCACCCAGAGGATGATCGCCAGATGCTTTTGTATTATCTTCATACTTGTTGCACTTATTTCGGTGCAAAAGTACACAAAATAATTTGAATATCGTCCCTACTGCAGAAAAAATTATACCTCGGGCTCACTTATCGGTGCATTGTCCTGCTGCTGGAGTACAAATCTAGTCATATACCTATAAAGACGCAGCAGCTGCCCGAGCGTTTAATCGGACAGCTGCTTTTTTTTACGCAACACTGTTGCTTTTCAGTATTTCACCTGGGTGCGATGAACGATGATATCGGCATTTTCCTTTTTCATAGCCGATGTCCACCACTCGTCGCTAACCATCGTCTGGCTCTTGTTTCCTGCATTACGATCATACCATACCATGAAGTGGCCCCATTTTGCGCCAGCTTCCCAACATTCAGCGATATCGCCCTGAGGCTTACCCGTTTTGTTGTTGCCGTCCCAGCCACATTCACCCAGTACCACCATCTTATCGGGATAGGTGGCCTGAATCTCCTTGAACTCCTGCGCATTCTGCGTTGCTGTGTAGCCGTAGAGGTCGCGGGCTACCATGTCACAATAGTCGGCTCCTGGATACCAGTCAACATCCTGATTATAGGTCGTACTGTTGCCGTTATAGTTCTGAGTGGTCCATATCCAGATCAGGTTATTGACACCTTTCTGCTTAAAATAGTCGAACATGGCTACCCAGAGTTTCTTGTAAACATCAGCACCCTCATAGCCCCACCAGAACCATGCTTTTGTCCAGTCTGCCTGTTGCTTGGCAATCGCGTTACCAGCAGCCTCGTGGAAGGGACGCCAGGTAGCGGCGATACCTGCCTCCTGGAGTTTCAGGATAACGGCAATCACACGGTCCATCTGTTCGTAGAAGTACTGATGCTCCCACGTGCCCTCCTGCAGGGCATTAGAGGCACGGAAGGTTGTCTCACCAGGTGAGCAGGTGACACCGCTACCGTTCATGCCTGGCTTTGTACTTTCGTTGACTGGTACATTGAAATGCCACATCAACTGCACGATACCGCCTTTGTCTACCCATTCCGTTACAGGGGTGATATCACTATAGTTAATCCAGCCGTTACCATCGGGCACGTAGATATGGATGAAATCATAACAGTTCATGGCGGGCCATTTACCTGTGATCTCCTTCTTAATCTTATCTGCGAGGGTATGATTCCAATTTACATCGGCCATCACACTTGAGATAACCCGTTTGCCGTAGTTATTACGGAAATAGCGATAGAGCTGGCGGGCTGCATCGGTAGTGCCTGCTACAGGAGTCGTGGCGATGTCTTCGTTCTCTGCATCGATAGCGATACTGGATACTTTCACGGCCTGTCCCCCGACGGTCAGCGTACCATCGGTCTGGGAATAGGTCATCGTGCCGGCTTCAGAGGCGCTTACCTGCTGTATGGCACCATCAGCATCAGTAATCGTGATTGTCTGAGCTGTCAAGGATACAGCAGCCATACAGGCAGCAAACAGAAGAAATAGCTTTCTCATTTTACTTGCACTTTTTGAGTCGTACTACCTTTCCTGACGATATAGATGCCCTTTTTCAACGGTGTACCAACTGGCAGACGCAGACCTTGGATGGTATAGACGGCATCGTCACCACTTGTTACAGCATGGACAGGAGCAATACCGGTTGTCTCATCGTCATTGGAGAAGTTCATCGAGGCGAGACTGCTCAGCGGCAGCGTCAGCGACTCGTCGGTGTAGGCATTGCGGGCAACGAGATTGTCATCGCTGAACGACAACGTCAGTCCAACTGCAGTCAGAGAGGTCTTGCCACCGTCTGCCCCGACGATGGTCAGATAGGCGTAATCCTCGGCACGGACGACGGCAAGACCTAAAAAGGTGAATAATAGCAGAAGTACGCTTCTCATATTACTGAAGCACAATCTTCTTACATACGATACCCGCACCGCAGATCACGAGACCGCCTGCATTCAACAGCTGTTCCATATCGTCGGCTGTGAGCTTCGTCTCAATGGTTGTCTGTGAAGGATCGGGCGTGGCGTTACCATCGGTGCCCCAGTCTGCGGTAGAGGGCAGCGCAGCCCAACTACCGTTACCGAAGCGGATGTTGACATAGCCCACTGACGGATCTACCTCGTAGTAGAGTTTCAGAGAAGTGCCGGCAGAGACCTGACTCCAGTCATAGCCGCCCCAGGCGAGATCCTGAAGACCATTCTCCCAGCTTCCCAATGAGAAACTGCCACTCCAGATGACGTTCTCAGAGATTGACAGCGCAACCTTTGTCACGGTAAAGTAAGCACCGCAGATCACGAGACCGCCATTGGCTACCAATTCGTCGATCATCTCCTGTGTGAGTGACACGGTGAACTTGGTATCTTCAGCCGTCAGATCGTTCACATCAGCGGTTCCTGGCAGTGCTGCCCATGAGCCATTACCTACACGGATCTGAGACCAGCCCTGCGACATATCAGGCGTCACATAAACGGTCAGTACCTGTCCTGGCTTCACTGTCGACCAGTCATAGCCACCCCAGGCGAGATCCTGCATGCCAGCATCCCAGCCGCCAATCGTAAAGCTGCCTGCCCAGATGGCCTCCTCAGGTGCATCGCTATACATCATCAGCTTATGAGACGCTGAGATAAAGCTGTTCTGGACAATCTCAAGGTTTCCGTCAGTCATATCATCGGGCACTGTGAAGGTCAGCGTATTGCCAGAGATGGTGTATTCGGTATCAGCCAGAATACCTGAACCAGGCAGAGAGATAGATGCGATACGGTCGAAGTTCTCACCTGTTACGGTCACCTTGTCACCTGCTCTCAGATCCTTATCCGGAGATACCTTGGTCACAGCCAGCGTGGGCAGCGTCACCTCATCGGTGGTAAGCGATGCACCGGAGTAGAGTACCAATGTGATGGCACCCGACTTCGTCTCAGCAGGAATGTTGGTCATCAAGGTCTTATGGTCATCGGATACGGTAAACTCGCTGGTGACACCACCCGGGAACATCACCGTTTCAACCGTGTGCAGGTTGGTACCGCTGATCTGAACCTCCTGTCCGAAATCAGCAGCCTTCACGCTCAGACCAGCATAAGTGGCAGAGAGCACCTCCAGCGGCGTCTCGTATGTGTAAGTCCACTCGGCACCGTCGTTGAACGTAATCTCACCACTCTCGGCAGCCAGGGGCACGAGGAAACGTACCTCTTTGCGAGAGACATAGGTAAAGTCCTCAGCCTTGACGGATGCACCCGTCACACCACTGGTGAACACGGCCTCATAGATGTTGTAGACGTACTCACCCTTCACGGTCACCTCGTCGCCGGCATTCAGACCTGTTGTCGGACTGACAGACTCAATCTCGATAGGTTCCTCGAAGGTGATAGGCGATACGGAGGTGGCAACGGCTTCGCTGCCTACCATCAGCTTAATCTGTCCAGGCACGGAGGCATCGGGCACATTCAGGTAGAGGTCACGGTCGTCTACCTTGTTGAAGGCCGATTTCTCTACGACAGCCCCCTCACCGGGGAAAGCTACGCTCGTCACCTGGGTCAGATTGGTACCTGTAATACGGATCTCATGGGTGCGGAGGACGGGTGAAGGACCGAATGCAACGAGGTTCACGCCCGACTTGTTATACGGATTGGTATCCAGGTTGTCCTCAGAACACCCTGCCAGTGATAGCCCAACGAGGGCTACCATTGACAATGTGAAATATCTATATAACTTGTTCATACGATTCATTGATTATTTGTTAGGAACTACACGAATGTTGTCGATCTTGATGATCGGGTTACAGTCTACACCTTCAGGCAGGGCCGTCTTATCGTTATAAGCGCCCTTGATGACGAAGATATTGAAACTGCCGAAGTCAGCGGGACTTACGAAACCGTTGCTGAGCTTATTGCCGTCGAAGTCGTAGATGAAGTCGCTGAGCGGCATCGTCACTGTGGTCCACATACCATTGGTATGGTAGAGCTTATCGTCATTGTCCTTCCAAGGCATATAGAGTCCGCGAGGCAGGGTTCCCTGTGTGTGGAAGAAGGTGTTGTTACAACCGCCGAGCACGTTGCCGTAGATATCCTTCACGCCTGCATTACCCTGCGAGATCTGGGTCACGTCGCCGAAGAATATCTGCATCGGTGCGGCCGACCATGGATTCTCCTCAGGAATGCACAGCTCGAACTTCAGGTTCAGGTTCTCGAAATCGGTGAAGTCTGCCAGATCGCTGATACGCACGTATTCGGCATAGTTCTCGGGATCAGCCCAGTTACCAGCCCAGTACTCGAACGAGAAATTACCGTCGTTCCAAGCACCGTCGGCTCCCATGGCAGCACCGCCAAGCAGCAGGTAGTTGCCCGAAAGCGAAGTCTCGTCAGCGAGGATGTCGCGGTTATGCCAACCGTGGTTGCCCAGCACAACACCCGTCTTACAAGGTGTATCGAAGTCGAACAGCATACCGCGTGAGTCGCGATACTTGAAGGCACCCTTAGTCTCACCATAGATAGAGGTCACGCTGACCTGCTCTTCCGGTACATCTTCGGGCATAGTGAAGGTGATGCGGTTCTTGGTGATGCTCTTGATGGCCGAGCGCGGCAGCGTATAGTCGTCGCCGAAGTTCACGGTAACGGGAAAGTCTGCATAGTCGAGGAAGTAGTCACCGATGATGGCCACCTCTTCACCTGCCTCTGCCCATTCGTTCGTCATCGAAGCCACCACAGGTGCAGGAATGACCACATGGAAGTCGTAGGTTACGGTATCCTTGCTGCTTGTGGCCAGATAGATCTTATCTGTCACACTGCCAGGAATCTCGTTAGGAATCGTCACAATCAGCGTATTGTCTGTCATATAACTGGTGTTGAGCACCGCAGCCTGGTCATTGAAGAGCAGGCCCGTCACACTGCGCAGGTTCTCTCCGACGATACAGACGGTGGTCTGCATGGAGGCAGACGTGATGATGGAGTCCCTTGAAGCGGCACTCACAGGACGGATGAACATGACTGTCGGCTTGCCGTCAGCAATCTTGTAGGCATCCGGCTCGTCCTTACAGGATGTAGTTGCCAGTGCGGCAAAACCCACAAGTGCAAGGCTGAGTCGCTTGATTATCTTATTTGTTTTCATTGCTTGTTTCATTTTGGAATTAATAGCTGTATTCATTTCTCACGTCGACATGGATGGGCTGGGCATTGCTGCCGAGATTCGGATTCAGTGCCACATCTTCCGTCGGATAAGGCAGGTTGAAACTGTTAGCCGTCACATTGGGGACGGGGGTATCCGTATCATACTGGATATTCGTAGGATCCCAAGTGGCATAGCCCGACTCAAAATAGGTCTTGTAGACTTCGCTGCAGCCCCAGATGGCATTACGTCGCTGACTGGTCAGCTCGGTAATACATGCCTGCACATCGTAGTAGGCACGGCGCACAAAGTCATACCAACGGTCACCCTCACCTGCCAACTCCAGACGGCGCTCCTTCCAGACATCATCAAATGTCAGTTCTGTCTTGTCAACAGCTGATGCAACAGAACGCTGGCGAACGGCGTTGAAGGCAGCCAGAGCAGTGGCACTGGTGGTTCTGCCCTGCAGCACCTCAGCCTCAGCATGTACCAGATAGACATCAGCCAGACGCAGGATATGGGTGTCGAAGGCATATTTCATACGGTCGGCAGACATGCCACATTCAGCGATATGATCAGCATTGTTGCCATAAGCATGCTTCACGTTCTGTACACCGCATGGGCCCTGGAAGGTACCTGTGGCAGCTGGGTTATAGCTCTTGTCGAAATAGAACTTCAGGATATCGAAGCCCTTCTTGCCGTTACCCAGGTCGTGATCGCGCCAGAAGTAGTCGTACACATCACCGGCACCCATCATTGTCGCCTTACGGCGCACATCAGTATCAAGACGCTTAGAGGGATTCTCTGTCACATCATAGCCAAAGGCATCCTGAAGGTCGGCAGAGGGGCCACCCCAGCCTCCCCAGCAGTCACCGAACTCATCGAAGCCCTCGGGCATCAGGTCACTCTGCTGTGTGTTCTGGCAGGTCCACTGGGCACCTACCGTCCAGCGCCAGGCAATCAGGCTCTCATCAGAGAAATTGTTTGATCCGCGGAAGATATCCTCGAAGTTAGCCATCAGCGTACGGCCGGAATTGTTGATCACATCCAGCGAGGCTGTCGAGGCGCGCTGCAGGTAGTCGTTGTTCAGACTGCCCGTCACACCGGCTGCGGTGAGCAGCACCTTGGCATACAAGCCCTCAGCACAGTAGAAGTCGATACGGCCATCGGTACTCTTGGTCTTCGGCAGCAGTTCCATAGCCTTCTCCAGCGTCATCAGGATGTACTCATAGACATCTGCCTTCTGAACCTTCGACAGCGAGTTGTAGTCGCCTGCTGCCAGGTTCACGGAGTTGTCGTGCACGATGGGCACGTCACCAAACGAACGGACGAGGAAGAAATAAGCCATTGCTTTCCAGGCCAGACACTCACCCATGCACTGGTTCTTCACGCTCTCCGAGGCCGATGAGGCCTTGATGGAACTGTAGACCGTATTGGCATGTCCAATCTCTGCCCAGAGTGAATACGACATGTTCACCAGGTCCTGATCGGTACCGTTCACCGAGAAGTTCATGTAGGGCGACGAACCCCAGTACATATTACCCGACATCACCTCGCCTATCTTGATGAATCCGCGCTGGAAGTCATACCAGGGTGAGTTATACAGGTAGTTGACGCCTCGGATGCATGATGCATCATCCGTGTAGTAGTTCTCTGTGTTGTAGTTGTCTTCCACGGGTTTCTCCAGGAAGTCTTCACAGGATGTCATGCCCAGCGTCAGGAGCATGGCCGAAGCTACATATTTTATATATGGTTTCATAACGATTCTTTATTTGTTGTTGATACTTTAGAACGATACACTTACGCCGAAGGTACAAGATGTAGGCGACGGGTAGCGGCCGTTGTCGAGGCCGAACACATTGCTCGATGTGGTAGAGGCACCGATTTCAGGATCATAGCCGTCGTAGCCTGTGATGGTCAGCAGGTTGGTGGCATTCAGCGTCAGTCGGAGATTGGTCAGACCCCACTTGCGGATCAACTTCTGGTCGAAGGTGTAACCCAGCGTCAGGGCCTTCAGGCGAACGTACGAGCCGTTTTCAATATAGCGTGAGCTCCAGGCGTCGTTGTCGTTAGGATCGTTGATGGCTGCGCGGGGCAGGCTCTTCTCGCCTGTCGTAACCACGTTGTCGATGCTGTTGTACCATCCGTCGGCATATACACCGTCCTTGGGCTGCAGACGGGTGCGGTCGTTGATGTCGTCGATCTGGTTCGTCCAGGGCGAGTTCATGTGTGTCAGCTTCATCTTCATGTAGTTGCCTACCTTGTTGCCCACACTTCCGTTGATGAAGATGTTCAGGTCGAAGTTCTTGTAAACAAAGGTGTTGTTCCAACCGAAGGTGAACTTAGGCAGCGGCGAGCCGATGTTCGTCTTGTCGTTCTCGTCGATCACACCGTCACCGTTCACGTCCTTATATTTGATATCACCCACGTAAGTAGTGTTCTTGGGGTTATACAGCGAGGGATCGGTGCTCCACGACTTCGTACCGTCGGCATTCACCACGATCGGGTTGTTCTGCTGCAGGGTGTTCACGGGCGAGCTGAGAATATCCTCAAACGACTGGTAGATGCCTTCCACCTCGTAGCCGTAGAAGTTATAGAGGCTCTCACCAGGTACCGAGCGGCTTACCACATCAGTCCACTGGCCGTAGCCAGGAAGGGCTGTACTGCCTGCCAGGCTCTTCAGCTTATTCTTATTGAATGATATCTGGAAATCAGAATTCCAAGAGAAGTCTTTGGTCTCAATGGGCTTGGTGTTGAGGGCAATCTCAAGACCGGTGTTCTCGATGTCGCCATAGTTACCCCAGGGGGCTGCCAGAGCCGATGAGCCGTTACCCTGTGTACCCATGATAGAAGGCAGGTTCAGCATCATCAGCATATCTTTCGACATCTTCTTATACCAGTCGAGGACGAGGTTCACGCGACCGTCGAAGAAACCGAGGTCAAGACCGATGTTGATCTGCTCCTGAGTCTCCCACTTGATGTCGAGGTTCTTTAGGTTGGCAGGGCGATAGCTCTGTCCGAGTCCTGTTGCCATGATTGACATCGAAGAGCCCCACTTGTAACCACCGATGTTCGAGTTACCTGTCTGACCCCATCCGAGACGGAGTTTACCGTTCGAGAGCCACTTGACGTTCTTCATGAAGGCTTCGTTGGTGAAACGCCAGGCCACAGCCACAGAGTGGAATCCTGCCCAGCGCTTGTTGGGACCGAAGTTCGAGCTGCCATCATAGCGGAAGGTATAGGTTGCCAGATAGCGGTCGTCATAATTATAGGTTTCACGCGTGAAGAAGGAAGCCATCGACGATGATCCGAAACCGCTGCCCACCTGCGGCTCACCCGTACCCAGTGCCGGGTTGTGAACCTCATCATTGGGCAGGTTGTTGTTCTGCAGCGAGATATAGTCATATTTCGACTCCCACGCCTCCTGTCCGAGCATGGCGGTAATGGCGTGCTTGCCGAAGTTGTTGCTATAGGTGACATAGTTCTTCAAAGCCCACCATGTGTTGGAGTTCTTCTGCATGCGGCTGGTATTCGAAGAGCGGTTCCATGTACCCAGGTTTACCTTGGGCTCGTAGGTCTCACCCTTTGAGGCACCGATATCGAAGCCGAGCTCCGTATGCCAGGTCAGGTGCTTGATCGGCGTGATGTCTGCGAAGATACTACCGTTCAGCTTCTTACGTCTCAGCAGGATCTCGTCCATCATGGCCAGCGCAATGGGGTTCGGACTGGTGAAACCCTCTTTCGACACGTGAGAGTAACCGCCGTTGATGTCGTAGATCTGAATGTCGGGAGGTGTAGTTAGCGAGTAGGTGATGATACCCTCTTCGGAGTCAGCCTGCTTTAGGTCATCCTTCGTCTCGGTGTACGACACGTTCAGTCCCAGCTTCAGCCACTTCTTCAGCTGGGCATCCAGATTGGTACGTACGGAGAAACGGTTGAAGTTACTGCCGATAATCGTACCCTGCTGATCCATATAACCGCCTGAGACATAATACTTCACAGCGTCTGATCCACCCTGGGCACTGATCTGATGCTGGTGCTGCAGCGCCGTGCGGAAGATGGCATCCTGCCAGTTGGTACCCTTACCCAGAATAGAAGGATCACTATAGATCTCGTCGGGCTTGGCAATCTCACCCTGCTGGGCCATGTCATTATAGAACTCGGCAAACTCGCGCAGGTTCAGCATATCGAGACGCTTGTTCTGACGATTCACGGAGAACGAGCCGTCGTAGGTGAACTTAGCCTCACCGGCCTTACCGCGCTTGGTCGTGATCAGCACGACACCGTTAGCACCCTGGGCACCATAGATAGCCGTAGCCGAAGCATCCTTCAGCACCTCCATCGACACGATATCCTGCGGGTTGAGCGTAGAAAGCGGAGAAATGGTTGACACCGAACCGTTACCCAGGGCATCGCCCAGACCGAAGTCGGCACCCGAGTTGCCCTGTCCCTGGAAGATCACACCATCCACCACGTAGAGCGGCTCGGCACCCGCATTGATGGTAGCCTGACCACGCACACGGATACTCGATGAAGAACCAGGGGCACCAGAGGTCTGCACGGCACTCACACCCGTCACACGACCTTGGAAGCTCTGGTCGATATTCGTGATGTTAGCACCCTTGATGGCCTTCTCGTCCATCGTGGCAGAAGCACCGGCGATGTCGCTCTTCTTCATCGTACCATAACCTACGACCACCACCTCGTCGAGCACCTGACGGTCTTCCTCGAGCGTGATGTTGTAGTTGGTCTGGCTTGCCGTGATCTTCACCTCTTTATTTACATAGCCAATAAACGACACGACCAGCGTCTGGCCGGGATTGGCATTAAGCGTGAAGTGTCCGTCGAAATCGGTAGCGACACCGTTCGATGTACCCTTCACGACAACACTGGCTCCGATAATGGGGCCCTGAGAATCGACTACAGTACCTGTAATCTTTTTCGCCTGCTGAACGTTCTGAACGGCTTCAGCGGCATAGGCTTTAGGCGAGAAGCACAATCCCAAAAGGGAAAATGCCCCGACCATCAGCGCTGTCTTTCTAAAGTTTTGATTCATACAAGTTGTGATACAATTATTGTTAGCTTTAATAGTTACTAGTCATGAATTCGGCTGCAAAGATAATGTGTTTTCCTGAAATACAGTTTGCTTTTCTTGATAAACATTAATACTTTTTTGACTTTAACCCTGATTTTAACGGAAAAACCCGCATATTTTGTTAATAAGTGTATGTTTTACAATATTGATTCCGACAAAATGAAGTCAATATCCGGCATGCAATCTGTCTGAGCGCCAAATCTGAGAGAAAAAGTTGGCGAAATATCTGCCACTGCCGCCACTTCTTTGGAAAGCCCTTTATACACGGGCATTTCCAAAGAAGTGGTGGCAGTGGGAGAAAAATTGATAAAATGATTGATATATCACTTTACAATAAACTTCTTACCATTACGGATATAGATGCCGGGACGTGTCGGAGCACTGACGCGGCGACCCTGAAGGTCGTAGATGGCATCGTCGGCAGCGTCGGCATTGCGGTTGATGCTGCGGATGGCTGTATAAGGCGATGTGCAGTAGCCCCAGACGGTGACACCGCTCTTGGCGAGGGCCGTGAACGCGGCAACCTTGTCATCAGTGGGCTCCATCGTCTGCTCTACCATTACACCTTTATATTCCACCTTGTCGATGGTGAGGGTGATGTAGCTGGTGCCCTCAGTAACTGCCCAGGTGCCTGTCTTGTCGCCCGTGATGGTACCGTCGGCATTCAACTGCACGGCAACGGGTTTGGCAGCCTCCTTCTTGGTGTGGTTGAGCTTGTAAGGATGAATCAGCAGCTGGTAGTCACCTGCTATCTTGTCGGTAGCTATCTGCTGCGTGGCGGCGATGTCGGCACTCTTCACCTGCTCGCCAGTATATTCGAAGGGGGCAGCCACGAGCCAGCCGTCTTCGTTCTGGAATACCTGATGCACCCGCACCTGATGTTCCTCACCACGGTTCTGGAAACGGGTATGGTAGACAAGATAGGTACGGCCGTCTTCGGCAGCAATGATGGAGTTGTGCCCCTGCGAGCGCTCGCCGTTGTTACCCTTGGCCACGTTGCCCCAGCTGGTGTAGGCGCCGAAGATGTTCACGCCACGATTGTCATTAGCATCTGGACCGAAGTCGAGCAGATATTTGGAGAATACCGCATCGGTATCTTTGGTATCTACATAAGGGCCATCGGGATTCTTAGAACGGAACACACGCATCTGATAGCCACCATTATTATAATCGTTAGCCACACCACCTGCTGCCAGTCCGCCATAGGTGACAAAGAGGAAGTAGTAGCCGCCGATATACTCGATATAGGAAGCCTCGCCGGAAACGTAATAGCCACCAGCCACCTTCTTGCCGAAATAGGGATCAACAGTGATGCCGTTGCCCGTGCCAGTAAGCTCATAGGTGACATCATAGTCACGCAGACCAGTCTGCTCATCGAGCTCGAGCATCCAGATGCCCCCGCTCCAGGAGCCGTAGCTCATCCATAGCTTACCGTCCTCGTCGTAGAACACACAGGGATCGATATTATTGGGCCAGCGTTCACCCCAGTTT
Organism: uncultured Prevotella sp.; assembly: GCA_900314995.1. GTDB lineage: Bacteria > Bacteroidota > Bacteroidia > Bacteroidales > Bacteroidaceae > Prevotella. Next base: position 25,040 of record OMXK01000016.1, read on the forward strand.
CCTGGACCAGTGGTCTTCATCTTATAACGATCAGGCAAGGCAGACAGCTCTTCTCCCAAGACTATTCCTAGGTCGGTGTCCTTATAGGCATCACCCGTATGGAAACCGCTGATCACGATGGGTGCCTGATAGACGTAGGGTCCCTCGATATTATCAGAGGTGAGCAAGACGATGCTGGAGTACCAGGCTCCGCCATTGACGCTCATATACATGCACCACTTTTTCATGTTATCATTCCAGATGACATCGGGTGCCCAAAGGTTACCTGCTATGTCGTAATTTGCACTACCACGCTTCGACCAAGCCTGAGCGTTAAAGGTGAAATCATACGCTACACCGCCTTTCGTCACCTTTGTCACGGCAGGGGTGATGAAGGTGGTAGGATTGACGAAACTGCCTATCGTGCTCCAGCTCATCAGATCGGTAGTCTTCGCAGCTGCCCGGTGGGAGCCGAAGATGTAATAGGTTTGCGATGCAGGATCCCACACGATGCTGGGATCATGGACACTGGCACGCTTCAAATCATAGGCCGAGGCTGATACTGCCACCAGCACTGCCATCACACAAAACAGTAATTTCTTCATCTTTTCAGTAGTTTTTTATTTCAATGTTGCAAAGATACGAATAATCATTCAACCATACAAGTTTTTTCCCCTTTTTATTCTTCCCAACGGAGTACAGCTCCATTGCGACGGGCAGGATCGGCACCTGGGAAATCCATCGAATAAGGACTGCCCGTAGTGGGACTCTTGCCGATATACTTGTGAGTGCGCATCGACATAAGCATAAACTCGTGGTTCAAATAGTCCTGCCAGAGGAACACTTCGGCCTTCGACTCATCCGTCGTCAGACGTACATCTCCAGCAATGCCGTAGCCAGCACAGAATACATAGCGGCCATCCTCACACTGGAGGATCACTTGTCCCTGTCCCTTGTCGATGATGCGGAAGCGGGTCTGTTTAGAGTTGGCGTTGACATCTGTATCATAGAGCAGCCCATGCTCCATCGCAAGGGCAGGCTTGCCAGTGGCGAGGTTGATGATACGGAACGACTTGCCATAGGGGATATTGCTGCTGCGATCGGCCATCGGCTCCTCAACGGTAAAGTTGTCGAACTCTGCATAACCGCCTTTATGTCCCTTATAGTTGAAAGCGAACAGCGCGTGTCTAGAACCCTGGAAGGAGATGAGCTGATAAGATAGCGGCATCTCGCGGCCTATCTGCTGATAATTGGCACCATCGAACGAATATTCGTAATGGGCTCGATCGTGATCGTAGTCGCCCACCATGCGGAGGTAGAGTCTGTCGCCTTCAAAGGCTGTGTCGATGGTATCGTTGGTAGCCTGCTCGAAACAGCGGAGGACGGTCTGCTTGCCGTCTTTGACAACGCCAATCCACGAACAGGGCACGTTGATATTGCCTAGTCCTGCCACATCGCCGTCTTTCATACCCTTGGTATAGAGTTCAACGGTGGCAATGCTCTGCGGACCGATGACGCGCTGGGTCAGCGTATTGCGGGCCCACATCAGCTGTTCGGCAGGCATTGCCTGCAGGCGCAGACGACCACTCTTCAGACTCCACTTCGTATCGTCAGGGTTATGATTCCACTGCCAGACACGGCCTAGGGTCTTGCCGTTGAAGCTCTCAGAACGCTCGTAGGGAGCCTTCATCTGACTGGCATCAGCAGCACTTCCAGGGATATTCGGCTTCATCCAGGTGCGAGGTGCCCGTCCGAGGTTACCTTCCAGTCCCAGCATGGGCCAGCCGTCTTTCCAAGTGATCGGTGCCAGAGTAACCGTGCGGCCTATCGAGTGGAAGTCCATCATCAAGAGCGCCCACCACTGGCCGCTCTGATCCTCGACGATACCCCCCTGATGGATGTTCGTACAGGCGGTAGCATCCTTGTCGACCTCGGGGATACCGAACTTGGTACCATCATGACCGATGCGGTACTGCTCACCCTGCGGCACCTCTGTCAGCGAGGCGGCATGGTAGCCGAAGGTCTCATCGGCGGTGATGGTGATGGTCTCATAAGGTCCCCAGATGCTCTTAGATCGACTGCAGAGTGTGCGGCCATTGGGTTTGTAGTCAGTAGATATAAGGTAGTACATGCCATTGATCTTATACATGTGGTGCCCCTCGCCGACAGCGTTGCCCTCTGGGATAATCGTGCGTTCGGTCTCCTCGATAGGCCCGCTCATATCAGGCTTCAGCTCGGTACACTTCACCTCACCATAGCCGTGAATGGCGTAAATCTTGCCATCGTCGTCGAAGAGCACGCTGAGGTCGTAGATGCGACCCTGCATGTTATGGTGCTGCCAAGGGCCACGGATATCCTTCGCGGTATAGCACTGCAGACCCTTGCCGTTGATATTCGTAAACACATAGAACTGTCCGTTAGCATAGCGGATAGCAGGAGCCCAGACACCCTGACCGTAGATCTCCTGATGATTCTTCAGCGAGAAGGCATCGTCAGCGAAGTCGAAACGGTCGAAGCAGTAGGTGATATTCTCCCAGTTCACGAGATCCTTCGAGTGGAGGATCACGAGGCCGGGCACGGTATGCATCGTGGTGCCGGCAAGATAGTAGTCATCGCCCACACGCAGGATGTCGGGGTCGGAAAACTCGTCGTAGAAGAGCGGGTTGGTAAACGTGCCGTTGCCGTTATCAGCCGTCCACGACTTTGTCTGCGCTGAGGCAGTAAAAGATAAAAAGGTAAAAAGGCAGAAAAGCAAAACCCTAATTACCGTGTGTTTTCTATTGCAATTAATCATTATTATCTAAACTTATTAACCTAACTTTATATTGATTCTACTTTCTACCTTTTTTACCCTTTAGAGTTCAGGCCAGCCATCAGCGGTCCAGCGGATAGGCCGTTGGATGAGGATGGAAGCACCCTCGTGGGCGATGCTGTAGCCGTGACAGATAAAGATGTCCTGATCGTCGATGTGATAGGCAGCACAATGACCTGCTGCCTCGAAGGCTTTCTTATCGCCTTCCAAAAAGAGATTACCACCACCATAGCGCATGTCGATGCCATTACGATCGAGATAAGGACCATCGACAGTCTTGCTGCGGCCTACGGCCACACGGTAGTTGCTCTTGGAGCCCTGGCAACAATAGTCCCAGGAAACAAAGAGGTAGTAATATCCTGCGTGTTTGAAGATAAATGGAGCTTCAATTGCATTGGGACCAGCGAAGTCGGATGTGGGATTCTTCGGCGGATTGGGATTGATGGGGAGCGCAGCCTTTGCATCGCTGTTGCCCAGATTATAACGGCGGGCGATGGTGCTAGGCTTTTCGCCCTTGGCAACATGCATCGTGGTATCGAGCTTCACAAGTTGGATACCATCCCAGAAAGAGCCCCACACGAGCCAGGGTTGGTCGTTATCGTCAATAACAAAGTTGGGATCGATGGCGTTCCAATTATCACGTCCCTCACGAGAGCAGACGATAGCACCCTCATCTTCCCAAACGGGGAAAGAGAGTGAACGATTGGAGAGCAGGCCGATCGTAGAGCCGTTCTTGCCAAAGGTAGAGCAGCTATAGGCAAGCCACCATTTGCCATGATACTTAATTACATCTGGAGCCCACACATGATGGCGGAAACCAGGTACGGAGTCCATCGTCCACTTAGGGATGACAGACATCACGGGCTCAGGATGAACGGTCCAGGTCTTACGGTCTTTTGAGGTCATCTGCTGGATACCCAAGCCTGTGGCAAAGATATAATAGGTGTCGCCCTCCTGTGCCATCACGGGATCGTGCACCATCGGTGTATCGGTGGTGAATGCCTCGCGGGGGAAGTGGTGGGGCTGTGCTACCAGCTGAGCAGGCAAAATAAGGGCTGCCAGCGACCACATGATAGTTTTCGCTTTCATTGGATTGTTACTTATGAAGAAAAGAGAAGGGGGCGGGCTTCACAAAGTCCGCCCCCGACATAAAGAATACTAACTAATTAAATTATATGGAATAACCCATTTTTACTCGAATATCAGGTGACTGCCATCCACTGTGAGACGGAAGTAGAGGTCGTTGCTGATAGCGATACCGAAGTAGTCCTGATAGTAGGTAACACCATCATTGCCCACCATAATCATCTTCACATCAGCACTGGTACCATGATTGGTCACAGAGATAGTCATATAGGCGTCGTCCATAGCAGCGAGCCATGCACCCCAGTCGCTCTGGCCACCAGAGGTGACGAGGTTAGGATTGCCTTCATAACCAGTACCCCAACCATAGTTGTCAGCACGAACGACAGCATACTCAGCAGTACCATCACTGGTAAGAACTACACAAGTGTTGTTCCAGTTGTTCTGGAGGCTGCTGAAGTTCTTGATGCGGGTAGTAACGGTTCTGCCTTCGGGAACGGCGAAATCAACAGAGTGAGCACCCCAGAAAGCGGTAGAGTTATCCTCGGCACCAACGACATCGTCGAACTCAATGTGGCTGCCATCCACCGTGAAGTGGAAGTAGAAGTCATCGGGATCATCGATAGCGATACCTTTGTATTCCTGAACGTAGGTCACACCGTCGGTACCCTCCATGACAGCCTGAACATCTGCTGTACCGTCACCGTTGTTCGTAACGGCTGTAGTTACCTTGGCACCGTCCATTGCTGCAAGCCATGCACCCCAGTCTGCCTGACCACCAGAAGTCACGAGGTTCGGATTGTTGTCGTAACCAGCACCCCAACCATAGTTGTCGGCACGTACCACAGCATACTCGTCATTGTTAGACTTGGTGAGGACAATCACGAAGTTATTCCAGTTGTTCTGACCACTGGTGTAGTTAGTGAATCTAGTTACGAAGGTCTCGCCAGCAGCCACCTTCACCAACTGACTGTGATCACCCCAGAAAGCAGTACTGTTATCAGTAGCACCAACAGAAGTGTAGAGTTTGTCAACCACTGTGAACTCAGCAGCACCGATGACGGGATCAGCAGCCTCACCCTTGAAGGTCTTGGCATAAGCAGCCATCAGTGTCTTCTTACCCAGTGAGAACATATCGGGAATTGTCTGGAAGTTCAGTTCAGAAGCTGGGATATCCTTTGTTACACCCTGCTCAAACTCAACAGTAGCAGTCACATTAGCAAAGGCTTCTTCCATAGTAGAGCCAAGGAGCACCTTCTTGGGCACACCATTGAGCACCATTGACAGAGGCTTCTTATCCTCTCTTGAAGTGAAGCCACCAATAGGCTCGATCGTAGAACCGAGGAAGCTGACGAGTGAACCCTCGACACCAATGCGGCAAGCCAGATCAGTGTCAGAGCCTGTTGAGGGGAATGAGGTTGTCTGAGTGTAGGTCTTTGTCAGTGTACCATTAGTCATCTCAATATAGAGACCACCGTTCGAACGATCAACTGTCAAGGTAATCTTACCGTTCATCTGCTGGACAGAACCATCAGTATCATCGTCGCCAGAAGAGTTGGTGAAGTTACCGCCTACCAGACTTCTGTCAATCTCTTCGCCCACAGTATTCCACTCTGAGTTCTTAGTGGGGTCGTTATCGAAACGGATTACACCGTACTCATCACCCACCTCACCTGTATAGTTGTTCAAAACGATATAGAAGTTCTTGTAATACTTGTTATCCGGATTCACCAGGAGGTTGAACTGAGCCTGCCACTTCTCACCGGCTGGTACGACGTAGGTCTTACCCAGTGTGAAGAAACCTGCACTATAGTCAGCCTTACCAATGTCATATACATCTTCCTGCAGACCTTCAATCACCTCACCAGAGTCTTCACTCTTGGCATTGGCAATAGAGTCAGCCTTTGCAGAGATCCAGCTGGGTGCACCCACGCTGTACAAATCACCGCCCTCACAGCTGGTCAGAGCCATTAGCCCTAATGCTGCAGAACAGAAGACTGTTGCTAATTTATTATATTTCATAATTGTTTCGTTTTACTTGTTAATGATAACCTTATCTTACTTGCTGAGATCAACCACAGGATGGATGGGCCAGCCATTTGTAGTATAAACACTCTCGTTGCTTGTATTTGTGTTAGCGGAGTTACCCACCAGTTTGGGGTTGGCATTGAGGATACCCTGATAGATGGGGATAAACTCATGACCTTCATGCCAGGTATCGAATGAACTCTTATCGCAATTCGGTTCATCTACTGGATCCTTCGGCGTAAAGGTGATTTCACCTGAATCATAACCGGCCTTAGTCCAGAAGTTAACAGCTCCATGCTCCATTAACTGCTGCAGACGACTTGGATTATAGAACCATCCCCAACGGATAAGGTCGAAACCACGGCCATATTCGCAACCAAACTCCTTAGGACGCTCTACGTTGGCAATCTGCTCGAACAGTTTGTCAGCAGAGTCGAAATCAGCCAACTTCAGGTCAGCCAGACCTGCACGCTCACGTACCTGATTTATCCAATCGATTGCCTGCTGCGTCGGACCATTCAATTCATTCTCGCACTCAGCAGCACGAAGCAGTACATCAGAATAACGCATAATACGGAGGTTAATACCGCAGTGCAGACCTGTAACAACGTTAGAATAAAGATTTGTACGCATATTTGTGTACTTGGCGATAGGCAGACCACCAAAATTGTTGTTCGTTACGACAAAATTGTCTGCGGTCATAGGAGCAGTGAAAGCAACATTGCCATTCTCAAAGCCTTCCCACTCGGGCTCGTACGTTCCGATAGTCCAATAAAGACGGGGATCGAGAGAACCGCTGGTAGTACGCTCAGCCTTGAACAGGTTGTAAAGCCAAGGTGAAGCAGAGAGGTCAGCCCATCCACCGAAGTCACCAGGCGTATAGTTACTCTCAATAGCATGACCCTGCGTAGCGTTGGCACTGGTGTTCACCGGTGTCCACTCATCGTCAGTACCCTGTGAACCATAGTCCAGGAACTGAACCTCATAGAGGCTCTCGTCATTGTTCTCGTAGGCAGGACCCTCACGGAAGTTATCACCGTAGTTCTTCATCAACTTATAGGTGCCATACTTGCCATTGATGATATCCTTCAGCACGTTAAGAGCTTTCTGCAGATTGTCTTTTGTCGGGTGCATCATCAGAGCGCGGGCATAGAAACCTGCAGCAGCACCGCAAGTAGCACGCCCCTTGGCCCATTCGCCACCGGCATCACGAGAAGGAAGCAGCGTCATAGCCTCAGTAAAATCGAACTCTGCCTGTTCAAGCACCTCATCGTATGAACTATTCTCAGAATAGAGTGTCTCAAGTGAAGAGTATTCTTCATAATCAAGCATCAACGTAGGGTTCTGATAATAACCTGCCAAGTTATAGTAGCTCAATCCACGGAGGAAGTGAGCCTGACCAACCACACGCTTCATGTCATCTGACAAAACTGAGTTGTCCTGGCCAGCACGATAAAGGATATAGTTACATACATTGATTGTATAATACCAGTCACGCCATACCCACTGGTCCATCTCGTTATCTACAGCTGCATTCAGATCATCGTAAGGCAGATACCATACCTGAGAAGAGTTCCATACCTCATCACCACGGCAGACATCATAGTTGTAGCCTACACGAGCATAGGTTCCCTCCATACGGGTGTGATTATAAGCTGCGATGACACATTCCTCCAATTCCTTGGCTGTTGAGCCAAAGGTGCTTGCAGTCTGCTGATTGACGTTTACCACGTCCAGCTTATCTTCGCACGATGTCATCGTGCCAAGGCCCAGAATCAGGGCAAGTGAAATTTTATATAGTTTCATATTGTTTACCTTTTTATAATTATAACATCCAGCCATTAGAATGAGAAGAGGATACCACCCATAAAGCTGCGAGCGCTGGGGTAAGAACACCAGTTAAGACCTGGAGTAAATGTACCGCCTGCATAGTCCACATTGTATCCGTGATACTTTGTGAATGTATAGAGATTCTGAGCAGAAACATAGATGCGGACACCGCTGACATAATTCTTGAAGATCTTGTCGGGTACGTTGTAACCCAACTCTACGTTAGCAATCTTCCAATAAGCAGCGTTCTGGATCTTGCGGTCACTGAACAGATCGTTCCAAGCCATCGTGGCATTATTAGAAAGATAGGTACGGGGAACATCAGAGACATAAGTGTCGCCTGACCACTGGTTAGCACCAAGAATATCCACATCCTTGTTACCGTAAGCATAGCATGAGTTCAGGTTGTTGTAGATACCATCGGCAACGTGATAATTCAAGGCACCGAAGGTAGAAATGCTCAAGTCGAAGTTCTTGTACTCCAGATGTGCACTCAAGCCGAAGTTGATCTTTGGCAGACCACCACCCAGAACTACACGGTCCTCATCGGTAATCTGACCATCACCATTCACGTCCTTATACATGCAGTCACCAACATTTGCACCAGGCTGGTTGGCTACAGCATTGTGAGCGTCTAGTTCTGCCTGTGTACGAGCGATACCCTCGTAAACATAGCCATAGAACTGACCAACCTCTTCACCTACATTTGTGATATAATCCAAGTTATTGGGGTCACGATAGGTCTGTGTTCCGAAACCGAGTGAAGTAACCTTGTTCTTCAGTGTGCTGAAGTTGGCACTGATCTGATGCTTCAGAGGATGATCGTTGTTACGATAGGTCAGAGAGAACTCAAGACCGCTGTTTTCCATAGAAGCTGCGTTCATAGTAACCTCTGCATTGGCAAAACCACCACTGTTGGGTACAGGCACATGTGAGAAGAGCAGATCCTCAGATTTGTTCTTATACCACTCAGCGGTAAACTCGATGCGATTATTGAAAAGGGCCAGATCGATACCAACGTTCATGGTCTTTTTCTTCTCCCAATATACATCCTCAACCACGAAGGTAGAAGCGGCAGAACCTGTGATTGGCTGGTTGCCGAAGCTATAGGTCATATTGTTACGGGCCATGGTCATCTGATAGGCACCATCGGCGATGTTCTCATTACCCAGTTCACCATAGCTGGCACGAACCTTGAACATGTTCACGATATTGTGATCGATGGGGAAGAAATTTTCCTTATCGAAACGCCAACCAATAGATACTGAGGGGAAGGTATCCCAACGACGATCCTTAGACAGACGAGAACTACCGTCACGACGAACAATAGCAGAAAGCAGATATTTGCCATCATAGTCATAGTTCAGACGAGCGATATAAGAAGCCATCGTATGCTTATACTCGAAAGAGCTGGCATCCTTTGTTGCTGCATTCTGAAGCTGCAGATAGTAAGGCTCTGTAAAGTTAACACCCCAGCCAGTCAGAAGATCAGTATTCTCCTGCTCGAAAGTCTGACCAACCACGAGATTTGCATGGTGAAGACCGAAGGTTCCATCATAAGTCAGCGTATTCTCAATCAGCGCATCGGTGTACTTGCGATGACCCTTTGTCAGCTTCTCATTACTCTTATCGAGGTATACACGGTTACTCTGAATCCAGGCAGAGATCCAAGTCCTGTCATTGGCATGAGTTGCACTATAAGACAGATTCAGCTTATAGGTGAGCTTATGGTTCTTACTCTTAACGCCAATCATATCCAACAGATCAACATCGGCAGAAGCAGTACCTACGAAACGGTCTACAAGTGTATTACGCTGGAACAGGTTATTCACCAACAGCGGGTTAGCGGCTGAGATATCGCCATGTATGGTATCATAATAAACGCCGTAGCCGTATGCGTCATAGTTCCAGTTGTTGGCAGCACCTACCTTGTCATCCAATACCCATGTAGACTCGTCATAGGCCTTGATAGTAGGTTGCATTGCCAATGCACCACCGAGCACGTTCCATCCTGTCATACCATACAGACCCTGGATGTAAGGCTGGTCGTTACCGACACCGATACCATCCTGACTAGAATGAGAATAAACGAAACTGGTACGGAACTTAATGAACTTCGTATCCATCGTGTTGTTCACACGAGCAGTGAAACGCTCATAGTTAGGACCTGCACCCTCGAGTGTACCACTCTGCTTGAAGTAGTCCAGACCTATATTATAAGTATTGTGTGCACCACCACCACTGAGGTTAACATTGTGGTTCTGGCGGATACCTGTCTTGAATACCTCATCAAACCAGTCGGTATTCGTGTTATCCTGGAACTTGTAGGTATTATCAGAAACCTTGCTATAACCACCAGGAAGCGGTGTACCAGAATTAGCGGCTGCCTGACCCAGATAGGTGCTGTACTGATCTGCGTTCATCACATCATACACACCGCCAGGGATAATATCAACACCGAAGTAACCCTTGTAGTCGACCTTCAGCGGCTGATCCTTCTTACCACCCTTAGTCGTGATGATAACCACACCGTTAGCAGCACGCGAACCGTAGATAGCACCAGCAGAAGCATCCTTCAGCACCTGGATTGTCTCGATATCATTCGGAGAGAAGTCGCGGATAGAAGTACCCATAGGCACACCGTCGACGACATACAGCGGAGCTGTGCTACCGAAAGAACCGACACCACGGATGCGGACTGCAGGATCTGCACCAGGCTGGCCATCAGATGTAATCTGCACACCAGCTACCTTACCTTCCAGCATCGTGGAAATATTAGAGTTAGATACACGCTTCAGTTCATCAGCGTTTACAATAGATACAGAACCTGTCAGGTCGGCCTTCTTCTGAGTACCATAACCTACGACAACCACCTGCTCAAGCATCATGGCGTCGGATTCCATCTGGATCGGCTCAAGAATAGCGCGTCCGCGTACTGCGATCTCGCGATCCTTATAACCCACATAGCTTACCACAAGCGTGGCTTTAGCTGGAGCGTCGATAGAGAAATTACCATCAAAATCGGTAATCACACCCGTCTGTGCACCCTTGATTTTTACGGTTGCACCAATGAGGGCTTCTCCATCCTGGTCAACAACCTGACCACTGACTTTAATAGTCTGGTCCTGCTGCATTGATGCATGTGCCTCTACTGGACAGAATGACATTCCACCCACAACGCCGAGACTTAGCATCACAGAAAATACTAGTTGTTTTCTCATTGTTAATTGTTTTTAGTTTAGAAAAAATTGTATTATATTAGTGAAATTTTGCTGCAAAGGTAAGAGATAATAGAATAGTTAAGGTGGACAAAATGATTTATAAGGTGGACAAAACGATTTCGGTGCTCTGACATGCGTTTTTTCCACCTCTTGAGGTAAATCAAGACAATATCTTGAGATAAATCAAGGATTCGGATTTTTACCGTCGAAGGCGCTTGGACTCACACCAAACATCTTGGTAAAGCAACGGGTGAAGTATTTGGGGTCATTAAATCCGACTGCGTACGCTATCTCCGTAACATTCCGGTTGCCGGTTTTCGACAGAAGGAGTTCTTTGGCCATGTTCAGACGATAGTTACGGATAAATTGTCCCACAGGAACACCAACTTCTGAATTCAGATGCTTACTGGCAACCGTACGACTCATGCCCAAGGCATCGCAGAACTCCTGAACGCCAAACTCCGAATCCATATAATTGGCCTCCATAATCTCCATGACACGCTCCATAAACGGTTTCGTCGTCTTCATCACCTCCACCTTGTCGGCCTCAACGCTCTTCGAAACACTCTGCTTGTAGCGTTCCTGGTTGTCGAGAATATTCTGGATGCGCGACTGTAACTGGCGTGGGTCTTCGGATTCCTCCAGAACTTTTCGTATCGGACTGAGCAACTGTTCAGCCTCCAAACGCTTCAATCGGGCCGCCCACCTATTATATATATATATGATAAGCACCACGAAAAGAATGCTGAGCAGCAGGCGGAACCACCAGCTATTCCAGAATGCCGGATGCACAATGACTTCGATAGAGGCAGTATCAGTATGATCGGCAGACAAGGTGGACACATACTTCACCTCAAACGTATAGCGTCCAGGAGGAAGCGCACTATAACGGACGGAATGTTCACCAAGTCTCAGCGGTGTCCATTCGTTATCGAGTCCTTTCATCCTATAACTGAACATGACCCGATCCTCGTTACCATAATCCAAAGCAGAGAAAGCAATTGTGAAAGAACGGTTGCTTTCATGTAATTGGATGCTGGAGGCGATGGAAATATCCTCCGACAAATAATCACTACCAGCTATCACATCCTGATTATCAACCATCAGATGGGTAAACACAAGTTTGCCATAAGGTTTCGACTCCGTATTCTCCCCAAGCACTTCGATTAAGCCGCCTTCACTGCCGAGATAGATGACGCCTGCATTGTCTCTGACGGCAGAGTTCCAATAGAAATGATGGTTCACCAGGCCTTCGCTCTCAAAATAATTGGAGAAGATATGAGTTTTAGGGTCGTAAACCGATAAGCCGTTCTGAGTCGTCACCCACAAATGACCATTCAAATCCTCTACCATACCCTTCACGCCGCCAAAAGCCAGACCGTCCTCAGTTGTCAGGGCCTCGAATTGTCTGCCACCATCCTTCCCTTTCACCAGGCGATAAAGGCCATAGCCGTTGCTGCCGAGCCATAGGGTACCATCTTTGGACTGATAGAAAGAGGATATCTTATCAACGATTCGGGAACCTGGTTCATCGAGTTTATGCGCTATACCCTCTGTCTTGAAAGGTCTGCGCCCCTGACGCCCAGAATTGAGGTCAACTAAACGTAAGCCCTGCATACAGCCCATCCACAGGATACCGTCACGGTCAACGATTGCGCCGATGCAACCCGTTACACTGCGACATCCTTCAAAGGGGTCTTCTATCTGCTGGGTCTTATAATCATAATAATACAGACCCGCATTACTGCCTATCCATAATCCGTCATTGATGGTATCATTAGCCAAAGCACCAACAAAACTGGTGCGGATGCCATACTCACGGGGAAGTTCGAGACGAGTTATTTGTTGAGGACTCTTCCTGTCAGTCACACAGACACCACCTCCCCAGGTGCCTATCCAGAGTCGGCCATGATGATCAGCAGCAAGTGCAGACACACTGTTATGCGACATGCCGGAATTTGAGGTGGTAAAATGGATGAAGTCGGTAGAGCCCTTTTCCCTGAGGTTAAGTCCTCCTTCCACTGTTCCAACCCAAAGCCGACCATCGGGCTCGGCATACATCGCATTGACGGGATTGGGTGACAGCGACCGGGGATCCATTGTATGAACGGAGTTACGCAGCAGCAACCGTCGTGGAGCCAAACAGGCAATACCGCCTGATTCTGTGCATACCCAGATATGGCCATGATAAACGCGGATACTATGTACGAAATCACTTTGTAGCGGAGGGTTGCTCTCCGAATTCCATACCGTAAAGCTGTCTGTCTGATCATCGTAGATATTTACACCAGCCAGGGAACCTACCAGCAGATGATTATCGGGAGTAACAGCCAGACTCGACAAAAAGACGTGGGAAAGAGTTCCTGGAGCATCCGAGTGATGATAGGCATCAAGTTTCTGCCTATAGGGATCATAGCGGAAAAGTCCCATATTAGTGGTAATCCATACCACATTATTACGTTTTAGGATATCAGTAATATAATAGTCCTGCAAGGGTTTGAGCAGGGGGGAAATCTCCTGACGGATTAATTTCCCGTCCCTCTCCACCAACCTGTAGAGACAGCTGTCGATACCGACCCAGGGTTTGCCATTGCCTTCGATATCGCTAATGGCCATGTCAAGCATGCGCCAATTATGAGGGTAGGCACATATCTTATCAATCTCGCCATCTTCTTTGAACTTCACCAGACTCACTTGTTGGTTGTTGATAATCCAAATACGCCCCATAGCATCACGATAGCACCTGATAGAAGGCTGAACAAGCAATTTCTTGAGATCAGGATGATCAGGCACCACCGCATTCATCGTCCTGAGATCGATGATGTTAATACCCTCGTCGAAGGCCACCCAAAGCCGATGGAAGTTATCCTCGGTAATGTTTCTGCAAGACTTGCTGTTCAGATCCAGGCGAGGTTCCATCACGCCATAGCCGTCGTAGCGCACCAGTCCTCCACCAAAAGTGGAGATCCACAGGAAACCATTTGAGTCCTCGAATATGTCGCTTACATTATTATGTGGCAGACCATTGCCCAGATCCAGATACGTCAGATTATACCGCTCCGTCAGCAAGTTCTCGTTACCCAGAACAGGCAACGAGACCACCAGACAAAGGGTTATCCACAGCGAACGGATCATCATGGGCAATTGTTAAGACGCTTTCTTCTCTTGAATGACAAACACGCAGACAGAACCTATCAGGAAGAAGACACCTGCCACCAGCATCATCGATGACTGATGACTACCTACAAGCGACAGGATGATGCCGCCCAAGAGAGCTGCTACAATCTGGGGAACGCAGATGGTGCCATTGAAAAGCCCCAGATAAGCACCCATGTGACCATAACCCTGCAGAGCATTGGTGACAAAGGTGAATGGCATGGCGAGCATGGCAGCCCATCCACAGCCAATGAGCAGGAAGGGCACAATCTGTCCGTACATGTCGTGGATAAACGGAATGAGCAGGAAGCCAAGACCACCCAGTACAAGACTGACACTATAAGCGAGCTTGGTATTGGAGAAACGAGGCAGTATGGTAGCCCACACCACAGAACCCATAGCCTGAATGGCATAGAGCACACCCGTCCAGTTGGCTGCCTCCTGATAGGCGTCGGTGGTGGGATCGATGGTGCCCCAGACAGTCTCGGAGACGGCATCGACTACATAGGTCCACATATAGAGCATGCCAGCCCAGCAGAAGAACTGTACAAGTCCTACCTTCCAGAAGGTGGAAGGAGCATTCTTCAGCAGAGTTATCCAGTTGGCGCTGACCTCCTTCTCCTCAGCCACGGGGTTATACTCGCGGTACTCCTGAGGGTTCCACTCCTTGACCTTCACAGAGGTGTAGATGACACAGAGGATGAGGATGGCAGCACCGATATAGAACGACCAGATGACAGAGTCTGGCACAACACCCTCAGGAGCCACGTTACTCAGGCCGATGGCCGTGAAGATGAATGGGAAGAGGAATCCGATGACACTACCCGCATTGCACAGGAACGACTGGATGGAGTAGGCTTTGGTCTTCTGCTTCTCGTTCACCATGTCGCCTACAAGCATCTTAAACGGCTGCATCGCCATATTAATACTTGTATCAAGCAACATGAGGGCTATCAGGCCAAAGATGAGGGCAGCACCAACAGCCATTCCGAAAGAGCCGGCATTGGGCAGCAGGCACATGATGGCCACCGCCACGAGGGCACCTACAAACAGATAAGGAATACGACGGCCAAAGCGTGTCCATGTCTTATCGCTCAGTGTTCCGACAATCGGTTGCACAAGGATACCCATAAGCGGTGGGAGGATCCAAAAGAAACTCAGTGAGTGGGGATCGGCACCTAGCGTACGGAAGATACGCGAGATATTAGCACTCTGCAAAGCATAGGCGATCTGTACGCCAAAGAATCCGAAACTCAGATTCCATAATTTCCAGAAGGAAAGATCAGGTTTTTGTCTCATATATTTTTTGTTGGTTATTTACATCATACACTATCTTGTCGTACCTCTGATAATCAGACGTGTACGGACGATTCGCTTCTCTACTTTCTCCATCGGCGAAAGGCCTTCCACCTTATCCATCAGAATCTCAGCAGCCTCCTCGCCTACCCGATGGCCACGTTGTTCCACGGTCGTCAGCATCGGATCACAGGCCACGGCACGCTGACCATTCGTAAATCCACAGATGGAGATGTCGTCAGGTACACGGAAACCCGAATGCTTAACCGTATAAAGGATACCGATAGCCGTATCGTCATTGACAGCGAAGAAACCATCTGGACGATGGTCGAGTGCCAGGATTTCTGGCGTCAGTGCCTCAGCATCCTCACGATTGTCACAGACCCGGATAATCGACTCGTCGACAGCCAGCCCATGTTTCAGCAAAGCATCCTTATAGCCGTTGAAACGATTCTTGGAAATCTCCAGCTGCAACGGTCCCCCATAGAAGGCGATGCGCTTGCATCCCGTCTCAATCAGATGAGTCACGGCGTTATAGGCCCCAATATAGTCATCGACCACCACGCGACTTGCATTTACACCCGTACAGATACGGTCGTAGAACACCAAGGGGATACCCGCATCTATCAGTTTCTGATAGTGGTCATAGCTCTTCGTGTCCTTTGCCTGAGAGACAATCACCCCACAGACCTTATAACGATGGAAATTTTCGCAGATCCGGGCCTCCCGTTCGTATTGCTCGCCGCTCAAGGCCACCATAATCCGATAGCCACGGGCTGCTGCCGCCTCCTCGATACCTGTCAGAATCGACGAGAAATAATAGTGGGTAAACTCAGGCACAATCACTCCGATGATCCGTTGAGGCATCACGCGACTATGGCGAAGCGCCTCACCAATGGCATTCGGATAAAAGTTGTGTTCACGGGCATATTGCTGGATGGCACGGCGACGCTCCTCACTGATCCTGGGAGAGTCTTTCAAGGCACGCGACACGGTGGCCACGGAAATACCAAATTCCCGTGCAATATCCTTCATTGTCATCGGCACTTTCTCTTCCATCCGGCTTTAATTATTCATCGGTGATGCAAAGTTACAATAATTGTTTATAATAACAAACATTTCTTTCACTTTATTATTGATATACGTCAATGCAAACGTTTGCATCGACGTTTTATATCTTTTTAAGCAAAAAAAGAACAACGTATTAAAAAGTATCCTACCTTTGCACCGAAGTTTTCGAAGAATATCTTCAGATGAATAATAAAAACCCAAGCTGCAAATGCTTAACACAGAATAATATACGAACAATTTAACTCTAATTAAACAAAGTAATGATGAAGCAGGTAAACATTCAAATCCCGCTAAGGATGCTCGGCCTTTTGTTAGGCTTATTCCTATCGGTAGGTGCTTTTGCCCAGATTGAGGTAAAAGGACATGTGAAAGATGCTACAGGCGAACCCATTATCGGCGCTACAGTACGCGTGGACGGTACACAGACGGCCACCGTTTCTGATTTCGACGGTAACTTCGTGCTGAAAGCTAATCAGGGTGCCAACATCACTATCTCTTACGTTGGCTATCAGAATGCCACCGTGAAGGCTGCACCCAGTGTTGAGGTTACGCTCGTTGACGACGAGACTGTGCTGCAGGACGTCGTTGTCATCGGTTACGGTACTGTCCGTAAGAGCGATGCGACAGGTTCTGTGATGTCTGTCGAAGCAGACCAGCTGAACAAGGGTCTTGCCACCTCTCCGGCAGATCTGCTGCAGGGTAAGACCCCCGGTGTACAGATTACGACCGACGGCGGTGCGCCAGGTGCTGGTGCGAAGATCCGTATCCGTGGTGGCTCGTCACTTTCTGCCTCTAACGACCCGCTGATAGTTATCGACGGTCTGCCTATCAGTTCTACAGACATCTCAGGTGGTGACGTGCTGAACACCATCAACCCTAACGACATCGAGAGTTTCTCTATTCTGAAGGATGCTTCTGCCACCGCTATTTACGGTAGCCGTGCTTCTAACGGTGTGATCCTGATCACCACCAAGAAGGGTAAGGCTGGTGCAAAGCCCCGCGTCAACATTGACATGAGCGGTACATTCAAGACCGTGGCCAAGAAGGTTGACGTGCTCAGCCCTGAGGCTTTCCGCGATTTCTTCATGGCCAACTATGGTGACAATGCCGATGCCGTGGCTGCACTGGGTACCTCTAGTACCAAATGGCAGGACGAGATCTACCGCACTGCCTTCGCCGAGGAAATCAACGCCAGCGTCACGGGTGGCTATGTTTCTGGCAGCAAAGCCTTCAAGATGCCTTACCGCGTCAGCGCAGGCTTCCTGAACAACGACGGTACCCTGAAGACCACTGGCATGAGCCGTGGTACTGTAGGTATCAACCTGACCCCAACGCTCCTCGACGACCGTCTGACCATCAACCTGAACGGTAAGGGTGTATTCACACATAACAAGTTCGCTGATGAGGGCGCTATCGGTGCTGCCGTGCAGTACGATCCGCTGAAGCCCGTTGACCACAAATGGGAGAACAACGGTGTTATTAACACCATGTCAACGCTGAACCCTGTCGCCATGCTCAACGAGCAGCACAGAAGTTCTTATGTACGTCGTTTCGTTGGTAACGCACAGTTCGATTATAAGTTCAAGTTCCTCGATGGCCTTCGTGCCAACTTGAACCTCGGTCTCGATTTCTCTACCACCTCCGGTTGGACCGTCTCTGATCCTGGTAGTGAGGTGTCTTACCACAATAAGGTTGAGAACGGAACAGGTGCCTGGGAGAAATACACACAGCTGCGTCGTGACCAGACGCTGGAGTTCTACCTGGCATACGCCAAGGAGCTGAAGCAGATCTACAGTCGCTTCGACATCCTCGCCGGTTACAGCTGGCAACACTTCTACAACAAGACAACAGACGAAAAGAAAGCTAACGATGGCAGTGGCTCGGAATATCCTGTTTCAAAACCACTCTTCAAGACCGAAAGCTATCTGATTTCATTCTACGGCCGTCTGAACTACACGCTCTTGGACCGTTACCTCCTCACCTTCACACTGCGTGATGATGGTACCTCTCGTTTCCAGAACAACAAGTGGGGTGTCTTCCCCTCTGCAGCTCTCGCATGGCGTGTCAACGAGGAATCATTCCTGAAGAATGTCGATTGGCTCTCTAACCTGAAGCTCCGTCTCGGCTGGGGTATTACCGGTCAGCAGAACATCGGTCAGGGCGACTATCCCTCTATCCCGACTTATCACACCAACCAGGCTGGCTCTCTCTATCAGTTTGGCAACAGCGTCATCACTCCTATTACGCCGAGAGGCTATGCAGCTGAGATCAAGTGGGAGGAGACCACGACCTATAACATTGGTTTGGACTTCGGTTTCGCCAATAACCGCATCAACGGTAGTGTCGATGTCTACCAGCGTAAGACCAAAGACCTTCTGAACGAAGTACCTGTGGCTTCTGGTACCAACCTGACCAACTACCTGCTGATGAACGTAGGTGACATGGAGAACAAGGGTATCGAGGTTGCCTTGAACTTCGTACCTATCGAGAAGAAGGATCTCCACTGGGAATTTGGTGTAAACCTTGCATACAATAAGAATAAGATTACCCGTCTGACAGCCAGCGACGATCCCAGCTACCTCGGTGTAGAGACTGGCGATATCTCTGGTGGTGTCGGTAACCACATCCAGATCCACCAGGTGGGCAACCCGATGAGCTCGTTCTTCGTATTCCAGCAGGTTTACGACGAGGCAGGCAAACCGTTGGAGGGTGTTTATGTAGACCGCAACCGCGATGGCCAGATCACTGACGATGACCGTTATATCTATTACAAGCCCGATGCTGACGTGAACATCGGTTTCAACACAGAGGTAAGCTACAAGAAGTGGACGCTCTCTGCATCACTCCGTTCAAGCCTGGGCAACTACGTCTACAACAACATCGCCTCTAACACTGAGATGAAGGCCGACATGTGGACCAACAACTTTATCTGCAACCGTGTATCCACTGCACCTTACACGAACTTCAACCAGGCTCAGTACCGCAGCGACTACTATGTGCAGAACGCTTCTTACCTGAAGCTCGACAAGGTGACGCTGGCTTACAACATCACAGACTGGGTACGTGTGAACTTCACCGCACAGAACATCTTCACTATCACCAACTACGACGGTGTGGATCCTGAAGTCGGAAACGGTATCGACAACAACATGTACCCCCGCCCACGCAACTTCATCATAGGTGCTAGCTTTAACTTTTAATTAATAGGAGGACAAGAATATGAAATTCAACATAAAGAAAAACGGAATTTATAGTTTTGCCTTTGCTACCGCCGTGTCGCTGACAGCATGTACGGGTGATCTCAACGTGACCCCTATCGACCCCAACCTCGACACCCCGGAGAATGTGCTCACTAGCACAGAGGCATACAATCAGATGCTGGCAAAGTGCTATTCGGGTCTGTCAGTAAGTTCACCCGACGGTGATAGCGGCGATCCCGATATTAAAGGTATCGACGGTGGTTTCGGTCAGTATCTGCGCGCCCTGTTCAACCTGCAGGAACTGCCTACCGACGAAGCAGTCATCGGCTGGAACGACCAGACGCTGAGAGACCTGCACGGACTGCAGTGGACATCCAGCGATGTCTTCGTCAGTGCCTGCTACAGCCGTGTGTTCTACCAGATTTCTCTCTGCAACGAGGTGATCCGTCAGATTGATGCCTCTGGCAGCAACGATGCCCTCATGCAGCAGTATCGTGCCGAGGCTCGTGCCATCCGTGGCCTGAGCTATCTCCACGCCATTGATCTGTTCGGCAATGTACCTTTCACCGATGAGACCTCTGCTGTGGGTGGTGGTGCACCTCAACAGATGAGCCGTTCTGAGCTCTTCAACTGGCTCGCGAAGGATATGGAGGAGACAGCTGATCTGCTGCCTGCAAATCCTGAGAAATATCGCGCCGGCAAGGGGCTGTGCTATATGATTCTGGCCAAGCTCTATCTGAATGCAGCTGTCTATACTGGCACAGCCAACTATCAGAAGTGTGCCGAGTACTGCCAGAAGGTAATCGACCTGGGCTATCAGCTGGAGTCTGCTGAAGACTACTGGAAGCTCTTCTGTGCCGACAACGACCAGATGCTGGGCACAGGCCACGAGATTATCTTCAGCGTCTATCAGGATCATATCAACACACAGGCATACGGTGGTACTACTTATATCATCAATGCTGAAGTTGGCAGTAAAATGGATTATTTAGCCTACGGTCTTGGCGGTAGCGGCTGGGGCGGTCTTCGCGTAACCCCGCAGTTCGTCGACAAGTTCGAGAGCGCAGACCAGCGTGCAAAGTTCTTCACCGACGGCCAGTCAAAGGAGATTATCGATATCGGCGACTTCTTCAGCGGCTATGCTTTCACGAAGTTCACCAACCTGAAGGCCGACGGCAGCATCCTGTCCGATGCCAACTCCTTCCCCGATACTGACTTCCCCGTATTCCGTCTGGGTGATGTCTACCTGATGATGGCTGAGTGTGAAGTTGTAGGTGGCGTAAGCTGTGGCGGTGTTGAGAAGTTCAATGCCATCCGTACCCGTGCAGGTGTCGATGCCATTGCAAGCCCCTCTAAGATGGATATCCTCAACGAACGTGCCCGTGAGCTGGCTTGGGAGTGCCATCGCCGCTCTGACCTCGTTCGCTTCGGTCTCCTCACCTCTGGTGACTACCTCTGGGCTCACAAGGGCATGAACAGCAATGTGGGTACACCGCATGCTGTCGACAGCAAGTACAACTTGTTCCCCTTGGCATCAAGCGACGTGACTTCAAACACCAACTTGGTGCAGAATCCTGGTTATTAATTCTTTAGTCGGATCTATAAAAAAGAAAAGAGATTATGAAAACAAGATATTTTAGTAGTGTGTTGTTTGCCGCTTTCGCCATGCTGTTCACAGCCTGCGACTCCGATCGCGACGACAACCCCACCCTCGGTCCGAATCACACAGCTACTGAGTTTGTGCTGAATACATCGGCCGTGGCTGACCAATACATCCAGCTCACGCCGGACAATACGGTGAACCTCACCTGGACACAGCCCAACTACGGCGTAAATACCGTTGTCAACTACAAGGTACAGGTAGGACTGGTAGAGAATGGTAACACCAAGTGGAGTGATTTCCTGGAAACAGGCTTCACTTCCTGCAATGTGAACATCAGCAGCGAGGAGATTGCCAAGGCTATCTGTAAGCTCGACGGCTTTGCTACTGAGGACGACTATGTGGATATGGGCTTCCGCGAGATTGCCATGCGTGTGGCTGCAAACATCCAGACCACCAGCTCACAGGTGATCGAGGGTACACAAATCCTCTCCAATGCTGTTTCTTTCAATCACATGGCCGCCTACTGCAATGTACCAAGCAAGGGTACGCTGTGGGTGATCGGTTCTTGCTGTGGCTGGCCTGAGCCTTCACAGGGCAACAAGCAGACACTCGTCGACGGTGGCTGGTTCATCGAAGAGACAGAGATTGGCAGCAACGTGTTCAAGGGTGTCGTAGACATGCCTGAGGGCGATCTGACCTTCCGCTTCTATGCCAAGCTGACCGGCTGGGACGGTGGTGACTCTTATGGATTCAAGGTTGAAGACGAGGCTACTGAGATCACACTGACCAATGGTGCATATTCTGGTAAGGGTATGACTGGTAAGGGCTCTTGGTTCATTGCCGGATTCCCCGGTGGTAAGATGGAACTTACCGTCGACAGGAACAACAATACCGTCACATTCCAACTGCAATAGAATGATCGTTTAATCAAATGAATAAGAAGATGAAAAAGATTAGTTTATATATCATGGCTCTGCTCAGCACTGGACTCGTATCCTGTAACCAGGATTTCGAGACCATCTTCAGCCCGCAGACCAACCCGCAGGAGAGCCTACTCCAGGCTAGCGATGTCACTGTGGCCAACAATACGCCTGCTGTCATCAATCTTGCTGAATATTTTACTGAAGATGGTATTGCAAAGGCAATTCCCATCGGTGCTGCTACCGTGAAGGAAGGCGCCATGCCCGCCAACACCATCCTGAAGGCTGAAGTAGAATTCTCCAAGGATGCCGATTTCAGCAATTCAATTGTACTCGATGCCAACAGTCTCGATGGTTCTAGCGACATCTCTGTATCTGCATCACTGCTGCAGGATGCCTACTTCAATGAGATTACCCGCAATCCGGCAACCACCGACCTGTATATCCGCACGGTTCTCTATACCGTTACTGGAGGTACATCTGATGCTATCGTAGGCAAGCCCGGTGAGAACTACTATGCTGAGAGCAAAGTGCAGTTCACTCCGCTGAACAAGGTACAGATTTCTCCGGCATATTATATCATTGGCGGTCCTAACGACTGGGCTGGCTCGGCTGCTGAGAAGCCCATCAAATTCAACCACAGTGGTGCCGATGTCTACGAGGATCCTATCTTTACGGTTGTATTCGATGCTGCTGCCGAGGGTGACACCTGGTTTGCTATCGGTGACGACGAGGCTTGCGACGCTATCGGAGCCGGTGACTGGACCAAACTGTTCGGTATCGTAGGCGGTGACAGCCAGGCTAAGGAAGGTCGTCTCGACTACCGTTACAACCTGGGTGCCGACAACTCGTTCTGCGTACCTGCCGGAGCCAAGAAGATCAAGGTAACCATCGATATGATGAGCTACACCTTCAAGGTAGAGCCCGTAAGCATTGCTGATGCCTACTACCTCATCGGTGGTCCTGGTGAGTGGAGCGCAGAGTCAGCCATGACCATGCAGTTCTCTCACAGCAGCGCTGACGTATTTGCCGATCCTATCTTCACCTATGTCTTCGAGGGCAATGGTGGCGAGGGCGACATGTGGTTCGCTTTCGGTGATAAGGATGCTATTGATGCAGTTGCTGCCGGCGATTGGACACAGCTGTACGGTACAACCGTAGAGAGCACTGACTTGAGCGGTGGTATCGACCGTCGTTACAACCTCGGTGGCGACCACTCATTCTGCGTCGACGGCAAGGCAAAGTTCTTCCGTTTCCAGATCAACATGGCCGAGATGACTTATACCATCACACCACTGAACTTCGCCGAGTACATCTGGCAGGCAGGTAACGGCAATGGTTGGGGTAGCCCCGCTGCTCCGCTCTACGGCCCTGCTGGCGACGGTCTGTACACAGGTTACATGTATCTCGACGGTGAATTCAAGTTCCGTAGCGGCGAGGACAACTGGGATGCTCCCGACTGGGGTATCGGTGCCGGCGGCGAGGGCACACTCGCTGAGCAGGCTGGCAACCTCAATGCAGCAGCAGGCTACTATATGGTCAATGTTGATCTCGGTGCACTCACCTATACGCTCACACCAATCACCACGATTGGTATCGTAGGTCCTGCACAGTCAGGTGGCTGGGATAGCGATACTGACATGACCTACAACCCGGAGACTGGCGCTTGGGAGGCAACCATCGAACTGGCAGCCGACGAGCTGAAGTTCCGTGCTAACGACGGCTGGGACATCAATTGGGGTGGTTCGGTGGACAACCTGACCCAAAATGGCCCGAACCTGAAGATTGCTGAGGCTGGCACCTACTTCATCCAGCTCTTCGCATTCTGCGACTCTAAGGCTTATTGCAAGATCGAAAAGAAATAAGCAGGTTTCAATAATTCATCAGGCGGATCGCTTATAGCAACGGTCCGCCTGATTTTATATCAACGCAATATTATACTACACCGCATTATGAAGAATCTCCTTTTATGCATCAGCATTGTGGCTGCAGTGATCTCCTGCAAGCCGGCAAAAGAAACGAAACAGACGGTATTCGAGATGCCTGCAGTAGCAGACATTGCTATGTATCAGGTGAATCCCCGTGTGTTTGCACCCGACCATTCACTCAATGCCGTCGCAGCCCGTATCGATTCCATCCGCGACCTGGGCGTCAACGTGATGTGGGTGATGCCCATCTACCCCATCGGTATCGAGAAAGGCAAGAACTCACCCTACTGCATCAGCGACTACAAGGCCATTGCCCCTGAGTTTGGTACCATCGACGACTTCAAGAACCTCGCAAAAGTCTGTCACGAGCACGGCATGGGTATCATCCTTGACTGGGTGGCTAACCACACGGCCTGGGATCATCCTTGGGTAAAGGCACATCCTGACTGGTACACTCACGATGAGAAGACCGATACCATCATCCATCCACGCCCCTGGGACTGGTACGACGTAGCCGACCTAAACTACGATAATAAGGATATGCGCGCAGCCATGATCGATGCCATGAAGTTCTGGATCGTTGAGGTAGGCATCGACGGCTTCCGCTGCGATGTGGCCGACGGTGTGCCTGCCGACTTCTGGAAGGATGCCATCGATCAGTTGCGCACTGCTGCCGGCGACCGCAAGATCGTGATGCTGGCCGAGGGTAAGCGTTCCGACAACTTCACCGTTGGCGGCTTCGACATGAACTACGGCTGGGACTATAAGGACGAACTGGTGAAGGTATGGAAGGGGGCTCCCGTTTCCGACCTCATCAAGGCTGATAAGGCCGAGTACGATAGTCTGCCTGCAGGCAAAGTCAAGATGCGTTTCACCACTAACCACGACCACTCCACCGAGGCCACACCCTGCCAGGAGTTCACCAACGACCGTGGTGCGATGGCTGCCTATGTAGCCACCATCTTCCCCCATGGCGGAGCCCTCATCTACGGTTCTCAGGAGGTAGGCTACCCCGAGCCTATCAATTTCTTCAAGTTCGTTCCCGTAGACTGGACGGCCAAGCCCGAGATCTACAAGGAATACCAGAAGCTCATCGGTCTCTATAACGACCATCCTGCCCTGCGCAAGGGTGATATGACCGCCTTCCCCGACAATGACGTACTCGTCTTTGAAAAGAAAGATGCTGCCGAACGCTTCCTCGTTGTCGCCAACCTCAGAAATGAACAGAAGACCGTCAACGTACCAGCAGATTGGATGAATCGTCAGGCTCAGGATCAGGCCACAGGCCAAAACGTCCAACTCGGCAATACCCTCACTCTCACACCGTTCCAGTATTTCATCTTAGCATACTAAGTCTGCCTACGAAATCATTGTAAGAATAAACGAAAAGGCAAAGAAATGAAGAAATATTATATATGGATGCTAGCCGTCATTCTGCTGGCATCGTGCTCCAACAACGATGACCCCGTCGTACCACAGCCGGCGGATGACGTGGAGGAGGAACTCGCGAAAATGACCCTGACCGAGAAAGTGGGCCAAATGTTTTATACCCGTCTGGAGTCGCTCGACACCACCTTCCATTGGAACACCTATGACGACTTGCAGGTGAATCCCATGATAGAAGTGAACACCACCATTAAGGACGTAAACTCAAAATACCCGGTAGGTGGCATCATCCTTTACGCATGGAACATTGATGACGAATCACAGTTGGCAAGTCTAATCGCCGACATCAGGACATTTAATGGTTCGCCGTTGCTCTGCATCGACGAGGAGGGTGGTCGCATAGCCCGCATCGCCAACAACCCCAAATTCAATGTGAAGAAGTATGAGTCGATGGAGGCCATTGGCCAAACGGGGGATCCTGCGAATGCCTATGAGTGTGGCAATACCATCGGCACCTACCTGAAGCACTATGGCTTCGACATCGACTTTGCCCCTGTGGCCGACGTGAACACGAATCCGGAGAACATCATCATCGGCAAACGCGCCTTCTCCGACGACCCGCAAGTGGCTGCCCCGATGGTGACCAGCTATCTGCAGGGACTGAAGGATGCCGGCATCACAGGCTGCATCAAGCACTTCCCTGGACATGGCGACACCAAGGCCGACACCCATTATGGCTATGCACGGAGCATGAAGACCTGGGATGAACTGAAAGATTGCGAGATGGTGACCTTCAAAGCCGGTATCGCATGGGGCTGCCAGCTGATTATGACGGCCCACATCGGTCTGCCAAACGTGACGGGGTCAGATATACCTTCGACAATGTCGCCGATAATCCTGCAAGACAAGTTGCGTGAAGAATTAGGCTACCAGAACATCATCATCACCGATGGGATGGAGATGGGATCTATCACTCAGCAGTACAGTTCAGGAGAGGCTGCCGTGGCTAGCATTCTGGCAGGTGTTGACATCGTGCTAGGTCCGAAGGACTTTGTCAAGGCTTTCGATGCCGTCATCAAAGCAGTTGAGAATGGAACCATCTCCGAAGAACGCATTAACCAAAGCGTCCGCCGAATCCTAAAACTGAAAAAGCAAGCCTGAAAGGCGACGCGAAGCGATGCAAACGTTTGCATCGTGCAACTTACACATTTAGAGCCGGTTGGAGAACATCCAATCGGCTTTTTGCGTAACTTTGCAGCATCAAACAACAATCAAAAGCTCATAGCACATTATGAAGAGACTACTTACCACATTGACATTTGTCGTCGCAACCCTTGGCATGATGGCTCAGGGATGGCCGGAGAACTATGGCGGCGTCATGCTGCAAGGTTTCTTTTGGGACTCGTTTAACGATACCCAATGGACACGTTTGGAGAAGCAAGCCGATGAATTGGCTACGACCTTCGATCTTGTGTGGATTCCCCAAAGCGCCAACTGTGGAGGCACGTCAATGGGCTATGATGACCTCTACTGGTTTGAGAACTACAACAGTTCCTTCGGCAACGAGGCCGAACTGCGCTCACTCATCAAGACTTTCAAGGAGAAAGGCATCGGAACAATCGCCGACGTGGTGATCAACCATCGCAAGAACGTCAGCAACTGGGTGGATTTCCCGAAAGAGACCTATAACGGTGTTACTTATGAGATGGTATCGACAGACATCGTCAAGAACGATGACGGTGGTGATACGAAGAAATGGGCCACGGACAATGGCTATAGCCTCAGCGAGAACAATGATACCGGTGAGGGCTGGGGCGGTATGCGCGACCTGGACCACAATAGCGAGAACGTGCAGACCATCGTGAAGGCCTACCTGAAGTTCCTGCTTGAAGACCTGGGCTATGCGGGCTTCCGCTACGATATGGTGAAAGGCTATGCCTCAAAGTTTACGAAACTGTATAACGAGGATGCGAAACCACAGTTCTCTGTAGGTGAATACTGGGACAGTTCGAGAGCTATCAAGAACTGGATTGACAATTCAGAAAAGTCGAGCGCTGCCTTTGACTTCCAATTCAAATATGTAGTGCGTAATGCCACGGACAAGGGCGATTGGACCTATCTCGGAAAGAACAACGAGAATAAAGATGAAAACTGGCCCCTCGTCAGCAGCCAGTTCCACGACGGCAGTTACCGTCAGTATGCCATTACCTTTGTGGAGAACCACGATACAGAAGTAAGGCCCGACGGAAGCAGCAACGGCCCGCTCCGCAAGGACACACTGGCAGCCAACGCCTATCTGCTGGCTATGCCCGGCACGCCTTGCATCTTCCTGAAGCACTGGAAGGCCTACAAGCAGGAGATTGCCAACATGGCAACCGTGCGCAAAGCCGTGGGCATCACCAACACCAGCACACCGCAGGAAATTGCCTCGCAGAAAGACTACTATGCCGTAGAGGTGGCGGGCACCAACGGCAAACTGCTCGCCGTAGTAGGCACGAAGGCCGCAGACTATACGCCCGATGGTGACTGGCAGAAAGCCATCAGCGGCTATCACTACGTCTATTACGTCAGCGGTATCGATCCAGAGAGCATCACCTATCCGGAGTTTGCCAAGAGCGACTTCAAGCCCTATACGATTACCATTGGGGTGAATACCGACCAGGTGGGGTGGACGGACGGCGTGAACTTCTGGACATGGGGCGGCGACGGCTCTCACGCACCAGCAAACAGTTCATGGCCTGGTGACAACGTGACTGAGACCATGGAGGTTGGCGGCAAGACCTGGTACACCAAGCAGTTTTCCATCAATGATGATGCTGATGCTGTCAGCTTCGTGTTCAGCACAGGCTCAGGCAGCCCCCAGACAGTCGATGTCACCAACGTATCCGAAGATAAGTTCTTTGAAATCTCCAGCGAGAAAGACGGGGACAAGTATCTGGTAAACGACGTGACTTCGACCTATACAGGCATCCGCAGTATCAATGCCCAGACCGACGGCTATACCAAGGTATATACCCTTGACGGACGACTCATCCGCACAGCCAAGAGCAAGAGCGAGGCCGTCAACGGTCTGCCAAAGGGCATCTACATTATCAATAAAGCGAAATTCATACTTAAATAGGATAGTTAAATAGTTAGTAATTGGTAGGAAAGCATCGTCCGCAGAGGATGGTGCTTTTTTTATTTGAAGACGGAGCGCACGGCAAACCAGCAATGAAGGAGAAAGGTCTGGATACGGCCATAATGGTGCTCCATCACATGATAGCGCTCCCAGAGCGACTCACGGTGGTGAAGGGTGGTCTGTCCCTCCTCGGTATAGTTCGCCACCACCATCTTCAGGTTCAGCAGCGGCACGTTCTCCTTGGCGGCAGCCTTCATCACACGGATGCACCAGTCGACATCGGCAGAATAGCGGTATTGCATATCGTAGGGTGTGGCGATAGCGAAGTCGGTGCGGGCATAGAAGGCCTGATGGCAGACGAGCATGCCCTGGCGGAAGGATTTCCATGTGAGATTCTCGGTGGGTGCCAGTCGACGATGATGGAGGAAATGGCCCTCACCATCGACGATATCCGTATCACCGTAAAGCACGGCAGGCAACGAATCCTGCTGCGCCACCTTCGCGGCAATCTTGCTGGCTGTATCCGCAGCTGGCAGGAAATCGCCTGCATTCAGGAAACAGACATAATCGCCCACAATCGAACGGAGTCCCTTGTTCATCGCGTCATAGATACCCTTATCAGGTTCGGATGTCACCTGAATGCGATGATGGGTTCCCGTTGCATTCGACCGTTCGATATAGTCATCCACCAGCTGAAGCGTGGCATCCGTAGAGGCACCATCGATAATCAGATGGACTATCTCAGGATAATCCTGACTGAGCACGCTGTCGAGCGTCCGCCGCAGCACACTGGCAGCATTATAGGTAATCGTGACATAGGTAATACGTATCATAGGCGGTAGTGTTTGAAAGCCATCGCCTGATGATAGACATCGAGATATTTCATCGCAACACTCTGCTGCGAATAGTTCTGCACCACCTTATGGACGGCATTCCGACTCAGTGCCTCGCTATCCGCCTCTGTCAGTATCCAGCGGATGCCCCTGGCCAGATCCTCGGCGTTGCGATAGTCGGCCACATAGCCGTTGCGCCTATGATCAATCTCCTCCGGGATACCGCCAACCTTAAAGCCGACACAGGGTACGCCACAGGCCATTGCCTCCATAATCGTATTGGGCAGGTTCTCCGACAAGGAGGGTAGCACAAAGACATCAGCAGCATTATACACATCGACGATGCGACGTTCATCATTCACATAACCCAGCGGATAAGCCTCCAACGGTAGCTGTGAGACCACCTCTTCTGCATGACCGCCGAGGATGACAACACCTAACTGGGGGATGTCCTTCAACAGTTGGCAGGCTTCGATCAGATACTGCATGCCTTTGTTCTCGTTGGTCACCCGCTGGGATGCAAAGAGGATCAGTCGCTTGTCTGAAGGAAGGCCAAGCCGTTGGCGCGCCTCTTGTCTGTTACACCTATTATATATATGTGTATCTATCGGATTTGGGATGCTCGTAATCTTATGACCTTTGAGAAGGGCACTCTTCTTCGCCTCCGACTCCAGCCAACGGCTGCAGGCCACATAGTAGATGTTCTCATCCTCAAGCATACGGCTTTTCCGTTTCCATACGACGGATGCCAGATCGCCAGCAGAACCACCTCCAGGCAAGAGCCGACACTTCAGGCATGCTGTGGTGAAGTTTCGGCAACCCAGCGTCAGATGACAGATGGCTGTAGCAGGCCAGATGTCGTGCATGGTCCAGATGACGGGTTTGCCGCTCCGCAGTATCTTCCGGATATCCTTGAGCGAGAGCATGCCCTGATTGATCCAGTGCAGGTGGATGACATCGGCTTCTTCGAACTCCCGGAGACTGGTGATGTCTGTGCCGGTGTTGGCGATATCCACCTCGAAGAGATGCTGCCGCGAGAAATGCAGACGGCAGAAAACAACAAAACGCTCCCATAGGAAATGCCATCGCAGCAGGGGAGAACGCGGCAGCTCTGCCACCGTCAGACTATCCGTCTCCTTATCACGCACCAGCATCTTAGCCTTGACACCGTTGTTGTTCAGCGCCTTCATCAAACGGCTGGCAGCTACAGCGGCACCACCCGTTCGCTCACTTGTATTTATTATCAGTACTCGCATCCTTTGATTGCTGTTACAAAGGTACAACAAGTTTTGCTAATTACAAGGAAAAAGTGGCAAAAAGTTTGTGTTATCGCACACAAAGCCTTGATTTACGTCAAGAATGATGGGATTTTATACACTTATTATGCCATAATGCTTGCAAGAAAGAAAAAATCGTCGTACCTTTGCATCGTCAAAAGGTTAATAGATTGTTTTAGGTTAGTAGTAATATTTATAGTTTTAGGTTTTTAGTTATTGGTAA
>OMXK01000009.1 GCA_900314995.1 uncultured Prevotella sp.
ATAATCCTTTTTTTCTCCGAGAATTATCAGTAAAAAGCTGCCAAAACGAGTCATTGGCACAAATTCTTGTTTCATTGACACAATTTTTCCCCTCACCATGGCATTGAAGGGTATTATCTATTAATTTTTTTTCATATCTTTGCAAAAACTATTGTTCAAGATAAACATACAAAACTATAACATTATTTATATTATTAACATCTAAAAGCAATTGATTATGAAGAAAAACTATTTCAAAATCATGGCAGCCGCCATGTTGATGGGAATGTCATTCGGTTTACAGTCGTGTGATGACGTTGTTGGTGAATCAGACAATCCTTCTGGAAGTACGGAAGAAGAGGTGGTATTGCCTGCTGGTGTCACTATTACAGCCAATGGTGCCACTTTCGGCATCAGTAAGCTTTCGGACATTACAGATTATCTTGAGTCGATCAAGAAGCAGATCAGCGACAAAGCCGGCAGCGAATTCGTGATCGATATCCAGGCTGAAGGTGATTTGGCAACAAGTAGTGACGAGAACACCATCGTGATTCCTGAGATCACGGACTACAACGTGACCCTCAATCTGCTGAGCAAACTGAATACCGCTGCTGCTCCGCTGACCGTGAAGCAGAGTGGCGAGACGACAAGCGTCTTCAAGAACAAAATCAATGTATCCTTCGCCAACGATGATGTGGATCTCATTCTTAACCTCCCAGGTACAACGACAACCCTGAATAACCTTAACAGTCTGCAGATTCTCAACGGTCTGTCAGTCGTAAAGGACGGTGGTGTCATCAAGACCTTCGTCTGGGCACCTATCAAAACCGAGTATTTCATGAACAACGGCGATTCCGAGTGGGTGAAGGTGACTAATGCCAGCGGTGAGGAAGAGTATCAGCCTAATGTTCAGCCTGAAAAGGGTGACGGAGATTCTTACAAATTCAAGAACCTGAAGATCGTGAAGGGAGAAGGCGACTATGCTGCCGTCAATATCTACAATGAAGAATACACCCTTGACAAATTGACGATTGCTGAAGGTGCTGTGGTAGTATTAAACTACACTCCCTATATTAAGGAAATCGTTGGTGAAGGCAAAGGCGCTACCGTGAAAAGTTCCGATGTATGGTGGAAGGATGAAGAAAAGAAACTTGTTGATACCGACCTGGATCTCTATAATGTAGGGAAAATCACCAATATTACAATCGAAGCCCTACTTTCCGGAGATTTTAAGGACGGTACGCTTAATGCGGCATATATCTATAATGCACCCGCAGCTGTTGAGAATTGTGTATTCAAGTTTGGATATGTGTCATTCAGAGATCCTGAGGCCGCTACAGCAACTGTTACAAGATGCGAATTCGAGGGAACTGGCAACGAAAAGGGCGTTACCATTGTTGCGCCCTATCAGAGTGACAAGATTACCAGTTTCAAGTTTAGTTTCTACAAGTGTACTTTTGCAAAAGGCACAAAGTTCAGTTCAGAGGTTTATAGCAGTAAGCCGAAAGTTGACGAAAATGGTGAATATGTTTATAAGACCTACTATCGCTGGTGGGACTTTGACGAGAACGGACAGCCAGACTGGAATACATTTGGGACGAATAAGAGTGAGAGCCTAGATGACGTTCCGGCATCTGCTCAGGAAGTTGGCGAATGCAACGGTGGATGGGATGCTACTGAAGGAAAGACCAATAATGGCTATTCAGCAGGTTATTGGATAGAAAAAGAACTCCAATACGAGGATGCCGAATACAAGGACTATTATGTCTACCTGTCATTCGATGGTTGTGAGTACGATGGTGCAAACATTAAGGTTGAAGACATTATTGTCGGCTACCAGTCATCTCTCACAGGCGTATTGGTAAGATACGAGATAGACGGCACAAAGTCTATACACTCATTCCTGCAGATAAGTAATTTACATATAATCTCTACTTAAAGGGCGCAAATGGGGCTGAACCGTTTGCGCCCTTTAATAATGTTTCCATGGTTTAATCTTTTTGGGACAATCTTTCTTGGTTTCTCGAAAAAATAACTATCTTTGCACCATGATAAAACAGATATTTTTAAAAACAGCAATCCTTATGTTGGCTGTGTTTATGATAGGTTTACCAAGTATGGCTAAGA
Source organism: uncultured Prevotella sp. (assembly GCA_900314995.1). GTDB lineage: Bacteria > Bacteroidota > Bacteroidia > Bacteroidales > Bacteroidaceae > Prevotella. The sequence goes on from OMXK01000009.1 coordinate 2,107, forward strand.
AGAAGGTGCCGAAGAGCCAGTTGAGGAGCTTCTCCTATCTGTGCGGCGGCGGAATGAATATCGAGAGTAATGACGAAGCGTCACTTTGGCGGCATGATGACGGCAAACTGACACTTACCCTGCGCGGCACTTGTCCCTTCGAGAAAGTCACCTTCGAGGTAGGTGAGGACGTGTTCCTCCGCTGCGACAGCATCATCAAAGCCACGAGACTCTATGAGTCGAAGGGTGAATATAAGTCGGGTATACTCGTGCTGGATGCGCCCTCGACGAGCTTCAGCGTCTGGTATATGGACTCGAAGGAGAACTTCAGCGGCAGCGGTAACATGCCAAGAGAGATAAGGGATGGACTGCATGCTGTGGTGGATTATCTGAAGAGCCTGCGCAATGGCCGCGAGGCGAAGGGGCATCTGGCAATGAACCGTGATCTGAGGAGCACTGAAATACTCAAAGGCACGGAGTGGATAGACGGTAGCCTCGTCTGGAAACCTGAGGAAGATGTGGAAGAGATGTTCCGATTCCTGAGCCAGCTCAATGGCTTCGACTACGTGCCAGGCGAGTGGGAACTCCAGCTGGCAGAAGGGAGCGGTCAGCGATGTGTCATCCTGTATAATAGGGAACAGGAGATCTTCAACGTGATGATCGATAAGGCGACGGCAGGCGTCAAGGTGGAAGATACTGACGATGTGCCTGGATTGTGGCCACAGACGGCCCAGCGCGTTCTGACGAACAGCGAGATTGACAAACTGCCCACCGACTCGCTCCTGATGATGGGCGAGGAGATATACTTGCGTCACCAGCGCCTGAGCAGTCTCAGAATCAGCGAAGAACTGAGGGCGCAAGTCAAGGCCCAGCCTTGGTATAAGTCTGGCTGGAGCTTTCCTGATCCGGATTTTACCGATGTGGAAGACCAGAACTTCAGCCTAATCAGTATGCTGATCTACCGTCGCCAGCATTAAGCGAAGCGTTAATCTCACCAATAGATTCCTGCGATTGTCCTCATGACAGACGCAGGAGTCTTTTGATAATGTAGATAGGTCTTGGAGTATCTTAGAGTTTTTCTATCTCTTCGGAAGACAAACCGAGGCTTTTGGCAATAACCTCAACAGGAACGCCGTTGGCTTTCAGGCTACGTGCATTTTCAAGTCTTTCCTCTGCCCGGCCTTCTGCCCGGCCAATAGCCTCACCTTCAGCCCGGCCTTCTGCGAGCACTTTTTCGCGGGCAAGCTTTATCTCCAGCATTTGGGTGCGATAGACGTCGGCATCCCTCACCATCGTGTCGATATAATGGTCGTAGGCACGCTGCTGCTCTGGAGTCATGCGCAGGAATTCCAGTCGTTCCTTCGCCTCCTTCAGGCCTGGTGCCGTCGTATCTGGGCTGATGTATTCATCCTTCAGATAGCGTATCCACTCCTCCAACGGGTCAGTGGCCAGTTTGTCGAACTCATTGACGCGGATGACGTAATATTCTGGAAATACGTCTTCTGGCGACACGACCCGCAGGTCTTCCCGCTCATGCTCCGTCAGACTGAGCATATCACCATCGTGAACACCAGTAAGCGTGGTCTGTCCATGATAGAGATAATCGGTGCCCTCGCCGAGCTTGAAATAGAGGATGTTGATGCTGAACACCTTCTTGACGTGTTCATAGTTCATCCCGCGTCCCATGTGCTCCGTGATGGCCTTGGCCACCCCATAGAGCATGCGCTGCAGATAGTCGACCTCGCGTATCTGCTGGATTTCAACCAGGATGATCTCGCCCTTGGAGTTCCTGGCCTTGATATCGACACGGTTGTACTTGTCGTCGCGTGAGTCCTGGTTCGACTCGGTGTCGAGAAGTTCCACAATGGTCACCTTCTCCTTGACGAGCACAGATATCAGGCCTTCGAAGACCACAAAGTCCGCCTTGTTGCGGAGGATATTCTTCGCAGCCCAGTCAAACCGTATGTACTTCCCGTTAATCACTCTTGCTCCTTTCTTTACTTTTTTACTTTTGTTCTCCATAGTTTTCAATTTTTGAATTAACGCCGCAAAGATACAAACAATTTCCCACACAGCCAAATTTTATGGCAACAAAGATGCAAATAGTCCTTGAATTCTCTCAAATGAGTGCTATTTGTTCCATAAAAAACATGATTGTTGGCTACATTCAAATATCTATAGAATTTTTAATATTTAGTGACATACGGCATATATCTTATAATAAGAAATTGATAATTAGAAAGTTACAAAATCATGATTATGTAATAAACGACATAAAAGTGACATAAAAACGACATACTAATGACATAGTTCAATTTTTGATATGCAAATAGACGAAAAGTCTGCACTATGCCATCTGACAAATAGTTTCATTACGACTAACTACCAGTTTCATTACGACTAAATAGGGGTTTCTCGTAAGGAAACAGATAAATTCTCCCGAGAATTTTGCCGTTTCCAGTAAGTGGACTATTGCTCTAATAACGACTGATGTAAGCTTTCATTACTGATAAGTACCAGTTTGATGATGTCATTCTTATGTCATTTTTATGTCGCATTTATGTCATTCAAGGCTATCATTGAGAATTAGTAAACTGCAGAATATAAGGTGATTAACATTATTTATATGTCGTATGTCATTTATTTCTAAGATTTTGTTTACCTTTGCAGAGAATTTTCAGTTAGACTTATGAAAGTATCCATAATTAAAGACCAGAAAGACAAAGAAGTAATTACGCGCCACGATCTGGATGACATAGCGATGTTCATCCAGAAAGGGTGGCGTGAAAAAAGTGTCGTCAGGCTTCGTGAAGTGCATCACCTGATTTTCAAGCAGCGACAGCCTGACGGTTCGATCCAGACCGACCTGAAGGGCGGCATCCCCTTGGAGCGCATCTGCTTTGCCCAGGCCCTCAGCATCTTTAAGGGCGAGCGGCGGGTTCATGGCTACAACGGGCTGGTGGTGCTCGAGGTAAACGGGCTGCCTACTTACGAGAAGGCGATAGAGGTCCGGGAGCAGGCGAAGAAGATGCCTGAGACGCTGATGGTGTTCCTCGGCGCTTCGGGCAAGAGCGTGAAGATTGTCTGTCGAGGTCTGTTGTTCAAGGAAAATGATCTCCCGAAGGGAGAAGACGCTATACGGAAGTTCCACACGAATCTGTATCAGACGGCGCGGAGGGCTTACCAGAACCAGTTCGGCTTCGAGATCGAGTATCTGGAGCCGCGACTCGACAGGACGGTCTATATGAGTGCCGACCCTGAGATGGGGTATAACCCCGATGCGCGGCCGTTCTATGCCGATACCGACCTTCACGACAAGCCGCAGCCCGTGGCAATCTCAGAGAAGAGCGACAATCTGATGCCTGGGCGCACCGTGAAGCGCACCTATCGGCTGGAGTGGCTCTTTATCGTGGATACGGTGCTGGGGCACTATTTCGAGCTGCCCGACGAGGACCGTCTCGAGACGATGCTGATGCAGATAGCATCGCTCTGCCTGAACAGCGGCATCCCGATGGCCCATGCCCAGGGCATGACGCTGGAGCACCCGGTGCTGAGCACAGACGAACTGCTGGTGAAGAAGACCTTCAGCACGATCTATTCTGTGACGCAACAGGAGGACTACCTGAAGAAGCACAAGATGAAGCCGCTGGGGAACATCCCGCCCGATACGCTCCAGATGATGAAGACGGAGATATTCCTGAACACGAACTTCGAGCTGCGCAAGAACCTGATGACGGGCGTGGCCGAGTATCGCGAGAAGTACAGCGACGACCAGTCGTTCAAGCCCTTGACAGAGGAAGTGCGTAACGACATGACGATCCGGGCTACGGAAATGGGGCTGAAATCGTGGGACCGCGACGTGAACCGCCTTATCGACTCGACGCGAATCGAACAATACGACCCTGTGAACGCCTGGCTCGACAAGTTGCCCGAGTGGGATGGGCGCGATTATATCTCGGAGCTGGCAGCCCGCGTGCCTACCAGTCAGCCTCATTGGGAGATGTATCTCCGTAGGTGGCTCGTAGGTATGGTGGCCCAGTGGCGCGTGAGTGATAAACAGTTGACCGGCAATGCGTTAACGCCTTTGCTCATAGGCCGTCAGGGGTGTGGCAAGACGCGCTTCTGCAAGATCCTGCTGCCGCCCGAACTGCGCGACTACTATAATGACAAGATCAACTTCAAGAACGAGTTCGACCTGAATATCGCACTTACTTCTTTTGCGCTGATCAACATCGATGAGTTCGACAAGACCAGCTCGTCGCAGCAGATCGTGCTGAAGTATCTGTTGTCGTCGGCCGACGTGAAGTTCCGTCCGCCGTATGGCAAGACCATCAAGCTGTATCGCCGTTACACCTCGTTCATCGGTACCACGAACCAGCAGAAGCCGCTGGTGGATCCCACGGGTTCGAGGCGTTTTGTCTGTGTGGGCGTTACTGGCAACATCAACTTCGAGGACAACCTGAACCATCGGCAGCTCTTTGCCCAGGCCTTATACCTATTTAATAATAATGAGCGCTACTGGCTCGATGACGACGAGATAGCCACGCTGATCAGGGAGAACGAGCCTTTCCAGAAGCTGAACGACCTGGTGGAGATGATCGGCGAGACCTTCCGCAAGCCGAAAGCATCGGAGCAGGCTAAGTGGTGGACGCTGAACGAGATCAGCCAGAAGCTGTCGGAGCGCTATGCCAACTACGATCCGAAGACCACCTTCACCAAACTGGGCCGTGCCCTGAGCAATCAGCAGTTCGACTTCGAGACTGATCGCAAGACCTCCGGCCATATCTATCGCCTGACAGAAAGGTAGGGGAAAATATGATGGGCTTCGCTTTTTGGCGAAGCCCATCATATTAGAACATTGTAAGTGAATAGAGGTAGACTACAGCCGACGGGAAGGCCATCAGGGTGGAGTCGAAGCGGTCGAGCATGCCGCCGTGTCCGGGAAGGATGTGGCCCGAGTCCTTGATGCCGAGGGTGCGCTTGAAGAGGGATTCCACAAGGTCGCCCCAGGTGCCGAAGATGACGACCACCAGTCCGAGGCCGGCCCATTCGAGTGCCGACAGCTGCAGGTCGTTGACATGATACTGCTCAGAGAGGTGCCATAGGATGACGGCGACGATCATCACGAGGATGCCGCCCCCGATGCTGCCCTCCCAGCTTTTGCCCGGGGATATGCGGGGGAAGAGCTTGTGCTTGCCCAGCAGCGAACCGCAGATATAGGCTCCCGCATCGTTGACCCAGAGGAAGAAGAACACGGAGAGGGGAATCAGATAAGTGTACGTGATGTCGCTGCCTACTGAGCGGAAAGCCAGCACGTTGATCATCGAGAAGGGCAGGGCGATGTAGAGCTGGCTCATCATCGTGTAGGCCCAGTCGTTCACGGGGTCAGGCTGCTTCAGATAGAGTTCGGCCACCATCAGATAGACAAGCGTGATGAGGTAGGGGACAAAGACGCCTGCAGGGGTGATGCCGCTGTTATAGCCTGCCATCGCCAGGAAGAAATACACGCCTGCTACGGTGCAGATCATGCGGTTGACACTCACGTTCTCACGGTCGTTCACCAGTCCGGTGAACTCCCAGATGGTCAGTCCTGTGACGAGGGCAAAAAGGAAAATCATAGCCTCTGCACGCAGGAAACAACTGACGATGGCGGCAACGAAAAAGACCGCCGTGATGGTTCTGACGATGAAATTATTCATAATTATGCTTCTTCTTGCTTGTCATCCTTTGTTTGGGTGTCGGCCTCAGCCTCGGCTTTCGCCTTAGCCTCTGCCTCCAACTCCTTGGCACGTTCCTCTGCCATACGCTCTGCATCGGCCTTCATCTGAGCCTCAAGCAGTTCCTCGGCACGGCTGGTCCAAGGACGCTTGCCGAATATCTTCTCGACATCCTCGGCGAAGATGACCTCACGGTCGACGAGCAGCTGTGCCAGCTGGGCGTGGCCTTCAGCATGATCCGTCAGGATCTTCTTGGCACGCTCATATTGTTCGTTGATCATGCGCAGCACTTCGTCGTCCATAATCTTCGCCGTCGTCTCTGAGTATGGCTTCTGGAACTGATATTCAGCATTGTTATAATAGCAGATGTTGGGCAGTCTTTCACTCATACCGGCAAAGGCAATCATGCCGTAAGCCTGTTTGGTGACACGCTCCAGATCGTTCATGGCACCCGTGGATATATGGCCCACAAACAGTTCCTCGGCAGCACGGCCTCCCAGTAGTGAACACATCTCGTCGAGCATGGCCTCCTTCGTCTGGAGGACGCGCTCCTCAGGCAGATACCAGGCAGCACCCAGGGCCTGGCCACGGGGAACGATTGATACCTTCACCAACGGATTGGCAAACTCGGTGAACCACGAGATGGTGGCATGACCTGCCTCGTGGATGGCGATGGAGCGCTTTTCGGCCTGCGTCATCACCTTGGTCTTCTTCTCAAGACCACCTATGATACGGTCGACGGCATCGAGGAAGTCCTGCTTCTGTACCGCCTGCGAGTTATGGCGGGCAGCAATCAGGGCAGCCTCATTACAAACGTTGGCAATATCGGCACCGGAGAAACCTGGGGTCTGACGGGCCAGGAAGTCGATATCGACGCTGTCATCCGTCTTCACAGGCCTCAGATGCACTTTGAATACCTCCTTACGCTCATTGAGGTCAGGCAGGTCAACGTGGATCTGACGATCGAAGCGGCCAGCACGCAGCAGCGCAGAGTCGAGCATATCGGCACGGTTCGTGGCAGCTAGGATAATCACACCAGAGTTGGTGCCGAAACCGTCCATCTCTGTAAGCAGGGCATTCAGCGTGTTTTCACGTTCATCATTGCCACCCATAGCGGGATTCTTGGAACGGGCACGGCCTACGGCATCGATCTCGTCGATGAAGATGATGCATGGACTCTTCTGCTTGGCTTGCTGGAAAAGGTCACGCACTCGAGAGGCACCGACGCCAACGAACATCTCCACGAAGTCGGAACCCGACATCGAGAAGAATGGTACGCCAGCCTCTCCGGCTACAGCCTTGGCCAACAGCGTCTTACCAGTACCTGGAGGGCCTACGAGCAGCGCGCCCTTGGGAATCTTACCTCCCAGATCGGTATATTTCTGCGGGTTCTTCAGAAAGTCGACAATCTCCTGGATCTCCTGCTTGGCACCAGCCTGACCTGCTACGTCCTTGAACGTGATACCCAGATCGCCGCCCTTTTCGTACATCTTTGCCTTCGACTTGCCAACGCTGAAGACACCGCCTCCAGCACCCATGCCGCCGCCACCCATGCGGCGCATGAAGAAAATCCAAAGACCTACAAGTACGAAGATTGGCAGGAGATTGTAGAACAACATGTTGAACATATCGTTCTCCTTGCGGTTCTCGAAGACGAGATCGCCAGTAAACGTCTTTTCTTCCTTGGCCGTGTTTACAAACTCCTCAACCTGATCGATAGAGCCGAACTCTACTTCCACATACGGATCCTTGCCCGTCTGCTGGGCACTCTGGTGGAAGACGTCGCGGATATGTTCCGGCTTGACATACATCTTGATGAGGCTCTGGCTCTTGTTCACGACGATCTTCGAGGCATAGCCGTGATTGACCATCTCCTTGAAGTCCGAGTACGAAGCATTCTTGCCGATGCTGCTGTTCTCGGCACCTCCGCTTGAAAGGTAGAGCAAGCCCAGCGCCACAATGGCAATGATATAGATCCAGTTCATGTTGAAACGGGGCATATTCATCTTAGGCCCGTTTCCGTCTTTGTTGGGTATCTGATTCTTATCCATTATCTCTTTATATCTGTTTTCTTGTTTAGTCCAAATCGGGAATGTTTGTCAGCGTGGCATCTTCCCACAAGTGCTCCAGGTCGTAATACTCCCTGACGTCGGGCAGGAAGATATGTACCAGCACGTCTGTATAGTCCATAGCCACCCACATGGCATTCTCGAGACCCACCACATGGGCAGGCTTCTCTTTCAAGCGCTCACGTACCATGTCGCCTACAGACTCAGCGATAGCCTCCACCTGAGTAGGGGAGTTGCCTGTGCAGATGATGAAGTACTGACAGATTGTACCTTCTATTTTCTTCAGGTCAGCAATCACGATATTGCTGCCTTTTTTTTCTTGTATGGCTTCTGTAATTGTCTTTACCAGTTCTTTCATTAAATATAATTATGTGAAATCCTCGACAAAGGTACTGTAAATTGAGCGAAAATCAAAATAAATTAGGGAAAAATGGGCTTTTTTGATAAAAAATACCCGAAAAGTTTTGGCGTTTACAGAAAAAGTAGTACCTTTGCACCCGCAAAACGGAATAAGGATGTTCTGTTGAGCGCGGAATTGGGGTATGGTGTAATGGTAACACTACAGATTCTGGTCCTGTCATTCTTGGTTCGAGTCCGAGTACCCCAACACAGAAGATCGCTAAGTTGCTGAAAATAAAGCACTTAGCGATTTTTCTTTTTGTTTTTGGCGGTCTTTTTGGCGGACGTTTAGATAAATTAAGAGATATATTTATCCTTTGTAACAATAGTTTTTGTATCTTTGCAAGCAACAAAATTATAATTTGATATGGCAAAGATAGAATTTCGACTTTCAAGCAAGGTTCAAAAGTTATCAGGTAGAAGTGAAATCCTGATTACTCTAATCCATCAACATTTGAATATGCGGGCAAAAAGTGAGGTGTTCATTGATCCCGCGTTCTTTGAGCATGACATTGACTGGAAAAAGACCCTTCTTCTGGCCAAGGCAGAAGGGAGAACCATTAAGAACATGAATGACAAGACTGCCACTGAAAAGAAAGCTGCTAGAAATGGTTATGTGCTGAAAGAAAGTGGTGAACTGGAGGTCAGGCAGACCATTGACAACGAAATCGTCAGATTCCACAAAAAACAGCGAGACAGATTGGTTAAGTTGAAATGTGAGATCATTAGCAAGTTTGAGGATGCCGACAAACGTACGATGGATGCCTGCTGGCTCAAAGATGTGGTTGACAGATTCAATCACCCGGAGAGATATCAGGTTGTAGAAGAAAAGAAAAAGTCCATCTATGAAATCATCGAGGAATACACGCTAACACCTGATAGGAAAACGAATCAGCCGCTAGTCGAATCCCATGCAAGGGTGTATTATGTTCTCAGTAGAGCAATTGCAAGGTATTCAGGATACGTCAGGGCAACAGACAATAGTCGTAAAGACTTTGACTTTGACATCAATACAGTGACCCGTGATGACATCGAGGATTTTACTGACTATCTGAGGCATGAAAAAGAGTTGGCAGAGGATAAGCCTAGACTCTTTGAAAAGTTGCTTTCTGAGTACCCGCAAAGCGTCAGGAAAGGCCGTAATGTGATAGAAGGTAGAGGGGAGAACACCATTATAAAGATGAGAACTCGCTTAAAGTCGGTGTTCCAATATTGCAATATGAAGGGATACACCAGTAACAAACCATTTGAAGGTATCAAGATAGGAACTGCAAAAGTCGGTACACCTATTTATATATCTATAGAAGAACGTAACCGAATAGCGGATGCCGATTTGGCCACTATTTGGGAGACAATGCCAAAAGCAGAAAGGCAGCTAGCGAGGATGCCGATTAAGACCCTGCTAGAGCAACGTGACATCTTCGTATTTCATTGCCTGATAGGTTGCCGAGTTGGTGATTTGCTTAAAATGACTGATAAGTATATTCATGATGGAATCTTAGTATATACACCTCATAAGACCAAGGATGAAGGGGATGAGGCTGTTCAGGCTAGAGTACCATTACATCAAAAGGCTCTGAGCCTCATCGAGAAATACAAAGGTGTTGATCCTTCAGGCCGTCTATTCCCATTCATTACGGCTCAAAGATACAACGATGCCATTAAGGTTATATTCAAGATGGCGGGTATCACTCGCAATGTAGAAGTGAGGAATCCGAGAACTGGCGAGAATGAGATTGTTCCCATCAACGAGGTTGCATCAAGCCATTTGGCGAGACGTACCTTTGTGGGTAATGCCTATTTCAAGGTACATGACCCGAATCTGATTGGTAAGATGTCAGGCCATGTGGAAGGTTCTAAAGCATTCAAAAGGTATCGCAAAATCGAAGATGACACTTTGAAAGAAGTCATTGATTTAATTGGTTGAAGGCATGGACAAGAATTATAAAAAAGACTGGAATATACGATTCAATAATGAAGATGAGCTTCTTGATTGGTTACAAAAGTCATGTATGGAAATCGACAAGAAATGTATGGAACTCGCCGAGGAGCGTATTGCAGGCTTCGAAAGATATACAAAATGGCTCGAAGAGAAATTGGGTGAGAAAAGTGAGTCTATCAGGATTCTTCAGGCTAAAGTCAGTGAACTTGAAAACGATAAGAGGATATATGAAGATTACGTGAGGCTTTTAAAAAGTGATGCATCATTTATAGAAAAATATCCATTCCCTATTGGCGAGGCATGATAATTTAAATCGGTTGGAGATATGGATAAGAAAGATATTACATTTGCTGATGTGAGCCGTTCTTTAAATAGACTGGAGGGCTTTATTGATGATTTCCTTTTAACGGTACAATCATATAATGAGAAACGTATTATCAAGAAAGTAAACGTAATTGTTGATGGTCATAAGGAAACAATGGTAATGTACCCAATTGACATCAAGAAATCAATCATGGGCTTTATCGATGTTGTCAAATTCAATAGAGAAGGTGATGAGGCTATTAATTTCCATGGTATTCATGATTGTGTGGACTATATTCTGAATAACCAGTCTGTGATATTAGCAAATAGAGCCTTTTCTATTGAGACCAAGATCAAAGAGGCAGAACAAATTATTCTTCCATTCCTTTCGGAGATAAAAGAAGCAAATGAGTTGTTATGGGAGACTACACTGATAATAAATCAAATTGAAGAATTGCATGTCGAGCCATTTATTCAGGATATCGACGATAATGAGCAATTCATTCAGAGAACAAATCAGGCTGCAGGTAATCCTATTCCTGAGACTGGCGAAAATAAAGATGCTAATGATGAAGGTGACGAGCATGAAAACAATTATCCTGACTTCAATTACAAATTAAAAAGGCTATTCAAGACAGAAGAGATTTTTAAATCTTTCTATGATAAGAGCAAAGATTTGAGTCCTGAAGATATTGCCTCATTATATAGCGACCAATCAAATGTTTTAAATCCACACAAAAGGGGTGTTGCCAGAACCTTATATGATACTTTTGTGAATCCAAATCAAGATGCCGATAAAATAGTATATGAGACATTTGTGAGATATCTAAGAAAGTCAGAAACAGAGTGATTTTCTCACTCTGTTTCTTTTATTCCGTTTTACTTTTTAGTCATTAACTTGTCATTATGTCATTAACTTGTCAGTTAATGTCAGTACCATTTTATTCGTCTACAACTTATTACAAAAAACTCTATCTTTGCACCAGTTTTCAGCGAGGCAATGAAGAATGTAGCTGCATTCTGAGCCAATCCTGAAGATGGTGGCAGAGTGAGCCGTCAGCAAGGCAATGACGAGGCCACAACGCTTTAAAATATTCAACGATATATGAATATTCAACAGATGATTGAAAGTGGCTCAAATGCCTTGTTTGTGGTGTCAGGCGGTGACTTGAAAGAGTTTGCGCTTGCTCTGATTGCTGAGGCTGCTGCAAAGCCAGCTGAGGCCGAAGAAAAGTATCTAACTACTGATGAAGTGTGCGAGATCCTTCATGTTAGTTCCAACACACTTTGGCGATGGAACAAGAGCAAATATCTTTGCTCTGTGAAGATTGGCAGAACACCAATGTATAGACTATCAGACGTTAATAATCTTCGTGAAGGTAGGAGGGGCGCATGATGGAAAACGAGAGGCAAAATTATAATAAAATACCATTACCGACTGATGCAGATATTCCACATCTCAAAAGTCAAGAGGAATTAGATAAGGAGTTTTTAGAGCAATTTGAATTAGACCCCACAAAAGAAGATGAGCCTATTCAATATTGCTTTGATGTTGGTGGTATTCCGACATCTCCGAAAGGAGATATTCAGGGCAATAAAGGTCAGCAGAAAAACGGAAAGACCTTTGCTGAAGTGTTATTTATGGGTGCAGCGTTGAAAGGTGAGTACCTTGGTGTAAAGTGCCTGATCCCAAATGCCAAAGTGTTGTTTATTGACACTGAGCAACACCCAAGAAACACAAGGCTTGCATTTCGGAGAGTTTGCCAAATTGCGGGTATCAATGGCAGAGAAAGGCATGGACGATTGGATATGCTTCATTTACGTTTGTCTGAAGATGTAGAGACCACAAGGAAAGCAATTCAACTAAAGATAAAGTATTTCCGTCCTGACATTGTTTTTCTTGATGGTATTGTCGATTGCATTAACGATTTTAACGATCCAAAGGAATCAAAGCAATACCTGACAGAGCTGGCTAAGATTGCGCTAGAATACAATTGCGCAATATGTTGCACCCTTCATACAAACCCAGGTGATGAGAGTAAAATGCGGGGACACCTTGGAACCATGTTGGCACAGAAAGCAAGTGACGTTATTCAATGCATAAAGACCAAGAAAGATGACGGAAGCGTTGTTTTTGAAGTTGAGCAAACGGAGAACCGAAACAATGCCGATTTCAGCAAGTTCGCATTTGCCATTGAGATGAGAAAAGACGTATCAGGGGAATTAATAAGCGTACCAGTTAAATCATACGTCTCTGTCAAGGAAAAGGCCGATTTAGACGAATTGTTCAGGTGGGCACTCTATAACAATCCCATGAGACGTGCAGACCTGAAGGATAAGATCATAAGTGACGATTGCCCGCACAAAGTTAGTCGTAGTACTGCCTATCAGCGAATCATCGATGCAATTGCAGCGGGTATCATTGCCGATGACGATGCAGTAACAAAACGGCTCAGATATGTCGGACTTGATTTGCCAAACGAAGATGGATGCCCATTCTAACAAAGTGCAGTCAGGACATCGGACAATTATATATCAGTCCGTCCGTCCGATGAGTCCGATATATATAAATATATATCGGCACACATTCCATCGGACGGACGGACAGACACATATTATATCATCGGACAAGTGAAACGAATTATATTATTGAATTATGACAGATAAACAGAGACAAGAATTTGAGGAAAGGATTCAGAAGGAAATCGAAGGTGTTTCTCTAGAAGGGTGTTGGCTTGATCCTCGCGAGGATTACAGACGGCCATTGAATCAGTTTAAAGTGAATAAACGTGGTGACTTGCTCATCAATCGAGGCAGAACCAAGCTAAACGATGGATGGGAAATCTTTATACCAAAGAATCGGCTTACCGAATCCGACTGGATAAGCCATATCAGAACCAAGGCATATTGCGACTTTGGCGAGTTCGTTTGTGCCTACATGAAGGCACTGGAGAGAATAGGTGTAAAGAGCCTGAATATATCAATATACGGCTTTGACTACGCTTGTAAATATGCGGATGATAGTTAGTGCCACAAGCTGAAGAAAACGGCTCACAACGGCTTTTATGAGGCTGAGGCCGACACCTTCAGGAACAATGGCCAAGGCTGCTGATATCAGTCCGAGCAAAGAAAAAAAAGAAGCAAAAAAAAGAAATTTCGGTTTTTCAGTGAAGGGCTTTGCCCTGAGTACTGGATGCCAGTTTAAACAACAAATGATATGGCACATTCTAGACAATATACAAAGATAATGAATTCTCAGCGTTGGCACAATCTCCAATCTGAGATACTGAAGACTAAGCCTTATTGTGAACGCTGCGAGGCTAGAGGATGGCGAACACCTTCAAAGGTGGTACACCATGTTAAACCGATAGAGTCAGGGCATTCAATGGAAGAATATGAAAGACTTGCGTACAATCCTGAGAACCTTCAGGCACTATGTCACCAATGCCATGCAGACGTACATCGTAAGGAGTTAGGCAGTTTCAGCAAGTCGGGACGAATCAGAAGGCAGAATGACAGAAACCTCAGATGGGGTAATGACCTGATGAAAAAGTTCGTGAAGGCTGATAAAGAGAGAACAGATACGAATCAATAACAATTTAATAATATGTATTATGGCAAAGCAATTAATCGATTACGAAAAGAGACTGCGTGAAATGATTATGCAGCGTAGAAACATTGATGTAGTAGAACCTTGGTTAGTGGCTCAATTGGAGGCCGCTGCGATGAACTGGCAGATGGTGGCTAAGTTGCATGAGGAATTGTGCAAAGGCCAGATGTTGTCTTATGAGAACGGCTCTAGTGGTCAGACAAAGGCGGTTGCAAATCCATTGCTAACGATGTATAAGGAGATGCAGCGCACCCACATTATGCATATGGAGGCATTAGGATTGAACTTTAAGACTCTGCCTTCGAAAATGACAGAGTCAGGCGCAAAGAATGGAGTTGAAGAAGATGATCCCCTAATCGCTTATTTGCGAGGTTACAAAGAGAGAATGGATGCACCCGATCAATGATTAAGGCGAGTGATTATGAAGGCGGGCTATGATTTTTATTTCAGGTCGTTTATTTATCGGAAATCTCATTGCCCTATCTCGTATTAATTCAGTTGTGTTCAGAGTTCCATTTTCCCCACCTCACAATTAGCAAGGTACATGGAGTTTTAACCTCGCAATGAATACTAATCCCCACAATTAACAATTTAAATTTTATAGTTATGCCAAAAAGAAATTTTATCAAAGTGAAGATTGCACCAGTGCAGCCTGATCGTTGCTCTGATTGCCCATTATTGGGAATCGTACCAAAGCATCAAAGGCCAAAAGGTAGTTTGGAGACTTACGTCTGTATTCCGACACGTCATGCAATGACAAGCCGGCTAATCCGATCAAGGGTCAGTGAGGCAGACGCAAAGCATCCAAGACATCGATTCTGTGAAAAGATGTGGGATGCATGGGCAAAGCTACCAAACAGAGAATTCATGATGCCAGTCAGGGCATACATTGAGGAACGTCTGCCACTGGAGGCCAGTCTGCAATTACCTATCATCTTCCATAATGATAGGAGAAAGTGATTCCATTCAGGGGTGTTTGTTCAACAGACACCCCTTCTTTATCATAGGGAAAAATTTCCCTGAGATAGCAAGCGGGAAATAATTCCCTGATGTCAGACGTGGGAATTATTTCCCTCGTTGGCGAGTCCATACCATTGGTTGAGTGCGGAATGCCAATTGTCAGGAACCGCATTTATATTGTGACAGAAGTGAAGAATCCGAAAATCTTACAATTTAAGCTTCGTTTGCATTGCACACTTTGAATGATGTCAAGAAAACGGAACATAGAAAACTCGTTAACGAGAATAGGTACTGAAAATCAGTAAGTTACAAAAAGAAATAGTTGAAAGAAAGCGTATTTACGAGTACACTTATTATGATAAATACTAATTCTATTAGCAGTTTGCTTGGAATCAGTAATAAAATGAATACTTTTTAAGAAATCAAGTGTCTTGATAAATAGAAATTAACGAATAGCCTCAGCGTCTAACCAAAGTAATTATTTCGTACAAAGTGTTAAGTGCCTGATTTGGTATTATACATAGTATAATACTGGAGTTGAAATGGGGGATAATAAAAGATGTATGTTTAGTACAATAGATGGTCGTAAACCACATACATCAAAATGTCAGTTCTAATAAGAACTATATATGATTACTTATGGAAAAAACAAAGAGTGAAAATGGAGACGAGTTTGTAACAATTGCGAGTAAGGTGTCTAAATCGGACAAACGCAAAGTCAAAGCCATTGCTGATGCATTCGGGATGTCTTTCTACGAATTGTTGCAAAGCCTATTACTGGCATTGCTCAGGTATTTTGATTCAGGCAGTTTGGTAACATACGACCATAATTGCATGATGAATGCACTGGCAAATACAATGTATGCTTTGAAAGGTTCTTTTAGTCCATTGCAAAAGAAAGGCCGTGAGAACAGAACCGTAAAAGGTGCTATCTTGTTTGTCGAGGATTCTCCGAATAAGAGGCCGCAAGTACTATCTATCAGCAAGAATGAAGATGGGCAAATGGTTGAGTCGTTGAATTATGATAGAATGGTGAGTGATTTCCTAGGCTGCATTGATCCTGATAGCCTTAATAGAGTCGAGTCCAAAAAGAAAGAACTAGGTTTTTTCAGCATTACCCATACTTTGCATGAAATTATTATGCAGCGAACAAATGATACAGATGATATGGAAGCCGACATACTAGATCAATTCCATGATATGAGGATTTCGTCAGGTCAAGCCGTAAATAATGATGTCTATTATAAGAGAAAGAAAAGGCAGAATGTTGATGAATACACCACAATAGAACAAAGTAAGACCTTCAGAGCCGACATCTAATAAATATCTGACTAATTTGGCAGAATGAAAGAAAATGCCTACCTTTGCAGCACATTTGCCCTAGGCAATTATAATTTTGTTTTAGGGGGTGTTCCTTCGTGATGAAGTGACATCCCCATTTTTATGAGAATCACAAAATGTAAATCAATTGCATTTCCTGATTATATCCTTTGTTTAATTCGAAAATGTTGTTTATCTTTGCAGTGGAATTTGGTTGAGTAACTGACATTTTTTTGTCGGACTTTTGTCGGATTTCAATAAAAGCGAATAAAAATGTATGTAGAAAATTGAAATAGTATAGTTCGTAAGTTGTTGATTCTTAGCGTAAATAATCTGTGGTTACTTTGGTTTGTTTTTGTTAGATTATGTAAATAATATTCCGAGTACCCCAACACAGAAGATCGCTAAGTATTAATACTTGGCGATTTTTTCTTTAGATAAGGATGAATAGGGAGAAAGAGATATATAAGGTAACGCTGGTGGGTAGTGCAGGCAATGCTGCGCTGCTTACCTTTAAGTTTATAGCTGGTGTGCTGGGCAACAGCTCGGCTATGATAGCAGATGCCGTTCATTCTTTGTCGGACTTCGTGACGGATATACTGGTCCTGGTATTTGTGAACGTTAGCGCCAAACCGCAAGACCAGTCGCACGACTATGGGCATGGCAAGTTTGAAACCATTGCCTCGTTTCTGATAGGTCTTGCCTTAGTGGCAGCGGCAACGGGCATTGTGGTAGTAGGCATTATGAAACTGATGGCTTGGCTGAATGGTGAACAGCTCGAAGCTCCAGGTTGGATAGCGCTTTGGGCAGCATTGCTGTCGATAACGATCAAGGAACTGCTCTATCAGTATACAGCACGAAGAGGCAGGGAACTCGACTCACAGGTGATGATTGCCAATGCCTGGCATCATCGCAGCGATGCCCTCTCATCGATAGGTGCCGCCCTGGGTATTGGTTTGGCCATCTGGCTAGGGCAGCGTTGGAATGTGCTTGATCCGCTGGCTTCCATTGTGGTGGGACTTATGTTGGTAAGAGTGGCTTACGTGTTGCTTAAAACAACCATCAACGAACTCACGGAGAGTTCATTGTCAGCAGAAACGGAGCAAGAGATTATTCAGATTATCCAGTCGTTCGACGATGTCCAGCATCCTCATAATCTGCGTACCCGTCGCATCGGTAATCGTATAGCCATAGAAGCCCATGTGAGGATGGACGGACAGTTATCGTTAAATGCCGTTCATGAGCGTGCTACGACCATCGAACGAAAACTGAAGGAGCGATTCGGTCCAACGACGCATGTCACCCTCCACATGGAGCCTATCAAATAACCACCTTATATTATTATTGGCCTGTAGCCTGACGATACTCAAGCAGTTTGTTCTGATAGTCGGCATAGGCATCGGTACGGCGGTCGAGTGACTGCTGGTAAAGCAGTTGTGCCTCGAGCAGGTCGCTCATCTTGGATGTTCCGGCACGGTAGAAGTTGCGGTTCAGGCGGAGGTTCTCTTCAGCCTGCTCGATACTACGCTTGGCGATGTCGAGCTGTTGGCGCGCCTCTTCAACGTTGTTCCAGGCATTCTGCATGCGAATCTGTAACAATTGGGCCTTGTCGTGCTGCTCATCGACGGCTTTCTGGTATTCTATCTTCTTGCGCTTGATAGCGTGAGAGCCGCCCCACCAGTCGGTAATAGGTACGCTTACAGTCGCAAACACCATACCGAAGGTGTGGTCGTTTTCCAATAGATTATGGTAGTTGTAGCCAGCACCCACGGCGACGGAGGGGAGGTTCTGACCAACGGTCATCTTCTTTTGTAGGCTGGTAGCCTCTACTTGCTTGCCAAGAAGCTGGTATTCGGCTGTACCTAACAATGCCTGACTATGGTCTTGTTTTTGTGGAAGAGGAGATGAAAGTTCAGTTTGATAGTCCAACGTAAACTCCGTTTGGTCCAGTCCACAATACTGAGCCAGGAGCATACGGACGATGCTGATGCCGTTCTGTAGTTTCAGGCGCTGACTCTCTACATCGTTTTGGCGCAACTGTACCTGCAACAAGTCGTTGCGCATGGCAACACCAGCACGTACAGCCACATCCACATCCTTATGAATATCAGCCAACAGAGTATCAACAGCGTTGATGGTCTTCATTTTCTCCTGTAAGGAAGCCAACTGCCAGAAATACTGTTCGGTCGTCTTTTCTACCTCGTTTTCAGAGAGTTGCAGTTGTAGGCGACTGACATCCTCACCCACTTTGGCCAGTTTGTTGCCATTGATAATCTGACCACCAGCGAAGACTGGCTGCAATGCCATCAGTGAGCCGATGGTGCCGTTTTTCATCATCGAGATGCTGATAGGGTTGGTCAGAGCCGCGAGTGCTTCGGGAGGAAATATCTGTGCGAGCGATGCTCCCATCTCAGGCGACATGACTTCAGAGGGATTGATGGTGGTCTGCGCCATCCCTTTGTTGGCATTAAACCAAAGTCCGGTGCCGCTGACATTGGGGAAATACTTGGTGAAAGCCTCCTTACGCTGCTGTTGGGCGGCCTCTACACTACGCTGGGCATTACGGACGGTGATGTTGTTGCGTAGAGCTGCGTCTTTTAACTGTTCTAACGTGTATGTCTGGGCAGAGACTGAAATGCTACAGCCCAAAGCTATGATGGATAATATCTTTTTCATTTATACCTATTTACTATTATATATGCCTTTATTTCGTACTAACCTTCCAGTAGATGACAGGCAACATGGTGACTACCATGATGAGCGAGCCGATACCACCAGCGAAGATGGTCACTCCTACAGGCATCCAGAACGAACTCTGGGCAATGATCATCGGCACCACACCAACGGCAGTCGTCGCCGTTGTGAGGAAGATGGGCACCATGCGACGCTTACCGGCATCGTAGGCTGCCTGACGAACAGCCTCGTTGTAGGCCTTGCGATCTACCGTCCAGTCACCATGTTCAGCCACATATTTATTGATGAGGTCGATGGCATGCTCAAAGATCAGAATCTCGTTACGCATAATCATTCCCATTAAGGTGATGAGGCCGAAGATGGACGTTAGGCCGAGAGCACGGTTCATCAGGCCCAAGCCGATAAGTGCGCCTGGAGTCATCAGGGCAAGTGCCACCATGCAGATGGTTGTAATGCCATATTTCTTGAAATTGAACAGAAGGAAGAAGAACACGATAATCATAGCGATGATGATACCGCCATAAATCTGTGGCAGGGCCTCGTCGCCGTATTCTATCTCACCGCCAACCTCTGAGCGAACACCTTGAGGTAATTCTATCTCCTCCTGCATGATGCGGGCGATTTCCTTTTCGACAGGTGCTGTAAAGACACCTTGGATGAACTGTGCCGTTACGGTGATGCAACGCTCACCGCCACGATGCAGGATGCGACTCTCGCTCCATTTGGGGCCTACCTTTGCTATCTGGCGAAGAGGTACCGTACTGTTTGTCTGCTGAACACCAGAGGAAACAATTGACATGGGTGACGCAATGCCCAGGTTCGCAATGTCGGAGAACGTCATGTCGGCATCGTCCTTCACTACGATAGGCAGTTCATAGTTGCCTTCCCAAATCTGTCCCACACGCAGGTCGCTGGAGGTGGCACTCAGTGCCAGCTGAGCTGTAGTGCGGGTGATGCCCAATTGGGCTGATGTTACGGGGTCGAGGGTTACGTTGATAACGGGGTAGGGTTGGAAATAGTCAGTGTGTACCCATTCCAGTTCCGGCATCTCCCTCATCCGCTCCATCAACCGCTCCGCCACGACATGCAACGAATCGAGATCGTCGCCATAAAAACGGTATTCCAACTCGGGTACCTCTAAATAGTCAAGACGCTTGAATTTCACGTAAGCATTGGGGAATGCCTCACCCAGCATGGGCTGATATTCTGCGAGCAGTTCGAGTGTCGCCTTGTCACTCTTGGTATTCACGATGAACTGCGCATAGTTCTTACCTGCCATCTGGGGTGCGTAGGCATCCATGAAACGGGGTGATGAACAACCGATGAAGCCTGTGATACCCGTGATGCGCTCATCTTTCTCCAAGACATGCTGCACAGAGTCAGCTATCAATTCGGTCTCTGCCATTCCCTTACCATCGGGAAGGTATATTTCTACTGCAAACTGGTCGCGATCGGCAAAGGGGAACAAGCGAATCTTCAGTGTTGGGGCAATGAGTAAAGACAACAGGATTACAGCTATACCGCTACCAATGGTCACCCAGGGATGGGCGAAAGTGAAGTCAAGCACCTTGTCATAAGTCTGCTGTACCCAGTTGGTAATTGCATTGCCATTGGTATTCACCTTATCAGGTTTGATGATACGTGTTTCCAGGAACGGAATCACCGTCACGGCAAGGAGGAGCGACACCATCAGATTGATGGTAATTGTAATGGGGAAGTCTTCCAGACAGTCGTGGAACATACCCTTCATCGTGATGAGGAAGGGATAGAAGATGGCGCAGATACAGATGGTGGCTAAGAGCATCGGCATGAAATACTGCTTGGCAGAGTCGATGGCCGCCTTCTTGGGCTCGTATCCCTTGCCAAGATACTCCAAATAGCCGTCGATGACCACGATGGCATTGTCAACCACCATTCCCAAGACCACAATGAGTGCCGCCAAGGTCACAATATTCAGTTCAATGCCAGCCATATACATCATGGATACGGAGACGAAGGTTGTCAATGGGATGGTGATGGCTGCTACGATGGCAGAGCGTAAAGGGAACAACACCATCATCACAAGGATGATAATCAACATGGAGATGAGCAGATCACGCAAGAAGTCACTTACGCTCATTGCCACCACCTTAGGCTTGTCGGCAATACGTGTAACATTCACATCCTCAGGTAGTTCGTTCATGCGAAACTCATCGAGAACCTTATCTACCTCCTGACCATACTGCACCACATTGTTGCCCGGTGTCATCTCCATCGATAGTAGCACACAAGGATGACCGTCCTGCTCGATACGGCTCGACATCGGTTCGTATTCCCTCACCACGCGGGCCACATCTCTTACACGGGCCACCTTGCCGCTGGCAGGGTCGCTGAAGATAATCTGATTGGCTATCTCCTCCTCGGATTTCTCCTGAGCCTCCACATGAATGGGCACCTGTTGGTCTTCATCGCTGATGCTGCCTGCTATCGTTGTGATGCCCTGAGCCTGAAGACGAGAGAAGAGCATCTGCTGACCAATGCCGTAAGCCTGAAGTCGCTGACGATCGATATAGAGTGAAATCTGCTCCTTCTGCTCACCGAACAGTTTTACATTCGCTACAGAAGGAATGCGGCGCAGACGGTCGGAGAGATCGTCGCTGTATTCTTTCAGTTCACGATAGCTGCGCTGATCGCTCTCGATGGCGATAAGCAGGGCAGAGGTGTTGCCGAAGTCATCGTTTACTACAATAGCCAGTACTCCACTTGGTAATTGGGGCTTGAAACCGTTCAGTCCGTGCTTGATCTTGCTCCAGACCTCATCTTTGTTATTTACATTGTCGTTCAGCTTCACCATCACGATACACATGCCGTTCTGCGATGTGGTGGTGGTCTTCACACGGTTTACCTCACCAAAGGTAAAGATGTATCGCTCCAGTGGCCGTGCCACCTGTTGCTCCACTTCTTCTGTCGTAGCACCAGGATATACCGCTACGACTACACCCTGACGGATCGTCGCGTGGGGAAACTCGTCCTTGGGCATATCCCACATACCGAAGATACCCAGCACAAACAGGATGCAGATGATAAGCAGCGATATCGAGTAATGTTCCAATGGCCACTTGAGCCAGTTCATCTTTTCTTTCATAGCTCTAATCTCTCAACTCTCCACTAATACGCCACTTTTGTTCCTTCGCTGAGTTTCTGATATCCCTCAGTCACAATACGGTCGCCCATGTTCAAGCCATCGACAACAAGCACATAGTTACCCTGTGTCTGGCCGATAGTAACTGTGTTACGATGGGCTGTCTTTTTCTTTTGATCTACTGTCCAGACAAACAGACTTCCATCGGCCTTTTTCTGGACCGTAGTTACTGGAATCATCTTGCTGCTGATGGCTTGTGAACCTTCCGAAACGAAGCGGACACTGGCCACCATGCCTGGCAACAGTTTCCTGCCGTTATTGGCAACATTGATTCGGATATCGTATGTATGGGTGAGGGCATCGGCCTCGACGCCCTTCTCTATCCTGCCACCCTGATAACTGCCGTCGATGGCTTCCACCTTAATGCTAGTGGGGGTGTTGCCATGAATACTGCCAATCTCTGCTTCTGGTACAGATACTTTCACCTTGACGGTCGAGATGTCGAGAATGTTTACGACTGCCTGAGAGGGTAATGCCGTTTCGCCAGCTCCCACCAGTTTCTTACCGATGATACCTCCAACAGGGGCTGTAAGACGGCAATCAGCAAGGTTCTTTTTTGCCACTTCCAGTTGCGACTTAGCCTGTGCCACCTTACTCTGTATCTCCACCCACTGCACCTCGGGCAACGAGCCGTTGTCGTGTAGCATCTTGAAGCGTTCCAGTGCATCGTTGGCCTGAGTCATCTGGGCCTCGGCACCAGTGAGCAAGTTACGGGCCTGTGTGTCGTCCATCTCTGCAATCAACTGACCTCGGCTCACAGCCTGTCCTTCATTAACAAGCATTCGTTTGACTACGCCCATCCCGGTAAAACTTACTGCCGTAGCCTCGCTTTCCTCCACGATACCCACATACGTTTGTGCATTATCTACCAGACCAGGCGACACCACCTGTGTCTTCACTCTCGTTGGAGCTTTCTCGCTTTGCTCCTTTTTCTGTCCGCAACTGCCTACCAAAACAGCTGCCATGAGTATCAAAATACTTTTTTTCATGACTAAATGATTTCTTCCATTCCTGTTTTCTGAACTTTCATGCCCATGTTCTTGTAGAAACTGAGCGCAGGGTCATTACCCTCCCAAACATTAAGGGTCATATTGTAACAACCTATTGACTTGGCGTAATCACGTACGAACTCATAAAGAGCCTTTCCAACATGTTTGCCGCGAGCCTTTTCGTCTACACAAATATCATCAATATACAAGGTCTTGGCATCCTGCAGCAACTTGTGGCTTTTAACGTCAGTTATCTGGCAGAAGGCATGCCCTAGAACTTCGCCATCGTCGTATACGAAAATGGGTTTACTGTCATTATCGAGCAAAGCTTCGAGTTCTTGTTCATTGTATTTGGTTGTGTAGGGCTTGAATAGGTCTGGGCGTATCTCGTGATGCACCATATTTACTTGGTGCAGCAATTCAATGATGCGCCCGATGTCGTTTTTATTTGCCTTTCTGATCATTATATTTATATCTAAAACTGTGCAAAGTTATCAATTATTGCTATAAATGTGCAGTAATTGCATCAAATTTTAGGATTGTTTATCAAAAACCTAAAACCCAATGACTATCAGAATACCTTCCAATGAGTTCGGCATCGCGGATTGGGTCGAGTTGGCGCATCAGCGGATTCCTTTTTGATGTGTCGATGGGTTGGTTATCCGCATCGTGGCTGTTAAACTCAAGGATGTTCGCTGTCTTTGCACCGTCGTCAATCTTGCCCCATCCGTATGAGGGTATGTTCTCCAAGGTACAGTTCAGCAGTACGCATTCTGCATACGGATAGTTCTTTCCGTGATTATCGGGTAACCGCCCCAGTTCGGCATATTCACTCAACCCCTTGAAATGGCAGTCAACAAATATGTTGCCATGATTCTCCTGACCGTTGCGAATCCACATGAAAGCCCCATGACTGGTAATGGTACAGTGGTTGAAGAACGAGGGACCGCGCCCTAATATCGTATCGCCGCCACCGTCAATGCGGCAGTTTTGCCAGTAGCAACTGCCATTGGCCTGCAGGGCATCACCGTCACCGATGATGTGGACGTTCTCAAAGTAGTTGCGCTCCCCGTTCACCAACAGACCTTCTGCCTGTCCTTTGCAATCAGTCCTAATCGTCAGGTTGCACAGAGTCAAGTCGCTGCAGTTATCGGCAGCAAAGGCTGCTCGGCGTGAGGGGAATGTACCTCGAACCTCGTTGGTCTTGATGTCTGCAGGGTGGGGATTAAATACCTCGTTGTTCCTATAATGAATCAAGACACCATCGCGACTTTCGCCCTCGATGGTGACAAAACGTTTGTTGCGGAAGTACACCAGTTCCTCGTAGTCACCATTCTTCACAAACACCCGATAGCCTTCCTGAGCAGTTGCAACAGAATCGGGAATGAAGTCCATCGCTCCCTGAACGGTAGAAAAGTCACCATTGCCGTCTGCCGATACCGTCAGTAGTCGCTGGTTGGTGTCGGGGGCCTGGTCTTTTGTGCGAAATGTCCAGCCCTTTTTCCCCTTTATGCCTTCAAAGCCACTGATGATGCCTTTATCGATGATGACATAATACGCATGACCATATTCCAGCATGTTGTGATGCAGGTAGATGGTCAGCTGTTTGCCGTGGGGGATGATGGGATAGAAATGGAAACCGTCAGAGAACCCGCCGATAATGTCAAGCTGATAGTGGCCCGTATCCCAGGCATTTATACCGGAGGGGGTTCCGGCTTTGGTGTTGCGGTTTGTGACATGTTGTGTCCTATATAAATAAGGTACGGGCGTATATTGCGCGTTAGGATTCTTTGGCTGACTTTTGGTAGGCCCGGCTGGGATGCTCATGTCAAGACGGTCTACAAGTTTACCCGTTTTAAGGTCATAGACAGACACGAAACCTTGCTTACCAATGACGACATCATCACTCATCGTCAGTGTCAGATGCGTGTCGATATTCACATTAGTTGCTCCATTTTCAGGAAACATCTTGACGACAGCATTCTGTGCCTGGCATACATATACCATGTTTACCAATACAACAAGCGCAATTAGTACTTTCTTTTCCATTTCTTTCTCTTTTTGCCAATAATCCGAGATATTGGGAGCAAAGATACGAAAAAGTCCCAAAGCAGAAGCAAATTGCCTTGGGACTTATCATTTTTTAAGAATTTTGGCTACTTCATCTGGGCAAAGAAGTCTGCAAGTTTATCCCAAGGAATCATGTTCTTGGGCTGACCTTTGCCTGCCTTTTCCTCGTAACCGCCATCGTAGAGGTCGCAGTGTGAGGCATCGGGGATGATGAGCAGTTGTTTGTTCTCGGGGTTGGGATTTGGTTCGCCAACGAACTTGTAACCCTCGGCCTTACCCTCCACCATATAGTGATAGGCAGCTTCACCAAAGTAGCGAGAGTGGGCGTCGGCACCGTGCATCACGAGAACGGCAGAGCGGATTTCGTTGATGTAATAGAGGAAACGGCTGTTGGCATAGGCCTGCGTACCGATGACGCGCCAGCCGTCGTTCGAGTTGCCCGAGCGCTTGTGATAGCCACGAGCGGTCTTATAGTAGTCATAGTAGTCGTGAACGAAACGAGGCGCCTGTGGGGGCACAGTGTCGAGCACACCACCAGCCATCGCGCTGGGGTCGACGAGACGCTGTTTGGAGAGGTTCTCACGATTCCTGTGGCGCCACTGCTCATTATCGAAAGCATCGTTGTAGTCATTGCCGCTGACGCGGGTCATATCATACATCGTAGAGGCCACGGTAGCCTTGATGCGTGTGTCGGCAGCGGCGGCATTCAGGGCGATACCACCCCAACCGCAGATGCCTATGATGCCTATCTTCTCGGCATCGACATTGTCCTGTTTCGACAGGAAGTCGACAGCTGCCATAAAGTCCTCGGTATTGATGTCGGGTGAAGCCGTGCGACGAGGTTCGCCGCTGCTCTCACCAGTATATGAAGGGTCGAAGGCCAAAGCCGCGAAACCACGCTCTGCCATCTTCATCGCATAGAGTCCGCTCGACTGTTCCTTGACGGCTCCGAAAGGACCACTGACAGCGATAGCAGCCAACTTACCTTCGGCATCTTTTGGGGTATAGAGGTCAGCGGCAAGTGTCAATCCGTACTGCGTCTCAAACGTCACCTTCTTGTGATTCACTTTCTCACTCAATGGGAACACCTTGTCCCACTCCTGCGTCAATGTTCGCTCGACGCTTGCGGCGCTTTGCTTGTCAAAGAATGTTGTATTCATACTTTCGTTGTTTTGATTGTTGTTGTTCTTCTGTGTGCAGGCTGTGAGCATTCCACCCACCAATGCTGCGGCTAATAATACCTTTTTCATTGATATGAAAACTATTTCGTCAATACATTATAGGTGGCATCATCCACAGGCTCGCACCACTCGTTGCTGGCACCTTCCTGCACATCTTTATGATAGGTGAGGTGCTGGAACCATGAGTCTTTCTGGGCTCCGTGCCAGTGCTTCACCTCGGCAGGAATGGCGATGACGGTGCCAGGAGTCATCTCAACAGGAGCCTTGCCCCATTCCTGATACCAGCCACGACCTGCAACGCAAATCAATACCTGTACCTGCTTGTGGTGAATATGCCAGTTGTTGCGGCAGCGGGGTTCGAACGTAACGTTCATGACACCACCACCGACATCTGCCAGATAACTCTGCCCAATGAAGTACTTGCCATAAGGATTAGGTTCGCCCTTAGGCCACTTGGTGTTCAGGGTATAGCCCTCGTCGCAGAGCCAAGCGCAGAGTTCATCCACCAGCTTCTGACTGTTACCCATATTCACGGCACCCTGCTTGTGGGCGGCGAGTTGTGGAGCAACGCCTTCGAGACCACTCAGGGCAGCTACGGTAACTATCTCACGGTCGGCAGCAGAGAGCTGGTCGCCAGCGAAGATGTCACCGAAGAGGTGTGACTTCAGGTAGTAGTCGTCCTGCGGACAGAAGTCATAGTTGAACGGCTTTCCTGAGAGTTGTGTCTGGTTCTTTGTGCCCAGTTCGTATGCCTTCTTGGTATCGTCCCATTCAGCAGGGCGCTTCCACGGCTTACCTTCCTGCCAGTTAGCCTGTTTGTTTTCCAATACCTTACTCAGCACTCCCAGTGCATTCAGCGAACGGGGAAATCCTGTGTAGGCATAAAGCTGTGAGAAGGCCTCCTTCAGTTCGTTGATGGTTACACCATTGTCTAAGGCCATGCGAACGGCAGGCTCCAAACGAGTCATATCCCCTTGTGCCATCAGACAGGCACATGCTGCCAATCCCTTTTGACGCTCGGTCAGCGTCTGTGCATTTACTGTTTCCATCATCAATAATACCGCCATTAAAAAGACAATTCGTTTCATATTACATGCTTTCCTTCAAAATCTCTGTTATGTTCTCTTTTGTCAGATTCAGATAGCCTGCAGGATAGACCACAGTGGTCTCGGTGATACCGGAAATCATCTCTTCTGTGGCACCTAACTCACTGATGGTGAGCGGAAGACCAATCTCCTGCATCCAGGCTTTCAAAGCCTGCAGACCTGCTTCGGCTATCTGCTCATCGGTCATTCCTTCTCCCTGGATATCCCACACGTTCTTGGCAAAACGCACGAATTTTGGCAGACCGTTCTGCATAGCGCGACGATAGTAGGCCATCGAGACGGAGGCGAGGGCATAGCCGTGGGGAGCGTGTGTCCAGGCTCCCACGCTGTGACCAATCATGTGTACCATCCAGTCTTGCTGCTTACCCAGTCCGATGAGGGTGTTCAGTGCCCATGTGGCTGTCCACATGATGTTGGAGCGCGCCTCGTAGTCCTGTGGATTCTTCACGGCGATGCGGCTACTATGGATGACCGAGCGCATCAGTCCCTCTGAGAGATAATCGCTGGTGTTGTCGTCGAAGTCAGAGAAGTACTGCTCCATGATGTGGTTCATGATATCGTAGATGCCTGCCTTCATCTGGTTTTCGGGCACGGTCATCGTAAACTTCGGGTTAAGAATAGAGAACTTAGGCATCAGGCGGCTATCGAACACATGGCCCACCTTGAACGTGTGCTCAGTATCGGTAATCACCGTACCAGCATTCATTTCCGAGCCTGTGCCTGCCATTGTCAGGATGCAGCCTACGGGCAGCAGTCGCTGATCCTCAGCGGGGTTCTGCTGCTTCAGCCAGAACTGGTCCCAGTAGTCACCTTCGTAATAGACGGATGCAGCTACCGCTTTCGAGTAGTCGCACACACTGCCACCACCAAGGGCAAGAATCAAATCCACCTCATTCTCGCGGGCTATCTTCACGCCCTCGTTCAGTTTCTCCAAAGTCGGATTGGTCATCACACCAGGGTTCTCGATGATGGTCTTGCCTGCCTCCCTGAGGATAGCCACTACCTGGTCGTAGATACCGTTACGCTTCACACTGCCGCTGCCATAGTTGAGCAGTACCACAGGACCATAGCCCTTCAGTTCGTCCTTGAGGAAGTTCAGGGATTCATCGCCAAAATACAGTTTGGTGGGATTGTAATAAGAAAAGTTTCCTAACATAGTTTATTTTTATTTATCGTAATTAATAGCTTTTTCTATTCAAAGTGCAAAGATACAACAATTTTCTGAGATGTTTTACAAATTGCACCTCGATTTTTCAGTCGCTACTGCACTAAATTATAATACGATCTTTCTGCCATTCTTGATATAAATACCTTTCGAAGGATTGCTAACCTTCACACCATTCAAGGTGTAAATATTCCCTTCGCCCTTAGAAAATGAGTTAGGGGTGAGGCTTTCGATGGCTGTCGTGCCTGATGTAAGCGAAAGTGTAACGGCGATATTGCTTTGGCCAGCTTTCAGGAATGTGCGAAGCTCGCTCTCTGATAGTCCTTCGATTTTGCCTAAGCGTGTATAGCTCCATGAGTTTGTATCGTAGAAGATGCAGATATTGCTGCCGTTATAGAGTACGATGTCTCCTGGCTGAGCTGTCATCTGCTCGTCTTTCGTTGTCAGTGATCTTCCCAAAGAACCCCATATCTCGAAATTGTTGTCGTTGAGTGTTACCGTGATGGGCGCGTTTTGAAGTTCAGCAACCAACTCGAGCGTGGCGTCATTGTCAACTAGCGTAACGCTTTGCGTTTGTCCACCGATGGTGATATACATTTTATCCATAGTAGTATTCTCTTTATCGAAATCCTGTGTCTTGAGCCAGTCTTCAATCAGCGAGGCACGATTGGCGTGGTTGCTGGCATTAATCCACAAGGCTTCACCCATCCACGTGACATTAGGCAATAACCTCTCGGCATCACTCACCACACCACTAATGCCGCTCGAGTGACTTGATACAATCATTCCGACGTGCTTTCCTTCCATCTGAGATGCACTCTGATAGAGGTAGGACTGCATGATGGCTGCCATCTGACTCCACCAAAGCGGGGTCACGATGATGATGTTCTGGTAGTCGTTGAGCGAGGTCGTAACAGGGTCGATGGCAGGGTAGCTATTGGCATCGTCGGGGGCATCCTTGATAGCTTGCAGCAATTGTGTGCCAAGAGCATAGTTGTTAGCCTCGTATTTGAGCCCCTTTTCAGCAGGAAGAATCTCAAGCACGTCGGCCTCAATCTGACTGGTAAGCGTCGTAACAATCTCACGGCAGTTGCCTGTGTAGCTATAGTACACTACTAGTGTCTTGCCTTCATTTGCTGGGATCTCGGCTTTCACCTCGCTGTTCATAGTGCAGCAGCTTAATAGCATCACTGCTAAATAAGAAAAAAAATGTTTCATATATTCTATCTTTAATGTAGGTATTCTAATCTTATTGCAAAGGTACGCACATTATTTTATATAGGTATTACACAAATTGGCTGATGATATACCAATTTCGCAGAAAATGCTAAATAAACATCAATTTTCTACCATTATTGGATTGTTTTATGTATCTTTGCCACCGATATGCGGAATATTTTGAAGGTTGATTCCCCCAACGACTATGCTCGTTTCGTGGATGCTCCGGTGTTGCACCCGTTAGTTAGCATCATCCATTATGATGAGTTGGCGCCCTTTCGTCATAGCCTGAACAACTATGGCGTGTATGGTCTGTTTATCCAGCGACAGTTTCCTAATACGCTCTCTTATGGCATGAAGACGATGCAGGTAAGCGATGCCTCAATCATAGCTGTAGAACCAGGACAGATAGGCGGACTGGAAGACAATGGTGAGCGCATCTCGTTGTGTGGTTGGGTGTTGTTGTGGTCGCCCGAATTGTTGCACGGCACCGAGTTGGAACGCCAGATAGACCGTTATCAGTTCTTCTCATATTTCTTCGATGGTTCATTACACATGGAGCCCGACGAATGGCTTTGCATCACGCAGTTGGTAGCTCAGATGCGACAAGAGCTACTGATCCATGTGGATTCACCTTCGCTCCGAAACATACTGCTGGGCTATCTGCGCCTGATTCTGGAATACTGTAACCGCATCTACCAGCGCCAGCTTTTCGAAGAGGACAGGGGAGAGGCTGACCTGCTGAAGCGCTTTCACAATCTGCTTCAAACCTATTTTCGTGAGAACCGTCAGCTGATGCAGGGTCTGCCCACCGTCGCCTATTGTGCAGCGGAACTAGCCTATTCACCGCGTTACTTTGGCGACCTCATCCACAAAGCCACGGGTGGTACTGCCATTGGCTACATCCACAACTACGTCATCAATCAGGCCAAGAGCCTACTCATGCAGGGTCACAACATCAGCGAGACCTCTCGCTTGCTCGGTTTCGACTTCCCACATCATTTCACCCGTCTCTTCAAACGGATTACCGGCCTTACTCCAAGCGAGTTTCTGGGGACATGATTCACTCTTTGTATGTAGTTTAATGTTCTTCTGAGCCCTTTTCAATATTCGTAAAGTTTGATATGGAGTAATTTCCATTCGCCGATGCTGATTCGGGCATGACGGCCTTGATGCGTCTGGTCACCGTTGTGGCGACGGAGGTATTGCATGGTACCGTCAGAGCTGATTTCCACTTCATCAACGGATAGGAGTCCGAGGCGTTTGCCTTTAAACTTTTGGGAGACAGGTGATTGGGCTGAGGATCCACCTGCCTCGGCAAAACCGTCTTCGCCTAATATCTTGATACCTTCTTGCTGTTTTTCCGCTGGTGTCTTGAAGTCGATGACAACGCCGCTACCCGCTAGCAGGTAGTCGAACTTCCCGAGTCGGATGAGCATGGCACCCCCTTCAGGCCAAGTCGTTCCATTGGTGGCGCGAGGATCCCAGGGGAGCGTGAAGTAGTGTCGGCAGGTCATCACCACGCCATTGTCTTCGATGATGCGCTCACGGTCATCTTGATCGAATAGCAGTCCCCAGGTGTTTTCCATGTGTCGGATCTTGAAGACCTGTGATAAAAGTCCGTAAGCCTGTGTCACGGATTCCGTTTCATTTTTGGCGGCCTGGTCGATGGCGAAGGGGCTGAAACCTAGTGCTTGATGTTCACCGAATGCATAAAGAGCACGTACGCCACTGTTCTCGCAGCAACGGCTTTCAGGGATGAAAAGGCGGTTTTTGACTTTTCCGCCATCTTGTGGACGTAGGGGCATGGCATACTGAGCGGCCCACGACTTGAATCCAGTGTCATAGATGTCGGGAGCGAGCAGATCGATACTTGGTGCTCCTTCATGCCATAAGTCGATAAGATGAGCCAGTGGCCCGGCAGACGGATATTCCCCAGGTCGACGCCCGCGACTGTTCATTGCGGCGTTTACATAAAGTGGCATGTCATGAATCTCTCGGGCAGCCTTGGCCAGATGCTCCACATAGCGGGCATAACTCAGTGCCATAAACTTCTCATCGGCGTATTCATCTGTACCATAGCGCTCTGCCCATCGCTCTTTATTGTAGGCGTTTTCTGCCAGTGGTGAGTGGTCGCGTGCCGACTCTAACATACCAATCTCGTTTTCTATCTGCATCATAATGACCACCTTACGCTGTGGGTCTTTTTCCCTGATATGCCGCATCAGCGCGGAAAAAGCCTTCAAATCAGCCTGCAGAACGTCGTTGCTGAAGCACGAGGCAATCTCCATCGGCTTGCCACCGGCTGTCATTGCTCGTGGGAATCGCTTGGTGTCGAGCTTGAACCAGCCTGGTGCATAACATGACATCGAGTTTTTCCATGCACCAAACCAGAGAAAGACGATACGCAACTGCTCACGCTGTGCTACGTCAATGGTACGGTCGATCAGCGAAAAGTCAAACTGCCCCTCTATGGGCTCCATCAGCTCCCAATAAGCCGGCACGAGCACCGTGTTCAGTCCCAGTGCCCTCATCCGTGGCATAACTTCGTCGATATCGGCCACTGATGTGGCGGCAGAGTTGCTTAGTTCACCGCCAAGGATGGGGTAACTTAGCTTGATGTCCGATCCCCAAATGGTCAGGGATTCCATCAAAACTATAAAACTAACGATCAGTCTTGTCTTCATCTTATAATGTATAATTAGTAGCTTTTGGTAGAAACTCATCAGAGTGTTCGGTGTGCAAAAATAAACATTATTATTGAGATTTTGCAAGGTCTTTGGAAAAAAAAGCATTTTTCAACAATAATCTGCGGAATAATGTGTATATTTGCACCATCAAACGAAGAAATGATATGAGTATAGAATATATGTCACAGGAAGGTTACGATAAACTCGTAGCCGAACTCCGTCAGATGGAGACCGTGGAACTGCCCCAGGTGAAGGATGCCATTGCCGAGGCACGAGACAAAGGTGATCTCAGCGAGAATTTCGAGTATCATGCAGCCAAGCGTGAACAGGCCCGACTGTTGGGACGAATCCGTTTTAAGCAGCGTGTATTGGCGAATGCCAGGGTGATTGACACGTCGCGTCTTTCCTCCGACAGCGTGCAGCTGCTCAGCAAGGTGGAGATGACGAATCTGGCTACCAACAGTAGGATGACGTACACGATTGCCAGTCCGAATGAGGCGAATATCCGTGAGGGAAAGATATCCATCAAATCACCGATAGCACAGGCTCTGTTGAATAAGAAGGTGGGCGATGTGGTGGAAGTGCGCGTCCCTGCCGGAACCTTGAAGCTTCGTATCGAAAGTATCCAACAATAGCAGGACAAGAGCAATTAAACTAGCGCCAGTGAAGAAAGTTAAGAATAGTGAGCTACTGCTCTCGTATATCCGAGAGGGTCGCACGATGAGCCGGCAAGAGAAATTGTCGCTGATCGTACAGTTGAGTATCCCCTCCATTCTGGCGCAGATTTCCGCAACGGTGATGTTCTTCATCGACGCCTCGATGGTAGGTCATCTGGGAGCAAAGGCTTCGGCTGCCATTGGCATTGTGGAGACAACGGGATGGCTGATGGGAGGGCTGGCCTCAGCGGCAAACATGGGATTCTCCGTACAAGTGGCCCATTTTATCGGTGCCAATGACTTCGAGGCAGCCAGAAAGGTGTTGCGGCAGTCCATCGTCTGTTGTACGATTTGGGCGCTGATGATTACCTTTATCTCTCTCGTCATCGCACCCTATTTGCCTTATTGGCTGGGAGGCACAGAGGAGATAGCCCGCGACGCATCACTCTATTTCGCCATTTTTGGCATTTGCGGTATCTTCTTCCAGATGGAAGGTCTGGCTGGCTCGATGCTGAAATGTTCCGGCAACATGAAAATCCCCTCGATTCTGAATATCGGCATGTGTGTACTGGATGTCTGCTTTAACTACCTATTTATATATATATTCAACTTGGGGGTGATGGGTGCTGCCATCGGCACTGGTGCTGCCATGCTGATTACCGCTGCGTTGATGCTCTGGTTCTTGTTGGTGAAGTCGCAGATGCTCTCACTCGTAGGACGCCCTGGCTCCTTCAAGCCTAAAGCGAATACCGTGGGTACTGCTTTTAAGATTGGCGCACCAATGGGCCTGCAACATTTGTTGATGGGTTCGGCGCAGGTTGTAAGTACGCTTATCGTGGCTCCATTGGGAACAGTCGCCATTGCCGCCCATTCGCTGGCCATCACGGTTGAAAGTCTCTGTTACATGCCTGGCTTCGGTATTGCCGAGGCTGCTACGACCCTTGTAGGACAAGGCATCGGCGCAGGACAGAAAGTCCTGACCCGATCGTTTGCCTATATGTCTGTAGGACTGGGCATTACGGTGATGACGTTGATGGGCGTGCTGATGTGGATTTTCGCTCCGGAACTGATGGGTATCATGTCACCTGTAGAAGAGGTGATAGCTCAGGGAACGCAGGTCCTTCGCATCGAGGCTTGGGCAGAACCGATGTTCGCAGTTGCTATCGTGGCCAATGGTGTCTTTATCGGTGCTGGCGACACGATGGTTCCGGCGGCCATGAGTCTTTGCTCGATGTGGCTTGTCCGTCTGACGCTTGCTGCCAGCCTTGCCCCGAAGTATGGCCTCAAGGGTGTTTGGACGGCAATGGCCATCGAATTGATCTTCCGTGGCATCATCTTCCTGATCCGTCTCTTCAAAGGTGGCTGGGCAAACAAACTGAAATTGAAAATGGAGAATTAAAGGTTATCAATATGCGCAAGATTCTGATTGTTTTATCATTTGTCCTCTGTCATGTGTCATTGAGCGTTGCCCAGACGACAGAAGTGCTGCTTGAGACTACAGCGGGTAATATCCGTATCTCACTCTATGACGAGACGCCGCAGACTCGTGATAACTTCTTGAAAATCACGAAGATGGGTGTCTATGACTCCCTGCTCATCCATCGTGTTATCAAGAATTTCATGATTCAGAGCGGCGATACCAACAGTAAGCATGCTAAACCAGGACAGCTGCTGGGCACGGGTGATTTTGATTATACTACGGAAGCTGAGTTCCGTCTGCCCCGGATATTCCATCGTCGTGGTGTCGTGGCGATGGCGAGGGAAGGGGATAAGGTGAATCCCGAAAGGCGCTCTTCTGCCTGCCAGTTCTATATTGTCTGGGGTAAGATCCTCAATGACATGCAGTTAGCTAAAGTTCAGGAGAAACTTGACTCTGCCACTCAAGGACAGGTGAAACTGACGCCAGAGATGATGGAGGTGTATAAGACCGTTGGCGGTACTCCTCACCTCGACGGACAATATACCGTGTTTGGCGAAGTGGTGGAAGGCATGGATGTGGTGGAGAAGATCCAAGGCGTGGAGACAGACAAGAATGATCGTCCGCTAGAGGATATTCGTATCCTGAAAGCCACTGTGACAAAGGACCTGCCCCAGCCAGAGAAGAAAACACCTGCAAAGAAGAAGGTGGTCAGACCTGCAAGGCGTAAATAACTTGCGGTCAAACTGATAGGCACAAAAAAGCCGCTCAAGGGTCATCAACGACTCAAGGGCGGCGCCAACAATCTATGAATAACTAAAAACCTTTTTCTGAGAAGAAACGGAGTGTCACCACTGCGTCTGTTATCCTTACTAACAATTCTTTCTAACACCTTAGAAATACCTATCTCAATCTAAACTTATAAACCTAAACCTAAATCCTAACTAACTATTAACTCTAACTAAAACCTTATTATCAATCTTTACCTTTAACTAATACCTCTGTATCGTGTTCGTGTTAATTCTATTGAAGAATGTCATTGTTTCCTTTTGACGATGCAAAGGTACGACGATTTTCGCAACCTTCAATGGATTACGACCTGTTTTTGACTAAAAAAGGGCTTTCTTTTGATGTATGTCAAGGCGGTTGTGCGCGAACACACCTAAATTGTGCTCGATAACAGCTCTTTTTCTATCTTGTTGGTGAGTTCCACGAACTCAGGGATGGAAAGTTGCTCTGGCCGACGGGTCATCATATCGTCGTTGAAGAAGTCGGGTGAGGCAGGATGGCCGGCATTGAAGATCTGTCGGAGGGAGACACGCAGCATCTTCCGGCGCTGGTTGAAGACGGTTTTTACCACACGGCGGAACAATTGTTCGTCGCAACCGAGGTCGGTTACTTCGTTGCGGGTCATGCGAATAACGGCACTCTGCACCTTTGGCGGTGGGTTGAATACGCTAGGCTCGACGGTGAACAGATACTCCACATTGTACCAAGCCTGAATGAGGACGGAGAGGATGCCATACTGCTTGTTGCCTGGCTGTGAAGACATGCGAAGGGCTACTTCGTGCTGGATCATGCCGGTGCAGCAGGGAATCAGATCTTTGTTGTCGAGCATCTTGAAGAATATCTGCGAGGAGATGTCGTAGGGATAGTTTCCTGTCAGTACGAACTGCTGACCGTCGAAAACCTCACCCAAGTCCATCCGGAGGAAGTCTCCACCTATTATATTATTATAGAGACGGGGAAAATGCTCCTGAAGATAGGCTACCGACTCACGGTCAATCTCCACGACCTTGAAAGGACGTGGCTTTTCTACCAGGTACTGGGTCATGACACCCATTCCCGGCCCCACTTCCAGCACGGGAATCTCCGGGCAGGCATCTACCGTATCGGCTATCGCCTTGGCGATATTCAGGTCAGTCAAGAAATGCTGACCAAGGTTTTTCTTGGGTCGAACTTGTTTCATGGGGGCAAAATTACGATTTTTTTTTCATTCATCCAAAAAAAGACGGGCAGGATTCACATCCTACCCGCCTTTCTCTATGCTTTCTTTTCTTTAACTTTCGTTACTTAACGCCTAAGTTCATGTCGTTGTTTACTTTTACAGCTTCTGCGATACATACTGCAACGACGAATGTTACCATAAATAATAGTGTCATAATCTAATTCCTTTCTCAATTCTTTAAATTGTTATCCTTTTTTTGTCTTTTGACGGTGCAAAGGTACTGCTGTTTGCGTACACAAACAAGAAAAACCGCAAAAATAGGCTAAAAAACAGGCATTTAGTTGACATCTGTCAATTATTATTCGTACCTTTGTCCCCATGGAAACGAAGACCATCCTCACAAATACGGCAAAAGTGATCTTCCCGGTCCTGTTGGGCGGGGCCATTCTCTATTGGATGTATAGGGGTGAAGACTTCACACGGCTGGAGCATGTGCTGACAGATGAGATGAATTGGACGTGGATGTTGCTCTCCTTTCCTTTCGGCATCCTGGCGCAGATGTTCCGAGGCTGGCGCTGGAAACAGACGCTGGATCCCATCGGCGACTTGTCGCCGACTTCCGTGAAGCAACCGTCTTCCGGCAAGAAGATCCGGGCAAGAAGTGCTACCTGCATTCATGCCGTATTCATTTCCTATGCTGCCAGTCTGCTGATTCCGCGTATCGGCGAATTCTCACGATGCGCCGTGCTGAAGCATTACGACGGGGTTTCGTTCAGTAAGGCGTTAGGCACGGTGGTGACAGAGCGCGCTGTTGATACGCTGATCGTCATGCTCTACTCCGGACTGATCCTGCTGATTGAGATGAGCATCTTCGGCACATTCTTTAAAAAGACCGGCACTTCGCTCGACCGTATCCTGGGTGGCTTTTCGCTGACGGGATGGCTCGTGACGGCTGTCTGTGGCATGGCTGTCCTGATTCTGCTCCACTTGTTGCTAAAGAACTTCTCTATATATAATAAGGTGAAGATGACGCTGAGCGGCATCTGGGAGGGGGTGCTCTCTCTGCGAGGTGTTAAGAACCTGCCGCTCTACTTGTTATTCTCCATCGGTATATGGGTCATGTACTTCCTGCACTACTACCTGACGTTCTTCTGCTTCGACTTTACGGAGAACCTGGGTGTCGGCTGTGCATTGGTGTCGTTCGTTGTGGCCAACTTCGCAGTTATCGTGCCCACGCCGAATGGCGCCGGCCCTTGGCATTTCGCCATCAAGACGATGCTCATTCTCTATGGCGTAGCCGATGAACAAGCCCTATGGTTTGTACTGATCGTGCATACCGTCCAGACAATGCTCGTCGTTGTCCTTGGTATCTATGCCTGGGCGGTGCTGTCCTTTACGGAAAGACATAAGAATGAGTTTATAGACAATAGATCATAATTATTAAAACAAACAACTATGAGTGAAATCAAAAATCTGAACCCAGTGTGCATCTGGAAGAACTTTTATGCACTGACACAAGTTCCTCGCCCAAGCGGACATCTGGAAAAGGTACAGCAGTTCCTGCTCGACTTTGCCAAGGAGGCTGGGGTAGAGGCTTTCAAGGATCCTGCAGATAACATCGTGATGCGTAAGCCCGCTTCACCGGGGATGGAGAAGAAAAAGGGCGTCATCCTGCAGGCTCACATGGATATGGTTCCTCAGAAGACACCGGAAAGTACCCATAATTTCGAGACCGATCCCATCCAGCCTTGGATCGACGGCGAGTGGGTGAAGGCCAAGGGCACGACACTTGGTGCCGACAACGGACTGGGCGTGGCTGCCATTATGGCTGTCATGGAGGACAAGACCCTGAAGCACGGACCCGTTGAGGCCCTGATTACTGCCGACGAAGAGACGGGCATGTTTGGTGCCAATGCGCTGCCTGCCGGTGAACTCAACGGCGATATCCTCATGAACCTCGACTCCGAGACATGGGGCAAGTTCGTCATCGGTTCTGCCGGAGGTGTCAACGTAACCGCTACCCTTGATTATAAAGAGGTGGAGACCGATGCCGACGATGCTGCCGTGAAGGTAACCGTGAAAGGTTTGCGTGGCGGACACTCTGGTCTGGAGATCCATGAAGGCCGAGGCAATGCCAACAAACTGTTGGTGCGCCTGGTTCGTGAGGCCATCGAGGAGTGTGAGGCTCGTCTGGCATCTTGGCAGGGCGGCAACATGCGCAATGCCATCCCCTTCAAGGCAGAGGCCGTGCTGACCCTGCCGAAGGAGAATGTAGAAGCCCTGAAGGAACTCGCTCAGGACTGGCTTGAGGACTTCACCGATGAATACAAGGGCATCGAGAGTGGCATCGAGGTAATCTGTGAGGATGTGGAGACACCGAAGATGGAGGTTCCCGTGGAGATCCAGGACAACCTCATCAATGCCATCTATGGCTGTCACGATGGTGTGATCCGTATGATCCCCAGCTATCCGAGTGTGGTTGAGACATCGAGCAACCTCGCCATCATCAACATCGGCGAGGGCAAGGCATTGCTGAAGATCCTCGCCCGCTCCAGCCGTGAGGATATGAAGGATTATGTCGTGAAGACGCTCGAGAGCTGCTTCAATATGGCTGGCATGAAGGTAGAAACTGCTGGTTCATACGGTGGTTGGGATCCCAATCCTGATTCAGAGATCCTCCACCTGCTGCTGAAGGAGTATAAGGAACTCTTCAATGCCGATGGTATCATCCAGGTAGACCACGCTGGACTGGAGTGCTCGATTATTCTGGGCAAGTATCCTCACCTGGATGTCGTATCATTCGGGCCAACGATGAAGTCGCCCCACACCACCACCGAGCGCGCCCTCATCGCTACCGTTGAGCCATTCTGGACGCTGCTCAAGAAGACGCTCGAAGATATTCCCGAGAAGTAATTGACTGGCACGGATTGCACGGATTTTTGCGGCTTGTTATTGAAAAAAAACAAAAAACCGAGCAAATCCGCGTAATCCGTGCCTTATTTATTTCATTATTTCATTTTTATTTCCTATCTTTGCACCCAAATTCACTAAAGTATTAACAAAATTATGGACGATTACCCGGCGGATACTAATAATTCGTAAAGGCGGGGGATGAGCGAGCAAGGCTGCTAATCCCTTTGCCGCTAAAACCATTTCACAAACGAAAAAAGGATTAGCAAGATGAAGACTTTCTGGAACACCCAAGGCGGACTGAGTCAGCTCACAGAGTGGCAGTCCAATTGCTGGATACAGGTGACATGCCCCACCGAAGATGACCAGCGCGAACTCGAAGAGAAGTTCAACATTCCCGATTATTTCATGTCGGACATCAGCGATACCGACGAGCGTGCCCGTTATGAGTACGACGACGGATGGATGCTCATCATCCTCCGTATCCCCTATGTCAAGGAGATACGGTCGAGAACACCGTATACCACCGTGCCGCTGGGTATTATCCATAAGCGCGACGTCACCATCACCGTCTGCTACTACGAGACGAACATGATGATCGACTTCGTGTCTTACCAGCAGAAGCGCAATGAGGGCTTTACAGACTATGTCGACATGATCTTCCGCCTGTTCCTATCCAGTGCCGTCTGGTATCTGAAGCGCCTGAAGCAGATATCGATGCTCATCGATAAGGCCAAACGCAATCTCGACCGTGAGGTGAACAATGAGAGTCTGATAGGTCTCAGCCGTCTGCAAGACTCGCTCACCTACTTCCAGACTTCCATCCGAGGCAACGAGAACTTGCTCCAGAAGCTGAAGTTCAAACTCCAGATCGATGAACTCGATGCCGACTTGATCGAAGACGTCAATATCGAGATGTCGCAGGCCCGAGAGACCACCAGCATCTATTCCGATATCCTGGAGTCGACGATGGACACCTATTCCAGCATCATCAACAACAATATGAACACGGTGATGCGTACGCTGACCTCCGTCACGATCATCATGATGATTCCAACGCTCGTTACCTCTATGTTCGGTATGAACCTGGTGAACGGCATGGAGGAAAAACCCTGGGGCTTCTTCTTCGCGATGGTAGTTTCGGTGGGTATTTCGGCAATGGCATGGTGGTTTTTCCGCCACAAACGGCTCGTTTAGCATCTTTTAACTTTATTTTAGGCTTAATTCTTTACTTTTTTCGTACCTTTGACCCCAAATAGCCTGCATGCAGACGCTTGTTGGGCTATAGGGATGATGGTGCTAGCACCATGATACGTATAGTCAATAACTAAAAAAGTTAAATGATGGACTCTCAAGACAACACCCTCGTCAATGGCGCAGCCGCTTCTCCAGCCGAAGTACAGGGTCAGAACGAAGTAATCAATGAAGCGGTAGAGGAACAGCCTCGCAAGGTCTATGAATCCAAGTCAGAGATTCTGGAACGAGTGAGAGAAATCGCCCATGGTGACGAAGCCCCTCAGAAGGATGAGGTAGACTATCTGAAGACTGCCTTCTACAAGTTGCATGTCGCTGAGCGCGAGGCCCAACTCAAGGCCTACATCGAAGCCGGCGGTGATCCCGAACAGTATCAGATTGCCCCTGATGAAACCGAAGAGGCTTTCAAGGCCGAAATGGGTATCATCAAGGAAAAGCGTGCGAAGCTCCTGAAGGAGCAGGAAGCCGAGAAACAGGAGAATCTGGCCAAGAAACTGGCGATCATCGAGCAGATAAAGGGCATGATCACAACCCCCGAGGAAGCCAACAAGAGCTATAAGGAGTTCCAGGAATTACAGCAGCAATGGCGTGAGATCAAGAACGTGCCTGCCGAGAAGGCCAACGAGCTCTGGCGTAACTATCAGCTCTACGTGGAGCAGTTCTATGACATGCTTCGACTGAACAGCGAGGCGCGTGAACTCGACTTCAAGAAGAATCTCGAAGCCAAGCAGCATCTCTGTGAGGTGGCAGAAAAGCTTGCCGACGAGGAGGATGTCATCAGCGCCTTCCACCAGTTGCAGAAGCTGCATCAGGAATACCGTGAGATCGGTCCTGTCAGCAAGGAACTGCGCGAGGAGATATGGAACCGTTTCAAGGCCGCTTCTACCGTCATCAACAAGCGCCATCAGCAGCATTTCGAGGGTATCCGTGCCAAGGAGGAGGATAACCTGGCCCGCAAGACGGCCCTCTGCGAGAAGGTGGAGGCCATTGCTGCCGAAGAGAACAAGGGCAGCGGCGACTGGGAAAAGCATACCAAGCAGATTATCGAACTGCAGACGGAGTGGAAGACCATCGGCTTCGCCCCGCAGAAGATGAACGTGAAGATATTCGAGCGCTTCCGTGCTGCCTGCGACGACTTCTTCGGACGCAAGGCAGAGTATTTCCGTAATCTCAAGGATGCCTTCAAGGAGAATGCCGAGAAGAAGCGTGCCCTGATTGAGAAAGCAAAGGCGCTGCAAGACTCTACTGACTGGAAGTCGACGAGCGACAAGCTGGTGGCTCTGCAGAAAGAGTGGAAGACCATCGGCATGGTGCCCAAGAAGCTGGGCGATCAGCTGTGGGAGGAGTTCCTCGGAGCCTGCAACAAGTTCTTCGAGGCCCGCAAGGCTGCGGGAGTAGGGCAGCACAGCGAGGAGCATGCCAACCTGAGCAAGAAGCGTGAGGTCATCGCCAAGCTGAAGGCCGTCGCAGAAGAGGCCGGCGACAATGTCCAGGAGAAAGTGCAGGCGCTGGTGGAGGAATATAATGCCATCGGCCACGTGCCATTCAAGGAGAAGGATAAGGTTTACGAGGAGTATCATGCCGTGCTCGACAAGCTCTATAAGGAGCTGAACATCAGCGTGGCCAAGAAGCGCCTGAACAACTTCAAGCAGAATCTGAAGCAGGTGGCTGAGCGTGGCGAGAATGCCCTCGACAACGAGCGCGCCCGCTTGTTCCGCCAGTATGAGGCTATCAAGCAGGAGGTTCAGACCTACGAG
Source organism: uncultured Prevotella sp. (assembly GCA_900314995.1). Taxonomy (GTDB): domain Bacteria; phylum Bacteroidota; class Bacteroidia; order Bacteroidales; family Bacteroidaceae; genus Prevotella. The sequence goes on from OMXK01000009.1 coordinate 44,642, forward strand.
AACAACCTTGGTTTCCTCAATGCCAGCTCGAAGAAGGGCAATAGCCTGATCGACGAGATGAACCGCAAGGTGCAGAAGCTGAAGGACGACATGAATCTCGTCCGCGAGAAAATCAAGGCCATCGATGCCGAGAACGCCAGCAAAGAGTAAAAGCGTCTCTTAACATAAACCCGAAGAGGGCGTAGCAGTCATTTGCTACGCCCTCTTTGCATCAGCAGCGCAATCACGCCCGCCAACACGTTGATCACAAAAGATTTCCCCTTAGATTTTTATAAAAACGGCTTTTTTGATGGCGAAATTTGCAAAATTCTAGTCAACTCTACACTAAATGTGTCTAAACGTTTGTAATACAGCTATTTACAAGTTTTTTATCTATACACTAACTATTCACTAACTCTACACTAACCCTTCACTAACTCTACACAGCCCCTCCGGTCATTCTACACAGCCTCTCCACTTCCGATTCTTACCAATTTACATAACGACAACCCCATAGTTACATAACGACAAACGCATGCTTACATTACGACAAACCATCAGTTACCCGTAAGCAAATTGCTAAATTCTCTAGAGAATTTTATAATCATCTTCTGTCAACCTCCCATTCTTCTGCCGATAAAAGCCCCATCACTTACGCTCAAACTAGCACGTTGCTGGCACTCTATTTGCCAAAAAATACCCATTTTTGTGTAAAGTTAGTGTAGAGTTTGTGAAGGGTTTGTGAATAGTTAGTGTATAGTTGGTTTGGCATCAAAACATTGATATACAACAAAATAGACAACTTTTGTGTAGAGTTGAATAGATTTTTATGTGTTTCAGACTAAAATTTCAATTTTCTAAATGACTAAAAAGCATGAAACTTTACATTATGCTGAATATTTCTTGCTGAATATTACTTCCTGAACATGCCAAAAGAAAATCATAAAAAATCATAAGATACGAGCAATTGTGATACAGATTCCACATTTTTTTGTATCTTTGTAACACCAATAACGGGTACTAATCTTTAGAACAATGAATTACGCATGACAAGTATTGAACTAGACATGATACAAACTGCCGGCATCGGTGCCTTGGCCCTCATCGTCGGTATGATTTTAACGCGTAAGGTCGCTTTCCTGCAGAAGTTCTGCGTGCCGTCACCAGTAAGCGGTGGTATCATCTTTTCATTGATCACTCTGGCCCTGTATGGTTGGTTCGATATAGAGGTGTCGTTCGATGGCACGCTGAATGATGTCTTTATGCTGGCATTCTTTACCAGCGTCGGTTTCCAGAGCGATTTCAAGGTATTGAAGCAAGGCGGCAAACTCTTGGTGATCATGCTTGTACTGCTGGTAGTCATTATTGCTCTGCAGAACTTGATGCCAATGGGAATTACCCGTCTCATGGGGGTTGATCCTTTGATAGGTATGGCTGCTGGCAGTATATCCATGACAGGCGGACATGGTACGGCAGGCGGATTTGCAAGTGTGCTCGAAGGGATGGGACTCGAAGGTGCAGGCACCATCGGTATGGCTGCTGCTACCTTCGGCCTGATTGCGGGTTCCATGATTGGCGGCCCGTTGGCAGAGCGGATTATCCGCACAAAACTGACGCATGAACAGGTGCAGCCGAAAGATGACGAGATTGACCCCGCAATGGCTGGTATCGAGAGCGACGAGGCATCGCCAACGGGTCGAAAAAAGCGCATCAGTACGAACGAGCAGGAGTTCCAGCAGTATGCCAAGGCTTTTTATTGCATTTTCCTGGTTATGGGTGGCGGCACCCTGTTGAGTTGGCTGTTCACAAAGACGGGCATCACGTTCCCGACTTATTTCGGAGCCTTGATCTTGGCAGCCATCACTCGTAATACCATAGGATTCGTCAGCTACAAGGACGAAGATAAGTGGGAGAAGGCGGAAAAGTTGCTTGATATGGAGCGAATCATCAGTGTCGGTAATATCTGCCTGTCTTTCTTCCTTGGTATGGCCATGATCTCCCTCAAGCTTTGGGAGCTTCAAAGCCTGGCACTTCCGTTGATAGTCATCCTGGTGTCCCAGGTCGTTATGATGGCCATGTTTGCCTACATTGTGGCATTCCCTTTGTTGGGTCGCGACTACGACGCTGCCGTCCTCTGTGCCGGAATTTGTGGTTTCGGCCTTGGCGCTACCCCCAATGCGATGGCCAACATGAGTGCTGTATGCTACAAATACCGCTATACCGTCAAGCCTTTCCTCATCGTCCCCATCATCGGAGCCATGTTCGCCGATCTGATCAATACCGGCATCATCTCCCTATTCCTGAATCTGTTGTAAGTCTTCATCGTGTTGTGCATAATCCCCAATCGTATGCATCGGCAAATACTCATAGTAATAGGATTCCTACTCTTCTCAGCCTCTATGCTTGCTGAGGATAGTCTACCCGTCATAGAGATTAAGGCAGACAGGACGATGATTTATCCCCAGCGAATGGAGCTGACGGGAGAAGAGACGTTGATGGATATCCTCCAGATGATGCCAGACCTGATGATCGTTGGTTACGAAGATGTCATCTCCGATTATAGTCTCCGTATCGACAACAGCCCGATGAATGGCGACACAAGGCTGATCCTGAGCCAGATGAAAGCCAGGGATATTGCCAGGATTCAGGTTTGCGACAATACAGGCGTGGCCAAGGGCTCCATCGGCATGGGCAAAGTGCTGGATATCAACATGGTAATGCCTGAATCGTTGGAAGGTTTCGTGGAGGGACAAGTAAGCTTTGGCAAGGATACAGAAGGTAATGGTACCGTGAATGCGCTATACGGCAGTCGGCATACCGATCTCTATGCCAATGCCTCTTATCGTTATAGGGGTGGGGACAATGAGTATCTGACGCTCCACATGACGAATCGGTTTGATGACAGAAACAAGCTGCTGACCTACTTCACCCAGCAGTATCTGGGCTCTTCTTCAGGTGCTTCACGAAAGGTCATGGGCAGGGCGAGATACTTCCACACCTTCAATGATCTGGGTACCGAACTGCTCATCGTGGGTAGTTATCAGTATGCCAGTGATCCGTTGTTCTCCAACAAGCTGCCATTGTATACCGTTGAGCTGAATACGCCTCTGGTGACCAAACGGCTGTCCATGATGCTGGGTTTCGAGGGCGATTTCCTCATGACCAGGCAAAAGCATACGGACAGGAGTTGGGATGTCTTCAACAATGATATCTATCTGCAGTTCACCTATTCCCTGCCTAAGTGGAAGTTTACGATTGGCAATCGCGTGATGTTCTATAACTATAGATTGATGGAAAAGAATGTCAGCCAAAAGTATTCTGACACCCGTGACAATGCGAATGCCTGTGTCATCTATGTTCCAGATAATCGCAATCAGATTCAGTTGGCCTATTATCGCAAATACTATAACCCTTCCTACATAGTTCTCTTTATGGATGACAATGCGATTCTTGATGGAGTAACCGGCTCTGCCGCTTCGCTCGACGAAGAATGGTTGAGGATTCAAGGACAGCTGGATGAAAGGGCTATCAATCAGGTGAAGCTGGCTTATGCCTATAGCAGGCAGAAGCTCACGCTAAAGGCAGAGGCCAGTCATTTTGTCATTGAAGACAGCGAGAATCTCACGGAGTTGGCCGCATCGGTATATTGGAAAAAGGATTGGCTGAGTCTGAAAGGCGGTGCCAATCTATATGCGGCAAAGAGTGGAGGCTATGCCGCATTCCGATTAGCCCCGACGGTCTATCTTCCTCATGACTGTCAGATCGGGATGCAGATGATATACTATACCAAGAACACGCCAAGATACGAGGCTACAGGCGTTTCGGTGTATGGCTGTCTGTCTGTGAACAAGCAGTTAGGAACGAGATGGAATCTGGGAATTGATTGGCATGACATGTTTGATGCATTCTGTAGCGATGCGCTGATAAACCGCCATGCCGCGAATATCAAGTTGCAGTATAGATTCTAATTGCCCACAAAAAAATCGTGCAGACCCCATCGGTCTGCACGATTCCTATCTGGTAATACTTTGTGAATTACTTTACCTCCTCGAAGTCGGCATCCTGGATGTCGTCGGCTTTGTTGCCGCCAGCTTGCTGGCCACCGGCCTGCTGCTGACCACCTTGGTAGGTGTCACCACCTGGCTGGCCTGCCTGTCCTTGCTGGTACATCTGCTGTGAAGCAGTCTGCCAAGCTGCGTTGAGGGCTGCGATGGCAGTGTCGATAGCATTGACATCACCAGCCTTGTGGGCATCCTTCAGCTGCTGGAGGGCCTGTTCGATAGCAGGCTTCTTGTCTGCAGGAATCTTGTCGCCAAGCTCGTTCAGCTGGTTCTCGGTCTGGAAGATCATAGAGTCAGCCTGATTCAGCTTGTCAACACGCTCGCGCTCCTTCTTATCGTTCTCGGCATTCTGCTCGGCCTCGGCCTTCATGCGGTTGATCTCATCCTGAGACAGACCAGACGAAGCCTCGATGCGGATGGCCTGCTCCTTACCAGTGGCCTTATCCTTGGCAGATACCTTCAGGATACCGTTGGCATCGATGTCGAAGGTTACCTCAATCTGAGGAATACCGCGGCGGGCAGGAGCAATACCTGTCAGATTGAACTGACCGATACTCTTGTTCTGAGCTGCCATCGGGCGCTCACCCTGCAGAACGTGGATGGTAACCTCTGTCTGATTGTCAGCTGCAGTAGAGAAGGTCTCGCTCTTCTTGCAAGGAATCGTCGTATTGGCCTCGATCAGCTTGGTCATCACACCACCCATCGTCTCGATACCCAGTGTCAGCGGGGTTACGTCGAGCAGCACGATGTCGCCTACACCACCTTCCTTGTTCAGGATGGCACCCTGGATAGCAGCACCAACGGCTACCACCTCATCGGGGTTCACACCCTTTGAAGGCTCCTTGCCGAAGTAGTTCTTCACCAGCGTCTGCACAGCAGGGATACGGCTTGAACCACCCACGAGGATCACCTCGTCAATATCAGCTGTTGTCAGTTTGGCATCAGCGATGGCCTTCTGACATGGAGCCAGACAAGCCTGGATCAGATCGTGAGCCAGCTGCTCGAACTTAGCACGAGTCAGCGTCTTCACCATGTGCTTAGGTACACCAGCCACAGGCATGATGTAAGGCAGGTTAATTTCAGTAGAGGTGCTTGAAGACAGTTCGATCTTTGCCTTCTCGGCAGCCTCCTTCAGACGCTGCATAGCCATCGGGTCGCTTGTCAGATCGGCACCCTCGTCGTTCTTGAACTCCTGAACGAGCCAGTCGATGATTACCTGGTCGAAATCATCACCACCCAGGTGAGTATCACCATTGGTAGAGAGCACTTCGAATACACCACCGCCAAACTCCAGGATAGAGATATCAAACGTACCACCACCGAGGTCGAATACAGCGATCTTCATATCCTTATTGGCCTTATCGACACCGTATGCCAGAGCGGCAGCTGTAGGCTCATTGACAATACGCTTCACTTCGAGACCTGCAATCTGACCAGCCTCCTTGGTGGCCTGACGCTGAGAGTCAGAGAAGTATGCCGGTACGGTGATAACGGCCTCTTTAACCTCCTCGCCAAGATAATCCTCTGCAGTCTTCTTCATCTTCTGAAGCACCATGGCAGAGATTTCCTGCGGTGTGTATTTACGGCCATTGATGTCAACACGGGGATAACCACCCTCATTCACTACTGAATAAGGTACGCGAGCAATCTCCTTCTCGGTCTGCTGCCAGTTCTCACCCATGAAACGCTTGATAGAATAAACGGTGTTCTTAGGATTAGTGATGGCCTGACGCTTGGCAGGATCACCGATCTTACGCTCACCATTATCAACGAAACCAACTACCGAAGGAGTTGTGCGCTTACCCTCGCTGTTGGCAATTACTACAGGCTCGTTACCTTCGAATACAGCAACGCAGCTGTTTGTAGTTCCTAAGTCAATTCCAATAATTTTTCCCATAATTCTTATATTTTTAATTGTTATTAATCTTGATTATTACACTCAAAATGTCACAAATAGGTAAGCAAACCATGTGCCAAAATGGCTTTTCAAGCAAAAAATGTCTTTCCTTACGTCATTTTGGCACAAATTATTTTGTTATTCGCTTGTTTTGTGTTATCTTTGCACACAGAATTCTAAAATATTAAACTATCGGTAGTTATGAAGAAAACTGTATTATCGACCTGCATGGCCTTCCTTTTTTTGGCAGCGATGGCTCAGGAAAACCCTTATATCGTTAAGACACGTGGGGCCAAGAAGAGTGCTCAGGCCTTTGAGGTTAGCGATCTGACAGGTATCGTTCCTGAAGAAACTGCGACAGACTTTATTAGTCAGAACTTCAAGTTTTACAGTCTCTGCGATTGGCAGGAAGGTATGAAGTTCATGGTGATTCCTGAGAAATATGATCTGGTCGTAAAGACCTTTACGGATGCAGCGACAGGCAAGGAAGTGAGTAGTATGCCCCTGAAATATAAAATTATGGTATATAAAGGGCATCATGAAAGTTCCGATGGGCATTCACGTATAGATTTCCATTGTCAGGATAATGGCCGTGATTATTACTATGAGATTCCCAGCGGATCGTTTGATGATTACTGCTATCAGAAGACAGGCGTTCCTACGCTAGCTTATCTTGGTGATGTGGATATCGCCCGTGAAAAGCTGATGGGAAAGACTATGTACACGAAGACCCAGCACTATCGTATTGACACAGAATATGACGGTGACGGTTTCCAGGATGTGACTGTCGACAAGGATATGGAAGTGAAGGTGACGGCTGTTGGTGTAGGAACCCGCAGTTTCCCCGTGAAGATTATCGTAGAAGACAAAGACGGTAATGAGTTCTTCCAGAATGTCGCCATTTCGAAGACGAATTGCGGTATGCGTGATGACGAGTTTATCATGGATGAGGCCAAATACCTGTTTGGTAACTCGTTCGAGTTGGTGGATGACATCATGTCTATCAATAGCTACAATTATAGGAGCTATATCGGGAAGATCATTCATACGAAGTACAAGACCAAGCTGATGAATGAGGCGACAAAGAAGATGCAGGCTATTCCTCGTATGATGGAGTATCAGATTGAGGCCATGAATCCGCATAAGAACGATGACAAGTTCACGCTGAAGCTGAAGAATACGACACTTGGTACCTATTTCTATGGTGACTTCGTACTTGATGCTCATCGTGCCGAGAATCAGGAAGACTATTTCGGCTATATCTTTGCACCTGGTCCTGGCAAGAAGATTCAGACTTCTGAGGCTTCTCGTGCTATGATACGTGCAGGCCACGTAGGTATCGGCTTCACAGAAGACGAGACAATGATGGCTGCTGGTGAGCCAGATAAGATAGAACACGGACAGGCAGGCCACTATACCTGGATATACAATCGTTCGAACAATAAGTTGCTGCTTGTAGATTTTGACGGAAGCGGTGTCGTTACCAAGACGAGCACAAAGGACGGCCCGAAAGCAGGTAAATCAACGCAAAAGCGTCGGAAGGGTGGCTCAGGGCAGCGTAACAAAGGAAAGGCTACTCCGCTCTAAACCAGAATAGTGTAAAACATGAATAAAGCCGCTCCAGATTTGGGGCGGCTTTATTGATATTAGTAATGGAATGCGTCTTATGCCTTATCGGCAATGGCCTGCATAATCTTGCCTTGCAGTTCCTCGCACAATTCGGGATTGTCCTGCAACAGAGCCTTTGTGGCATCGCGGCCTTGAGCCAGTCTGGAATCTCCATAAGAGAACCATGAACCACTCTTCTTGATGATATCGTATTCCACTCCCAGGTCTACAATCTCGCCAATCTTCGAGATTCCCTCGCCAAAGGTAATCTCAAATTCTGCCTTGCGGAAAGGAGGAGCCACCTTGTTCTTGACAATCTTGACACGTACCTGGTTGCCGATAGGTGTGTCGCCATCTTTCAGGGTGGTTACCTTGCGGATATCCAGACGTACAGAAGAGTAGAACTTCAGGGCATTACCGCCAGTCGTCGTCTCAGGGTTGCCAAACATCACGCCAATCTTCTCTCTCAATTGGTTGATGAAGATACAGGTAGTTTTGGTCTTAGAGATGGTAGAGGTAAGCTTACGGAGTGCCTGACTCATCAGACGGGCCTGAAGACCTACAGCTGAGTCACCCATATCGCCCTCAATCTCTTTCTTTGGTGTCAACGCAGCAACAGAGTCGATGACGATGATGTCGATAGCCGAAGAACGGATAAGATGATCTGCAATATCCAAGGCTTGCTCACCATTGTCGGGCTGTGAGATATACAGGTTGTCGACGTCTACACCGAGTTTCTGGGCATAGAAACGGTCGAAAGCATGTTCTGCATCGATGAATGCGGCGATACCGCCAGCCTTCTGGCACTCAGCAATAGCATGAATGGCCAAAGTGGTCTTACCAGATGACTCTGGACCATAGATCTCGATGATTCTACCCTTGGGATAACCGCCTACACCAAGTGCGGCATTCAGTCCGATACTACCAGTGGGAATCACCTCCACATTCTCTATTTGCTCTTCACCCATACGCATGATAGAGCCTTTACCGAAGTCTTTCTCGATTTTGGCCATTGCTGCCTGCAATGCCTTCAGTTTCTGCTGTTGCGGAGTCAGTTGCTCCGCAGCTTCTTCTTTCTTTGCCATAGCTTTTAGAAATTTAAGAGTTAATAATTAAAGTTCGAGGTCGCCGTCGAACACTTCGTGCCAAGGCAGACCTTGTTTGTTCAACTGTTCCATGAATGGATCGGGATCGAAATCCTCTACGTTCCATACACCGGGTTTCTTCCAGATGCCCTTGACGAACATCATCGCACCGATCATGGCAGGCACACCGGTCGTGTAGCTGACACCCTGCATGCCAGTCTCCTTATAGGCCTCCTGGTGTTTGCAGTTGTTATAGACATAATAGGTGTGCTCCTTGCCGTCCTTGATACCACGGATGCGACAGCCGATGCTGGTTTCGCCTTCGTAGTTCTCACCCAGATCCTGAGGATTGGGCAATACGGCCTTCAGGAACTGCAGGGGTACGATCTTAACCTTGGCAGTACCAGAGCCGTCGGCCAATGGTGCCTCGTATTCGATTTCGTCGATACGGCTCATGCCGATATTCTGAATCACGTCGAGGTGTTTCAGATACTGTTCGCCGAAGGTCATCCAGAAACGTCCCTGTTTGATGGTGGGATAGTTCTTCACCAGCGACTCCAGCTCTTCGTGGTGCAGCAGATAGCTCTCACGGGGACCGATGTTGGGGTAGGTGAGTGGCTTGTGGATTTCCAGCGGCTCTGTCTCAATCCACTGGCCATCCTTATAGTAGAGTCCCTTCTGGGTAATCTCGCGGATGTTGATCTCTGGGTTGAAGTTCGTAGCGAAGGCATGGTGGTGATCACCGGCGTTGCAGTCTACGATGTCGAGATAATGGATCTCGTCGAAGTGGTGCTTGGCAGCGTATGCTGTATAGACACCGGATACGCCGGGGTCGAAACCACAGCCAAGAATAGCAGTCAGTCCTGCCTGTTCGAAGCGGTCCTTGTATGCCCACTGCCAACTGTACTCGAAATGTGCCTCGTCTTTCGGCTCATAGTTGGCGGTGTCGAGATAGTTACAGCCACATGCCAGACAGGCGTCCATGATTGTCAGGTCCTGATAGGGCAGGGCGAGGTTGATGACGAGTTCAGGCTTGTAGTCATTGAAGAGAGCCTTCAACTGTTCCACGTCGTCAGCATCCACCTGAGCAGTCTTGATATCCAAGTTGTAGCCTGCCTTATGGATGTCATCCACAATCTTGTCACACTTGGCCTTACGACGACTGGCAATCATAAATTCGGTAAATACGTCAGCATTCTGCGCAATCTTGAATGCTGCTACCGTAGCGACGCCTCCGGCGCCAATCATTAATACTTTTGCCATATTATAATTACGATTTGTTGTTTAATTCTTCTGAACTGATGCCGAGGGCAGCCATGAGTGAGTAGCCGAGGATCTCCTGCCGGTAATTGCCGCCAGTCATGGGTTGCATGGCGAAGAGGGTGATCCGCTTCTCGTCATCCTTTACTTTGCGGAGCTTCTCGCGTACCTTATTATATATATTAGCGTTCTCAGCATCGGGAATCAGCATGATGCGCTTGACATCCTTCTCGTTAGCCACTAATTCAAGTACATCCGTGAAATAGTTCTCGCCTCCTGCTATCTCTTCAATAGGGTAGGCATTGATGATGAATTCCCCCAGATGGTCTTTGAAAGCCTTGCCGTGAAGCTCTTCGGCATAATTGCCTGGCTTGAAGTTGTCCATTTGACGGGAATCCTTGCTGTGTACGAGTATAACCTGAGTCTCCTGGACTGACGGATTGTCAGTGTCACTGGCTGGCCTGATGCCTCCGTCAAGCGCCACACAGTCTATCCAGCGTGCAAAGTCTGCCTGTGGAATCCGTCGTTCCAGCATCCGCTCAAAGTTCACGATAAGATTAAATGCAACCTTGTCGACGTAGTCGGCGTCGACAAGTATCACATTGTTGCTCCATTTTACGTTTGATACGTTATCTGTCATATTATTCTTTCCTTTGCAAAAGTACGATTAATTTTTGATATGACAAAGAATCGGCTTGAAAATTAACAAAAGAAGGATAAATAACTTACTCATGAAAAGGTTATCGTGATTTTTCTCTGTTTTTTGGATACTATTCTTTGTTTTTATTTGTACCTTTGCAGGCAATAATCATAACTTATAAACGTATAACATAAAAATGTCAACATTAACGATTCTTATTGTTACGGTTTTCTGCATAGGCTACCTCTGTATAGCCTTGGAGAGCCTGACAAGGGTGAACAAGGCAGCCATAGCGCTGCTCATGTGTGTATGTTGCTGGACTCTGCTGATGATGGGCCCTGCATCCTTCTATCCGGAGGTGGCTGCCGATAGTGTTGTCCATCACATTTCCGAAGTCATTGAGCACCACTTGGGTGATGCCGCCGGAACGCTCTTCTTCCTGATGGGAGCCATGACAATCGTGGAGATTGTCGACTCGAATGGCGGATTCAATTTCGTGCGCGATGTGATGAAGACACGCTCCAAGCGTAAACTCATGTGGCGTATGGCTTTCATGACCTTCTTCCTCTCAGCCATCCTCGACAACCTGACCACCTCTATTGTGATGATTATGGTGCTGCGTAAGCTTGTGCAGAGCCGGGGCGATCGTCTGATTTATGCAGGCTTGGTGGTGATTGCTGCTAATTCCGGAGGTGCTTTCTCGCCCATTGGCGACGTCACGACGATTATGCTTTGGATTAAGGGTGTCATTACGACGCAGGGTGTGATAACCGAGATATTCGTCCCGTCGCTGATCTCCATGCTCGTACCAGCCTTTATCCTGCAATACCAGCTCAATGGCAAGTTCGACAAAGAGCAGAACTTGCCGAAGGCCGAGGTGAGCCAGTTCACGCAGACACAGCGTAATGTCATCTTCTGGCTGGGTGTTGGCGGCTTGTGCTTTGTTCCTATATTCAAGACCATCACGCATCTGCCGCCGTTTATGGGTATCCTGCTCGTGCTTGGTATCCTTTGGACGGTGACGGAGATCTTCCATTACAATACTGCTGAGGACGATACGATGGCCAAGCGTGTCTCTGATCTGTTGTCGAAGATCGACCTTTCCACCATCATGTTCTTCCTGGGTATCCTGATGGCTGTTGCCGTACTTCAGGAGGTAGGTGTGCTCACGCTGCTGGGCCAGGTACTCGACTCTACCTTCGAGGGTAACCATTATCTGGTAACAGGTATTATCGGAGTGCTCTCTTCGATTGTTGACAATGTGCCTCTGGTGGCAGGCTGTATGGGTATGTATCCTGTTGCTGCTGCTGGTGATATGGCTGTCGATGGCATCTTCTGGCAGTTGTTGGCTTATTGTGCTGGTGTCGGCGGCTCGATGCTCATCATTGGTTCTGCTGCCGGTGTCGTGGTGATGGGTCTTGAGAAGATCACCTTCGGCTGGTATCTGAAGAAAATCACGTGGGTAGCCTTTGCTGGCTATCTCGCAGGTATTCTGATCTATTGGCTCGAACGTACATTGCTCTTCTGATAGAATACCTATAGAACCCAAAAGAAGGCGTCCCTCGATGCGATGATGGACGCCTTCTTTTTATGTTGTTCGCTCAGCTTACTTGCGTTCGCAGGGAATCCACAGCCAGAATGAGGAGCCGTGACCTTCACCTTCCGATGTGACGCCGATAAAACCGTTACAACGGTCGGCAATAGCCTGACAGATACTAAGGCCGAGACCGGTACCCTGTACAAAGTCATTCAGCTTGACGAATCGCTCAAACACACTTGCCTGCTTCTCCTTGGGTATGCCCGCACCAGTATCCAGACAATAGAACACCAGACCGTCGCATGCTTCAGTACCATCTTTCGGTATTCTGCGATCCCAGTGATAGCCTACCTTGATATAACCCTCGTGGGTGTACTTCACGGCATTGGTGACGAAGTTGGTGAGCACTTGCTGGATACGTCCCTTGTCAAGTGTCGTGATACAGGTAGCGTAAGGATTGTCCTTCACAAATGAGACACCAGGCTCCTGCACACGTTGGGCAAGTGACTGGCAGATATCATCGAAGACTTTCGACATATCACATTCCACGGGTTGGATAGCGAGTGCCTGTCCGATATTGGATGCTTCGAGGATATCGTTGATAAGTCGCATCAGCATGTCGCAGTTGTTGCGGATGATGCGGATGAACTCCATGCGCTCTTCTGCCGTTTCAACCACAGGCAGCAAGTCGCTGAAGCCAACGATGGCATTAAGCGGCGTGCGGATTTCGTGGGTCATATTGGCGAGGAAGGCGCTCTTCATCTTTCCTGAGTCTTCGGCGCGTGCAGTCTCTTCTTTCAGCTGCTGTTGGATATCCATCAGCTTGGTGATATTACGCGAGATACCGAAATAGCTGGTAAGATGGCCCTCATTGTCGAAGGTGGGAACGCCGCTGATGGAATACCATACGGGGTGCTTCTCCAGGTGGGTATGGTTGAAATGGAGAATGGCGTTGTAAGTCTTGCCTTCCTTTATATTGTCCTTGATTTCGTTTAGTTTTTCTATGGGGTCACCGTCGATGCCTTCAAAGAACTGCTCTGGTGTCACTTGGTATTCGTTTTTGTGGGCAGAGCGGCTAATGGTGATCATATCGTTTTCGGGCGAATAGCTCCAGATAAACATCTGGCTGTTCTCAAGCAGGTAATTCAGCTGGCTTTCATAGCGGCTGATCTCTTCATTCGTGCTGTGGATCTCAGCCTCGTGTTTACGCAGTTCCAGATACATCTCACGTTCTGCGGTAACATCGCGGGCGGTCACGACGAAGAATCTCAATTCGCCCGATTCGTCGAGGATAGGAAGTAATCTGATCTCGATATGCTTGTCGATGCCGATTTCTGGATAATACATGTGCTGGCACATGTGCACATAATCGGTCTGGGTAGGACTGATAATACCTTTTACCATAGGCACATCGAAAAGATTGACACTACGGAAATAGGCTTCTCCTTCCTCGTCAAATTGGCAGAGTTTCCTCATTTGTTCGTTAAGGTCGATCAGTTTACCGTCTTTGCCATAGAATGACATTGCAATCAGATTCGACTCAAACACCTTCATGTATTTGTTACCCGTCTCGCTGTTGATACGCTCTTCATTAACCTCTTGCGTGATGTCTTTCATCGAATAGATCACATAGCGCGTCTTGCCGTCCTCTTTCTCGACGATGGCGTCGCCTTGCAGATAGTGCCAGTCAGGTTCAATCTCGCTACCCAAATTGAGGCGACGGGTGAAGGTCCACAAGTTCGTCTCTCCTAGGATAAGGGCCGTGTTATGACGCAGGAAGTCGTTATGATCCTCTGCGGGCACCCTGTTCATAAGCTCGTTATGCGTCAAGCCGCCTTCCGGCAGTATGTTGCCGTAGACATTCCTGTAACTGTCGGTAGCCACGTCATATTCCGTCACGTAAAGGTTACCCATCTTCAGCGCCTGCGACATCATGTTGTTGACGTCGGTTGTGCGGTTGATGGCAGCACGGACACGGTTACGGATAAGCCGGCTAAGCAGGAATATGATGATGATGGCGATGATGGCGCCTACAAGTATGAGGACTGCTATTGGCGACGAGTCGTTGTGGATCCGCTCGGGATAGAACCATTTGTCATGAATAGTCTGTAGCTCGCCGGATTGTTCAAGACGGGCATAGGTGTCGTCGATGGCTTCGATGATCTCTTTGTCATATCCGATGATGCGAAGTTCGCCTGCGGGGATGTCAATCTCGTCGAGCACAAGACTGTCGAGGGCATACTCCTTGATCTTCATCTTCAGTGGTATTTCTCCCCAGATGTAATGTGAGTTTCTGCCGTTGCGGATGGCTGTCAGTGCCTCCTTGGGAGAACGATACTCCACCTTGAATGAGGAATCCCGCTCTTGTTTGATGCGTAAGGCGGCATAGTCGTTGTTTTTCAGCATCAGGGTGTCGCCCGGGGAGAGCTGGCTGATTCTTGTGAGCGGCTCCTGGCTCTTCCGTCTTACCGACCTGAGCGGGTAGTAGGTGATCATGTTCTGTGTCATCACGTACGGACGCTTTTTGTACATGTATGAGAGGGCGTGGATGAGGTCTGCCTCGCGGTTCTCAAACGTTCTGGTACACAGATACCACTCTTGCATCACAAACTTGTGAGGGATCTCGAGTCGCTTTAGAATAAGGTCGAGCACTTCCACATTGTAGCCGTCGGGTTCTCCTCTGTCGTTTCGGAATTCATAAGGCGGAAATTCCCAGTCGCTGACGATGGTCAACGGGCGGTCTGCCGTATATTCACGCGACAACTGTGCGTTGGCGGGCAGCATACAGCCCAGACAGCACAGGCAAGTGGCGATATATGTCGTGATTCTTTTGGTCATGTTTCTACTATTCTAAGCGTTATATTCTGTCTGTCTCAATGGCTCTGCAAGGTATAGAGAACCATAGGCTGGTACCCTTCCCGACGGTAGATTTGATATTGATGGTTCCTCCCATGTGCTCGATTAGGTCGTGGCAGATGCTCAGACCCAGTCCAGCCTTGGAATTATTGCCGTCACCCGTAACGAAACGATCGAAGATATGAGCCAATGTGTTCTCAGGGATTCCGGAACCTGTGTCGTCAATCGCTGCGATAAGCTGATCGCCGATATAGTCATAGCGCACCATGACACTTCCTGACGTCGTATGTTCAACGGCATTGGTGAGGGCCTTTTCAAGGATGATAGTGGCATTGGGCTCATCGATGTCTACCACGAGTTTTCTGAACGGATTCTTCACGATATAGTTCACGCCGGGCTTCTTGATTTTGCCCCAGATCGACTCACATTTCGCCTCAAAGGTGCCGGCGATGTCGCTGGGGTGTGTCTTCATCGTAATCATATCAGCATCCAGACGAGAGAGGAAGAGAATGTCGTTGATGAGTTTCAGTAGTTTGGCGGAGTTCTCCTTGATTTCCTTGATAAACACGATCTCGTCTTCTGTCGAATGCTCCATCTGGAACAGTTCTGCAAAACCTACGACCGTGTTGAGTGGAGTACGGATCTCGAAGCTCATATTGTGGAGGAAGGCATTCTTCACCACCTCTACCTCCTGGGCGCGGAGCGTCTCCTGGGCCAGTTTCTCCTCGATACGCTTCAGTTCGCTGATGTCACGGCACATGCCGAAATACTCTTTCACCCTGCCGGTTTTGTCGTGATAGGGGATGAAGTGGAATTGCAGATGGATAGCCTGATTGTTCTTCCCGCGGATCGTTGTCTTGATGTCGGCATGAATGTTGCTCGGCGACAGGTTGTCCATGTTGTTGAGGATGCGCTCCACCTTCTTCTTGTATTGATTATCCACGAAGTTGAGAATACGCGACTGTGTCAGGGTCGTCTGAATGCGATTGGCTTCGCTGAAGATGTTCAGCATGTGGGTTTCTGGATCGTATCTCACGATGCGCAAGCCGCCGACGGTAAGCACATAGTCGATATTCCTGATGTATCTGCTAATCTCGTTGTTAGCTTGTTGCAGCTCTTCCACGTTCTTCTCCAGTGCCTGATAGGAGTCGGCGATTTCTGTGACGTTTCGTCCCGAACCGTAGAGTCCGAGCAGTTTGCCATTGGCGTCGTGGATGGGCACAATCTGCAACTCGTAGTAGAGTTTCTTGCGCTTCAGGATCTGGTTCAGCACACGTGGGTCGTCGGGAGATGTGAAAAGCTGGGTGACATACAGGTTGTCCATGTGCTCAAAGTCGAGGTTCTCGATGCCGAGCACATCCTTGATATGGAATTTCCTGGCTCTCAATTGCTCAACGGTCATGCCTATGGCATTGAGGGATTTCTGGTTCATGTCGACAATAAAGCCCTTCTCGTTGTAGAAGATCATGTCGATCATCACCGTCTGGAAGATAGCCTGATAGCGCAGCATGGTATCCTTGACCTTTATCTGGCGCAGCAGCTCGTTGGTGATATCACTGCGTGTACACAGAATCGTGGTAGGCATGCCGTTCTTGTTGCGGTGAAGCACGGATAGCGAGAGCGTGTAGTTATGCTCGCTCCTTTCAGGGCCGTCTTCGTAGATCCTGATGTTCATATTGGCATCCTTGATCTTCCGCGTGGCGATATCATTGAGGGCTTGCTTTAATTGCTCCACGTCTTCAGGGCGATAGCGGTGTACGAATTCGTCAATCTTGGAACTGCGCTGGGCGCGCCCCTGATCATCCATCCACGTGAAAGTCTTGGTCAGGATGTTGTAGGTCCACATCGACACATGACCTGTCTTCAGGATGAGCGACAGACGGTCGTTGCTCCTGCGCATCACCTTTGTCATCTTGCGCTCGCGGATGCGGAAGATGAGGTAGTAGAAGAGAATGAGCAGGGCAATGATGACCGTTATCACAGCAGCCTGCCATATCCAGGCGGGTACGCCCGAATCCTTGCGGTCGGGATAGAACCATTTGTTCTGGATGGGCTGCAGGCGGTCGTTGGCGCGCAGATAGGCATACACGCTGTCTATCTTGTTCAGCAGGTTGTGATTCTTCGACATGAACTTGTATTCGCCATAGGGCAGGTCGATGGGCTGTATGACCAGGTTGTCTGTATGGTACTTCCGCATCAGCCACTGCAGCGACATGGTGTTCCACACGATGATACCGTCGTCATTCGAGCTGACTCTCTGGATGGCCTCCTTCATGTCTTCGTAGGGGATAATCTCTTTCGCCCATCCGTTGTTATTGATCAGGTGATGGCTGAAACTGCCTTCATGCACGATGACAGCATAGCGCGAGAGACTCTTGCCTGATTCCAGTTCTACCTGTTTGTCCTTAGGCATGACGGAACTGTGGGTAAACAACTGCACGATACTCTTGCCGTATGAAGAATTGCCGCGCGAGAAGTCGGCGTCCATTCTGAGCATCAGGTCCGACTTTCCGCTCTTCAGGTCGCGCTGTGCATCCAGCGTAGGCATCAGTTTGATCACATAGGGGATGTCCAGTTCCTTGAAGATCATCTTCAACAGGTCGATGTTATAGCCGTCGGGCTCACCATTCTCGTTGAGGAATACGTATGGCCACAGATCCCAGGCGTCTTCGTAGATGAGCGGGTGCTCCGTAGAGAATACTCTGACAGAGTCGTTCTGTGCCTGGACAGTGGCCCATGCAAACTGGCAGACGATAAGGAGGATTAAGCCTTTAATGATGTTCATGTGCGTGAATACTTATTTATATAAAGATGATTCATTCATTGTTGATGACCGCCTCGCAGGGGATCCATGCCCAGAAGGTAGAACCCTTGCCCTCTCCTTCGGAGGTGAGGCCGATCTTTCCCTTGCAGTTCTCGATGATGGCTTTGGAGATGTTCAGGCCAAGGCCTGTACCCTGCACGTAGTCGTTCAGTTTGACAAAACGTTCGAAAACCTTTCCCTGGTCTTCTTTCTTGATGCCGGCTCCCGTATCTTCGCAGTAGAAGTACAGTCCGCCGATACCCTCCTGTTCACGATAGTCGTAGCCTATCTTGATATGTCCCTGCTTGGTATATTTCACCGCGTTGGTGACGAAGTTGGTAAATACCTGCATGATGCGCTCCTTGTCAATGGTCGTCACGAGCGACTGGTAGGGATTCTCTGTCAGGAACTCTACCCCCGGCATCTGCACGCGTTGTGCCAGCGACTTGCAGATGTCATTGAAATCGTGGGCAAAATCCGTCTTTACCGGCATGATGTGTATATGGCCGCCCTCCAGGTCGGATACGGCCAGGATATCGTTGATCAGGCGCAGCAGCATATCGCAGTTGTTCATGATCACGCGGATGATCTCCTGCTTCTCTTCTGGCGTCTTCAGCATCGGCAATACGTCGGAGAAACCGACGATGGCATTGAGCGGCGTACGGATCTCGTGCGTCATGTTGGCCATGAAGGTACTCTTCAGCATACCCGACTGGTTGGCGCGCTCTGTTTCGCGTTTCAGCTGTTCCTGCTTATTGATGAGTGCATCCACGTTGCGTATGATACCATAGGTGCCTGTCATCACGCCGTTTTCATCAAACGAGGGAACGCTGTCGATGAAGTTCCACTGCAGCTCCTCGCTTTGATGGAAGATAGGACGCATCAGCGTAAGGTCGGTTCTTTGCACATTGAAGTAGTTCTCGTAATCCATGAGGCCGTTTTTGAACGGGCTGTCCATGAAGTGATTGTTTACCAGTTCTTCGAAGCTGAGCGTCTTTTCCGGTGCATTCATGCTCTTGAAGAAAGTCACCGTGCAATTGTCTCTGGATGCGCGGAAGAAGCGCATGTCGCAGTTGTCCATCAGGTACTGGAGCTCTCTCTCGTACTGCTGGATTGCTTCGTTCGTGCGGCGGATGGCTTCCTCGTTTTCCTTGTTCCGCAGATACAGTTCTCGTTCCTGGGTGATGTCGCGGATGGAGAACGAGATGTATAGCAGCTTGCCCTCATCATCGTAGATCGGGTGAACGTGCATCTCGGTATAGCAGTTCACGCCACGCTCGATGACCACACTCTTCGTGCAGAAGAACAGTTCTTCGATACGGCGGTTGTTGAGTATCTCGCGGAGGGTAGGCATGTCGTAGATGGTGTTGCCGTAATAGTACGGGTCGTCTTCCGACTGGAACTTCAGGATCTCCTGCATCTTCTTGTTCGCCGTAATCAGGTTGCCGTCTTTGTCGTAGAAGGCCAGTCCTGTGATCGTCTGTTCGAAGATGGTGCGGTATTGGCCTGTCATCTGCATTTCTTCCTGCTCCTGCTCTGTCTGTTCGGTGATGTCCCTAAGGGTGCAGTATAAGACAAACGGTCTCTTGACGTTCTCGCTCACATATTCCACGATACCCGTGTCGTGGATATAGCGCCAGTGGCCCAGGTGCTGCTTCAGGCTCGTGTCCCAGCGGAAGGTGCATTCGGCTATCTTCGTGCCGTTGAGCATCTTCCTCATGAATTCCACGAATCCCGGTCTGTCGTCGGGATGGATGTAGTTGAGGCTTTCCTGATAGCTCATGCCTTCAGCGGGCAGAAAGTTGCCGTGCATGTTGTAGCCCATCCGGTCCTGCAGGTTGAAGCGGAGCACGATGCTTCCGCTTACGTTCAGTGTGTGTTGCAGGGTGATTGACAGGTCGCGTATCTTCTCCGAGTCCTTCCTGATATGGAGTATGCTGATGCGGTTGATGATCCAGCTGACGAGGAAGATGATGACCACTGCAAAGACCATGAGCATGGTTACGCCCTGTATTCCCGTCGGTGAGCTGCTGTGTGCTATGTCTGTGAGTATCTGATTCATCATTCTGAGGTATTATGCGATTATTTCTGATTTCTTTTCCATGTAGATCATCTCGCAGGGGAGACTGATGTAGAAGGTGGTGCCCTTTCCCTGTTCCGACTGCAGTTCGATGCTGCCGCCCATCTGCTCCAGCAGCTCCTTGACGATCGGCAGGTCCAGACCCGTTCCTTGATGGTGCCCCTGGCTGTCGCGTGAGAAACGGTCGAAGATCTTGGCTTGTCCCTCTGGCGTCAGTCCCTTTCCGTTGTCCTCGATGGTGATGGTCAGTTCCCCATGGTGGTATTCATATTTGGCGCGCACCGTGCCGTCGGTCATCCCCTGGACATCATAGGCGGTGTAGGTGCAGATCTTCTGGATGACCATGCCCAGATGCTGCTGGTCGATGTTCAGGATCAGTCCTGAGTAGGGATTCTCCACGATGGTCTTTGCGCTCGACTCCAGCGCGCTCCAGCCCATATAGCACCAGCCGTCGAAGAGCGAGGCGAATTCGTTGGGCTGCAGGTCAAACTCGATCATCCTTGCATCCAGACGTGAGATAAACAGGATGTCGTTGATCAGTTGCAGCAGCACGTTGGTGTTGGTCTTGATCTCTTCCGCGAACACGGGTTCGTCCTCGGGACTGTGCTCCGCGTTATACAGCTCGGCGAAACCTACCACCGCGTTCAACGGTGTTCTGAGCTCATAGCTCATGTTCTGCAGGAAGGTGCTCTTCAGCTGCTCCGTCTCCTGGGCTTTGGCCGTCTCCTCCTGGAGCATCTGCTCTGTGTATACCATTTCCGTCATGTTGCGGCACATGCCGAAATAGTGGGTCACCTCGCCGTCTTTGCCCACGATGGGCGTCATCTGGAATTGCAGGTAGATGTTCCGCCCCTTGTCGTCGCGGAAGATGGTGCATAGCGTGGCGCTGAAGCTGTCCTTGTGCCTGTTGTCCATCCTGCGCATCAGACCTCTGGCCGTGCGGCGCTCCGACTGAACCAGCAGCGTAAGGGCGCGTATCTGCGACAGTCTGTACTGTACGTTGTTCAGGTCGCTGAACATGATAAGTTCATGGCTGTCGGGGTCATAGTTCACCAGCCTCACGTTGCTGATCTTCAGCGAGTAGTTGATGTTGTCGATATACGACTGCATGTCCTTGGTTGACCGTTTCAGCTGTCGGGCAGCCTCTTGCTGGTGGTGGAATGATTCCACCATCTCCGTGATGTCGCGTCCTGCCGCCACGACGCCGATGTTCTCTCCTTTCTCGTCCTTCACAGGCACCAGGTCCACCTCGTAATAGATCTGCCCTTTGATTTTTGTCTCAGGGATCCGTTCGTCTTCGCGCTTCCGCTTGTCTATGTCGGTAATCGATGAAATGTGCATGTATTCCATCGTCTTGATGTCCATATCCTCATAGGCGGGGATATCGTTGAACTTGACACCTCGTCTGAGAAAAGCCTGGCGGTCTGTTATCTTGAAGGTTTCGAGCGCCTTGTCGTTTGCGTCTTTCATGCGGCCGTCAGCGCCATAGTAGAACATGTCTACCTGCGAGGAGTTGAACACCGTCTTGTAGCGCAGCATCATGTTGCGGGCCAGTTTTTCTCTCTCGCGGTCGGCCGTGACGTCATGCTGAATGCCCAGCAGGATGAGGGGTCTGTCACCGTGGTCGCGGCGCAGCACAGAGATATTCACGTCGTAGTATTGGCGGGGCTCGTCGTCGTTCTTGGGCCTTGGATTTTTCATGGCGAGCGTTTCTGTCAGCGTCTTCCCGTCGACGATGTCGGAAATGATGCCGAGCAGATGTCGGAAATCATCGCGGTCGTAGAATTGCAGGAAGTCCATGGGCGTGTATTTCTTCTCCATCTCCTCACCTGTGACGATGGTCGTAAACAGGTCGTGGTCGACGTCGTAGGTCCATGTCTTGGTCTTGTTCGAGTCCAGGATGATCGACAACTGGGTGTTGAGCCTGCGCTGGTGGTTGGCAGTGTCCTTCGTATGGAAATAGTGCACGCGGTTGAGATAGAGCATGATGATGATGGATATCATGCAGGCGGCCACGATATAGGCCAGTATGTGGTGAATGTCAAATAGCAGACTGATGTCCTCCTGCTGGGCATGAGCCGCGAGGCTTCCTGCAAGTAGCAGTGAGAGCAGGCTGAATCTTCGGCAGTATTGAGAATAATTCATACTTAGGTTTTAATTATAGTAATCAACCGCAAAGTTAGTCAATTCTATCCAAACCACCAAATAATTGGACGAAAAAAGCGTATTTTCAACGAAACAATGAAAAAAATTGTGAAATATCTTGGAGGATTAACAGAAAAACACTACTTTTGTCAACAGAAAAAACTAAAACTTGAAAATATGTTGGACGTTAAAGAGACTTTGAAGAAGAGTGAGGAGCGCATGGAGATGGCAGCGATGTTCCTTGAGGACGAGCTGAACCGCATCCGTGCAGGTCGTGCCAATGTGGCCATCCTCGACGGTGTTCGTGTGGAATCTTATGGCAGTAAGGTACCCCTGAACCAGGTAGCTAATGTGAGTGTGCCCGATCCCCGTACCATCGCCATCAAGCCTTGGGACCGTAAGGAGATCCGTGCCATCGAGAAGGCCATCATGGACAGCGATGTGGGCATCACCCCTGAGAATAATGGTGAGGTGATCCGCCTGAACATCCCCGTGCCCACTGAGGAGCGCCGCCGTGAGCTCGCCAAGCAGTGTAACAAGATTGCCGAGAAGGCGAAGGTCGAGGTGCGCAACGTGCGTTCTGATATCAAGGAGAAGCTGAAGAAGGCCATCAAGGACGGACTCAGCGAGGACAACGAGAAGGATGCCGAGGCCGAACTCCAGAAGGTTCACGACAAGTACATCAAGAAGATTGACGATTTGATCGCCGCCAAGAACAAGGAGATCATGACCGTATAGATGGTTGTTCCCGCTGTGCAGGCGGGAACATCTTTATTATGAAGGGACTTGTCATTAAGAATACAGGCAGCTGGTACACCGTCCTTGCGGACGATGGCCAGCTGATTGATTGTAAGATCAAGGGTAACTTCCGCCTGAAGGGCATCCGCAGCACGAATCCCGTAGCCGTAGGCGACAGGGTCGTCATCATCCCGCCGGCTGCTGGCGGCGAGGGGGTCTCCTTCATCACCGAGATTGAGGATCGCCGCAACTACATCATCCGCAAGAGCATCAACCTCTCCAAGCAGAGTCACATCATTGCGGCCAATGTCGATCAGGCTGTCCTCGTGGTTACCGTTGTCAACCCCCAGACTTCCACCACCTTCATCGACCGTTTCCTGGCTTCTGCCGAGGCTTATCGCGTGCCGGTGATCCTGGTGTTCAACAAGACGGATATCCTCGATGCCGACATGCGGGGCTATCAGCAGGCGATGGTGAATCTCTATCAGACCATCGGCTATACCTGTCACCAGATCTCTGCCGAGACAGGCGAGGGGCTCGATGCCCTGCGCCCGCTGCTCGATGGGAAGATCACCCTGCTCAGCGGCAATAGCGGCGTGGGCAAGTCTACGATCATCAACCGTCTGGTGCCTGGGGCCAACCTCCGCACCTCGGAGATTTCCGACGCCCATAACATGGGCCAGCATACCACCACCTTTTCCGAGATGATTCCCCTTCAAAACTTTACCTCGGGGCCTGGCCCCAGCACTAAAAGTTGGCTCATCGATACCCCGGGGATCAAGGGCTTCGGCACCTTCGACATGGAGCCCGAGGAGATTACCAGCTATTTCCCCGAGATCTTCCGGTTCTCGAAAGACTGCCGCTTCTCCAACTGCACCCATACCCATGAGCCGGGCTGTGCCGTACTCAAGGCGCTCGAGGAGCATTACATCGCACAGAGCCGCTACCAGTCTTACCTCTCGATGATGGAAGATAAGGACGACGGCAAGTACCGTGCTGCATACTAAACGAAACCTACAATATGAAAAGACTACTCGTATCCTGCCTGTTGGTGGCAGGCTGTCTGACCGTCAGTGCCCAGACGAAGACCACCATCACCCGTTTTAACCTCTCAGGCCCCCATGCCGTCATGATGCCTGCTGCCGCCGATACCGTCGACGTGCAGGGCAAGAAGTTCGACGACAAGTCGTTCCTGAAGGCCGTATCCCTTTCCGCTCCTGTTACCCGGATCTTCGAGGGCGCTGTGCTCCCGTCCCTGGGCGATAGCCGTTCGGTGGGCGTGCTTACGTTCTACGTCAACAATCCCTCTTATCTGAAGGGTAAGATCGAGGTCAAGGGCCCCAAGCAGTCCCAGTTGTATATCGACGAGCAGGAGGCCGACGGCACCCTGAGTCTCGCCCCCGATCATCACGTCTTCGCCGTCAAGTATCTGGCTGAGGCCGCTGCCGCCGACTCCATTCAGGTCACCATCGATGCCAATCTGCCCGTGGCCTATACCCTCGACGTGCGCCATCCTTATGTGTTCAAGGATCTGACTGACGGCAAGCGTATCCGCGACACACGCCTCTCTGCCGACGGAGCCTATATCGTGATGAGTTATCAGACCACCGAAAGTGGCGGAGCTACGAGCTGGAGCTACGAACTGCGCGAGGTGAAGACCGGCCGTCTGCTCTCGCTGTTGCCCAAGTCGGTCGTATGGCTGCCCAAGACCGTTGCCTATCTCGACGAGGAGACCTTCAACGGTCACCGTTCGCTCTATAAGGTCGATCCCCTCACGGGCATGCGTACCTTGTTCGCAAAGGATATCCCTGAAGGCCGCTACGAGGTGAGCCCCACAGAGGACTATCTCATCCTGTCGCTGGAAGAGGAAGGCCCCAAGGAAGATCCGGGCGTCTACGAGGTGCTCGAGATGGACGATCGTCAGCCGGGCTGGCGCAAGCGCACCTATCTGGCCAAGTATGATATTGCCACGGGTGTTACCCAGCGCCTCACCTTTGGTCATCATAATGCCATGTTGGAGGATATCTCTGCCGATGGCTGCCGTCTGCTCGTAGGGGCCGCCTATTCCCGTCTGGGCAAGCGCCCCACGGAGGTGTCAGATGCCTTGATCATCGATTTGCGCACACTCAAGGCCGATACGCTCTTCGTCAGCGAGGGTTTCATCGGCGGTGGCATGTTCTCGCCCGATGGCCGTCAGATACTCTTCTCGGGAACCCCCGAGGCCTTCAACCGCATCGGCTGTCAGCTTCCCGCCTCCCTCACGCCCAGTATGGTCGAGACGGAACTCTTCGTTTACGACCTTGCCACCCGACAGGTGACACCGCTCACGAAAGACTTCGACCCCTCCATCTCTATGGCAGACTGGTCGAAGGCCGACGGACAGATCTATTTCACGGCCGAGGACCGTGACTACGTGCGCCTCTTCGCCCTCAACCCCAAGACTGGAGTCATTACCCGTCAGCCTGCCGGAGGCGATTATGTCTACCGCTTCGATCTCGCTGCTCAGGCACCCGTCATCACCTATCTCTCGTATGAGACGATGGCGCCCGCTTCGGCCTACGTGCTCAACCTGAAGACGCGCAAGCAGCAGACCGTCTTCGATGGCCGCAGCCTCATTGCCGAGACCATCCTCGGCACCTGCGAGGACTGGAACTTCGAAAGCTCCCGGGGCTATACCGTCTATGGCCGTCTATACCTGCCAGCCGACTTCGATGCCTCCAGGCAGTATCCGATGATCGTGAACTACTACGGCGGCTGCTCACCCACGAGCCGCTATTTCGAGTCGCGCTATCCCGCCCAGTACTGGAACTCGCTGGGCTATGTGGTCTACGTCATCCAGCCCAGCGGTGCTACGGGCTTCGGACAGGAGTGGGCCTCGCGCCACGTGAATACCGCTGGTCGCGGCCCTGCCGACGACATCATCGAGGGCACCAAGAAGCTCTGTGCCACCCATCCCTTCATCAATGCCAAGAAGATCGGCTGCATTGGCGCCAGCTACGGCGGCTTCATGACGATGTATCTCCAGACCGTCACCGATATCTTCGCCTGCGCCGTCAGCCATGCGGGTATCTCCAATCACACCAGCTACTGGGGTGAGGGCTACTGGGGCTACAACTACAGCGAGGTATCGATGGCCAACAGCTATCCCTGGAGCCATCGCCAGCTCTTCGTCGACCAGTCGCCGCTCTTCAATGCCGACAAGATCCACACCCCGCTGTTGCTGCTTCACGGCACGGGCGACACCAATGTGCCCCTCGTCGAGAGCCTCCAGATGTTCACCGCCCTGAAACTCCTGGGCCGCGAGGTAGCCCTCGTCGAGGTGGAAGGCGAGAACCACCACATCCTCGACTACGACAAGCGCGAGAAGTGGGTAGCCACCCAGATGGCCTGGTTCGCCAAGTGGCTGCAGGACGATCCCACCTGGTGGGAAGCCCTCTATCCCAAGAAACGCCTGTAAACAATAATCCCCGCCGATTGGCGGGGATTATTGTTAGCCGATGGTAATCACGTATTTCGACATGAACGAGGCACCGGGCAGCAGGTGGTTCATCAGCGGCTTGTCCTTGAACTCGCCGTCGAAGCCCCTGGGGTCGCCGAGGCCGTACCACGGTTCGATGCACACGAAGGGCGCCTGCTTCTCGAAAGGACTCCAGAAGGCGATGACAGGCGTGCGGAACTCTACCGTCACCTCAGCCTCGCCCTTCTTGTTCAGCAGTTCGGCGCGATGCACCTGACAGTTGTGTATCTTCACGCTGTCGTTGCGCCACGTGTTGTCCGTAAACTCCATCATGCCGTTCTCTGCCTCCACGGGAATCTCAATCATCTCGTGTGAGCCGTCGATGTAGCTCTTCAGCCCGTTGAGCGGTTCGCTGTTGTCCAGACGGATGCAGCCGCGCTGCTTGTCGCCGGCCTTCATGTCGGGGATGTTGAAGGCAGGGTGACCGCCTATCTGGAAGTGGATCTCGCGGTTGTCGGTGTTCTGCACGTGCCAGATCACGCCGATCTTGTTATCATCCAGCACGTAGCTAATGCTCAGCGTGAAGTCGTAGGGATACACTTGCTTCGTCTCCTCGCTCGATTCCAGCGCAAAGGTCACCTTGCGGTCGCTCTGGGCAATCAGCTTGAAGTCGGTGTCGCGGGCGAATCCGTGACGCGGCAGGTGGTATTCCTTGCCGTCCACGCGATAGGTGTCGTTGTTCACGCTGCACACGATGGGGAAGAGGATGGGTGAGTGGCGCGGCCAGAATTGCGGATCAGCCTGCCACAGGTATTCCTTGCCGTTTGCGTCTTTGATACTTTGGAGCTCAGCTCCCTTTTCGGCGATCGTCACCGAGAGTCGTTCGTTTTTAAGTTCTACCATAGTTGTAATGTTTTTGGAAATTTCTGTGGCAAAGGTACGAATTATTCCGCAAATACTGAAATGTTTTTCGATGTTTTATGCCCGTCTGTCGCAAAATAGTCGTACCTTTGCAGCCATGAATCTTAAAGAGTTGGAAAATAAGCGGATTGCCGTACTCCTTTCTGGCGGCGTCGACAGCAGCGTGGTGGTCTACGAGTTTGCAAGGCTCGGACTCCATCCTGATTGTTTCTATATCAAGATAGGTCCTGAGGAGGACGAGGAGTGGGACTGCTCCTCCGAGGAGGATCTCGAGATGGCGACGGCCGTTTCCCGCAAGTACGGCTGTAGGCTCGAGGTCATCGACTGTCATCGCGAATACTGGGATCAGGTCACCACCTACACGATGGACAAGGTGCGTGCAGGCCTCACCCCCAATCCCGACGTCATGTGCAACCGCCTGATCAAGTTCGGCGCCTTCGATGCGAAGTGCGGCCACGACTACGACCTCATCGCCACGGGCCACTATGCCCAGACGGAGACCGATGCCGACGGCAGCAAGTGGCTCTGCACCAGTCCCGACCCCGTGAAGGATCAGACCGATTTCCTGGCGCAGATCTACGACTGGCAGCTTCGGAAAGCCCTCTTCCCCATCGGCCACTATATGAAAGACGAGGTACGCGAGATAGCCGAGCGCGAGCATCTGGTCAACGCCCGCCGCAAGGACTCGCAGGGCATCTGCTTCCTGGGCAAGATCAACTACAACGACTACATCCGCCGCTTCCTCGGCGAGCAGCCCGGCGACGTCATCGAGCTCGAGACAGGCCGCCGCATCGGTACCCACAAGGGTCTCTGGTTCCACACCATCGGCCAGCGCAAGGGCATGGGCTTCTCCGGAGGCCCCTGGTTCGTCGTGAAGAAGGACGTGGCGCAGAACATCCTCTACGTCTCCCACGGCTACGACCCCGAGACCGCCTATCAGCAAGACTTCAAGGTGCGCGATTTCCATTTCCTCACCCGGCCGCTGCAGCCCGCAGAGGTCACCTTCAAGATCCGCCACACGCCCGAGTATCATCCCGCCCGTCTGGAGTGGACGGCCTCAGGCGAACTCACCGTCCATTCCCAGGAGAAGATCCACGGCGTCGCCCCCGGCCAGTTCTGCGTCGTCTACGACCACCATCATCACCGCTGCCTAGGCTCCGGCGAAATCACCCTCTAGGACGCTATCTCAACAATACGCTTTTTCATTTCCTTATCAAATCTGTAATTCTGTGCTTTCGCTTCTCACTGTGCTCTCGCCTCCGCCGCATCGCCTCTCGATGGGGTCTGGCACTGCCGCAAACGCCTCTCGATGGGGTCTGGTACTGACGTAAAGTCGCTTGCGACTTTCTCGTCAGGCCCTGACCCTAGCGAGAGGCCCCGCCGCAAGTGATCCAAACGAAATCCCCCGCCGCAAATGATCCTACTCTTTCCCCCCTAGCAGCACAAACATAGTCCCCCCGTGACATTTTTTTATACGTTTTGTCCCCTTGTCCCTTTGTCCCCGATTGCCAGACAAAAAAAGAAACGGAAGCCGCACTGACTTCCGTTTCCTATTCTCATCTTTGGGGAACTAACACCTATACCAGAATCTGTCCCTGCGGCTACCCACAGGTTGAGGTCTTCCATGCAGTCGCCGCCACAGCAGAAAACGGAGAAGACGGCCCGTATTATCTCGCTGTACTGATAGCCTATCAACTTACTGCGAAGTCCCAGGTGGGAGTCGATTACAGAGGAAAGAATACGGTCAAAT